>CAJCIP010000077.1 GCA_903970445.1 Verrucomicrobia bacterium Tous-C9LFEB | reverse complement strand
GTATCCCGCATCGTAGTGTTGCAGATAGCAATGTCTTCCAACTCTGCACCGTCGCTCGTTTCCAGCGAGATGCCCTTTGATCCTTCCATGACATTGCCAGTGATCGTGATGTTCCGGAAACCGCCATTGGATTCTGTGCCGCACTTGATCCGTCCATTGCGAGGAACGCGTGCGTTCGGCGGAAACTTCTTCCATGTGCCCGCGATGACCGAGCCGAGCTCGTAGGTGCCGGTCACATAGTTGTTGGCGATGGTGACATTGTCCGTCGAGCGTTGATAGCCCAGCGCATAGCTTGACTTGGGGCAGATCGCATCATCCCACGGCGAATTGACGGTGCAATTCGAGATGCGGACATTGCGACAGCAGTCGATGTCGAACCCGTCGCGATCTGTATCCACCAACAGGTTCTCGAGCGTCATGTTGTCCACGCCCGTCGCCAGCAGTGCGAAGTGGCCGCCTTTCAAAACAGAGAAGTCCCGCAGCGTAACGTTGCGACAATTCTTCAGAGCTATTGCTTTGTTACCGACGCCCTTCTGCTCCGCACTGAAGTTTGGATAGCCACCGCGCACATCCTTGATGCTGCTTCCGTTGGATAGCCCCTTTCCGTGTATGAGCCCTGGGCCGACGATGCTGAAGTCGTGTTCGTCTTCTGCCCAGAACAGCGAATTGTGCCAATGATTGTGACCGTAGTCCTGGTAGGGAGTCCACGGATCATTCTCTTCCGCAGTGTCGTACACACCACCGTCATAACCTGTGGTTTGGCCAGGAAGAGGAGACGCGGCGGCGAGGATGATGGAGCTGTGAGAGAGATAAAGGTCAACGCTGCTCTTCAGCCGGATTGAAAAACAAACATATGTGCCTGCAGGAAAGACGAGCACGCCACCGCCTGAAGCAGCAATGGCCTCGATGGCGCGGTTGATGGCTGGGGAATCGACTGTCTTTCCATCACCTGTAGCGCCGTAGGTGCGAACGTTAAATGCCGCGTCCATCGCGTGATGCTCAACCGCAACTTGCGCAGGAGCGATGCGGCCTGCTGTTGCTGCCAATGCTAGTGGGGAAAGTTGTAAGAGTCTGCGACGGTCCATGATTGCGCAATGCTACCAGTGTCCGTAGGGAGAAGGCGCTGCTCACCAAAGCCCCGATGGATTGGCTAAACTTTGCCATCTCGTACCGCAGTCAAGCACGGTGGCGCACGGAAGAGTTGAAGGCTATGCGCTAGGATGCCGCGGCTTTTTGCAATGCGGCGACGTCAAGTTTGATCATGCCCATCATCGCCTTCATCGCCCCCGCAGACTTAATCAAATCCCCAAGGTTAATCGGGCAAATCTGCCAGCGCAGACCGTAGCGGTCTTGCAGCCACCCGCAGGCCATCGCCGAGCCGCCGCCCGCGAGCAAAGCTGACCAGTAGTAGTCGATCTCCTCCTGGTCTTTGCAGTGAACGACCAGCGAGATCGCGTCATTGAACTCAAATCGGGCACCGACGCCGTTGAATGCAATGTAGTGCTGCCCATCCAACTCGAATGAAATGGTGACGGGCTTGTCCTTCGTAAAGGGTTCGACGGACATCGTTACGGTGTCAATCTTCTTCCCGGACTTGAAGACGCTAATGTAGAAGTCGACTGCTTCTTCAGCTTTGTTGTCGTTGAACCAGAGAAACGGAGTGATGAACGGCATTACGCCTCCTCGATGGTCGCCATCATAGCTGACGCTCAAGTGCAGCCTCAGTCCAGTGCTATCAAAAGCCCTTCTCCACCTTCAATCGTCACAGGCCCTTCCACCTTGCCGCCCTCGCCATCGAGGATTGTCGTCAGCACAATGGTTCCTGCTGGAACTTGCGCTGTCACTTCGTCAGAGCCGAGATTTAGCAGCACAAGAAAGTCGGTGCTCGCTCCATCCGGCAACGCTACCCGCCGGTAGCGCAGCAACGACCCTTCCGCAGCGACACCCGAGATTGCGCCAGAATGCAACGTGTCATACGTGCGACGAAGATGCAGCAAGCGGCGGTACAGCGTGAATATCGACTTCTTGTCGCGTGATTGCACGGCTGCGTTCTTCGTCGCCCAATCGCTTTCCATCGGCAGCCACGGCATTGCTTCCGGCGTTGTGAAACCCGCGTTCGGCGCATTCACCCACAGCATCGGCGAGCGCTCCGGATCGCGACCTCGTCCCTTGCCCGGCTCATTCTTCTCGGCAGGGTCCTGTACCTGGTACGGCGCGATCGGCACATCCATCATGCCGAGTTCATCGCCGTAATACAGCGTCGGCGTACCGCGGAGCGTCAGCAGCAGCATCGCTGCCGCGCGCGCCTGCTGTAGCCCGATGCGCGAAGCGAGACGGGGCTGGTCATGATTGCCGAGAACATAATTTGGCCATGCTCCCGCAGGCATCAGAGATTCATAGGTGTTGATGATGTCGGCGATGGCGTGTGCGGACCAATTTGTCTGGATGAGGTGAAAGTTGAACGGGAGATTCGCGCCGTTCAACTGCGGCGCGGCAGGGTCGCTTATCTGCTCGGCGGGAAAACCATAGTAGCGAACCAGCTCCGGCAGCGGAAGATAGATTTCGCCGATGAGCACTCGATTCGATCTGCGTCCGTCAGGCTCTTCGCTCGCACCATTCGTCAACGGCAGGGTCGGGCCGTAGCTGTCCAGCAGTGCCCGCATCTCCGCGACGATTTCGTATGTTCCGGGCTGATTGGCGTTGCGCACCGGAAGAGTCCGCGTGTGGTCATGCTGCTCTGAAGAATAATCCGGGTTCGGCGGATTGTTCGCGAAGCCCGCGTCCTTTATCAACAACCAGAGCACGTCCATGCGAAACCCGTCGACGCCACGCTCCAGCCAGAACATCATCGCGTCGTACATGGCCCTGCGAACTTCAGGATTGCGCCAGTTCAGGTCGGGCTGCTCCTTCAGAAACGAGTGGCAGTAGAACTGCTGCGTCTTCTCGTCCCACTGCCATGCTGGACCGCCGAAGTGCGAGGTCCAATTGTTCGGAAAGCGCTCGCGCGCAGGCTTCCAGTCATCGGCCGCAGGTGCAGCATCGTGCCACAAGTACCAATTGCGCTTTGGATTGTCGCAGGACGAGCGCGACTCCAGGAACCATGGGTGTTGGTCGGAACTATGGTTCGGCACAAAGTCAAGAATGACGCGCAACCCACGCTTGTGGGCCGCGGCAAGCAAGTCATCGAAGTCGGCTAGCGTGCCGAACAGCGGATCCACCCCGGTGTAGTCTGCGACGTCATAACCGAAGTCCGCCATAGGTGATGGATAAAACGGAGAGATCCAGATCGCGTCCACACCAAGCCCTACGAGGTAATCCAATCGCGCCGTGATGCCGCGCAGATCGCCGACGCCATCGCCGTCTGTGTCTTGGAAGCTGCGCGGATAGATTTGGTAAATGACTCCGGATTGCCACCACTGTGTTCCGGCAAATTCGCTGTCGGGCATAGCTCTAAGATGCGCGTAGCATCGAGGAATGGCCACCGAAACTGCCGGCGAACTCGACGAACTTCTTCGCGAAGCAGAGCTTGCGCACGGACACTTGTGCGCAGGCCAGATCCTCGGCGTTCGCATGGCAATGCTCGCGTTACGCAGACTTGACATCCACGAGCCGCGCAAGAAGCTCGATGCATACGGCAATCCGAATCCTGACCGCAAGCGGCCAGTAGTCTTTGTCGAGATCGATCGCTGCGCGACGGATGCGATCGCCGTGGTCACCGGTGCCCGCGTAGGCAAGCGTGCTTTGAAGCTCCGAGACTGGGGCAAGATGGCCGCGACCTTTGTCGATCTTCACGCAACGCTCGGCGAGGGCGAGTACAAGGGCATTCGGATTGTCGCGCTGGAAAGCTCAAAGAACGCAGCCCGCGAACGCTACCCCGAGTTGCCGAAGAACGAGCAGCAGATGGTCGCGTACCGTGAGCTGCCGGATGAAAAGCTATTCAGCGAAGAGTGGGTGCGTGTTCCTCTTCCGCCCAGCGAGTTCCCTGGCTACAAGGGGGAACGCACCACCTGCGCGCGTTGCGGAGAAGGTGTGAACTTCGATCGCTTCGTCGAGCGCGGTGGTGAACGACTTTGCTTCGCGTGCGCCGAGCCGGAAGGGCTCTATTATCGCCCACTCTAAACAGCGCAGCCGCTTCCGGTTAGAAGCGGCTGGCGCGAACATCTGGCTTGTCATTCCGTAGCGAAGCGAAGGAATCTGCTTCTCGAACTTTAGTAGTGGCGGAAGTGATCGTAGTGATAGCGTTCCCATCCCTCGTGGCGCACATAGTTGTGATAGCGCCAGTCACCACCGTAGTACGGGTGGAAGCCCGGATAGTAGCCGTTGTAGTACCCATAGCCATATACGCGGGGCGGAGGCGGTGGGGGAGCGAAATAGCGCGGGCCGCCAAACTGCACGCCGATACCGAACCGTTGGGCCTGTGCGGCGGGAGCTGCCGCGGTCAGGACTGCGCCTGCCAAAGCACCGGCCGCCAGGACTCGAACTGCTTTCCCCTTCATGCATGTAAGCTTCGTTGTTAGGTCAGATAGCTTCATTGTGTTGCCTCCTGCACTGCGCTTACTTCCGCCTTGCACTAGTAGAAACGCCACTCACCACGCCGTGTTGCGCGCAACTTTCCGCGCAAAATGCGTTGAGAGTCACGCAATCGGACAGCGCCTAACGACTGAAGTTGAAGCGAAGCCCTGCCTGTACGAGCCTTGGTGATGCAAGGGTCAGAATGGGTGTGCGTCCAGCATCAATACTGCGGTCGAGCAGATTCTGCGCTGAAGCGAACACTGAAAGATCTCGCCACAGTGTGCGGTCCGCAGACATATCGAGGCGCGCGAAGGGATGCAGACGGTATTGGTTCTCCGCATCATCAAACTGCTGCCCTGTGTAGCTACCGATGAGGTGAAGGTTCGCGACGTGCGCTGCGACATAGTTCACTGTTGCCGTTACGGCCTCGCGTGGCACCTGCGGAATCCAGTTGCCGATGAGATTGTTCTGTGCCGGACTGCTGGTGTTGAATGCTGTCACCGTCGCGATTGCAAACTGATAGCC
Organism: Verrucomicrobia bacterium Tous-C9LFEB; assembly: GCA_903970445.1. Classification (GTDB taxonomy): domain Bacteria; phylum Acidobacteriota; class Terriglobia; order Terriglobales; family Acidobacteriaceae; genus Granulicella. The sequence continues at coordinate 25,845 of CAJCIP010000077.1, read as the reverse complement.
AACAGTTGCGTCCAGACCTCGCCACTGACGCGACTGTGATTCCACCATGACGCCGCGGCTGCGTATCTGTCCAAGGTTCTGCCGCTGTAGCGTTTGGGCTGTCGCTATCTGCGTCAGCAGCACCGCGGAGATCGGACGGTTCACCTCAGTCCAAAAGTAGGAGGCGCGCAGTTGACCCGCTCTCTGCGATTGCCACTCACCCCCAAACTCGAATCCCGTGGCGCGCTCTGCAAGCAAATTGTTGTTCGCAAGCGTCGTCTGCTGCCCTACCTGCCCGGTGCGGTAGAGTTCATTCATCGTCGGTCCACGAAACGCTCGAAACGCCGTGCCGGTAAGCGCGAGGCCATGCGGCAGATAGCGCGCTAATCCTGCGCGCGGGCTTGCGATTAGCTCATCGATCTCTGGAAGAGGCGTTCGCAACCGCGTTGTTGAGACGAGCTGCTGGGCATCGAACGTACGGAAGGAATCCACGCGCACAGAACCAGACAACGACCATCCGTGTGGCTGCCAGATGGCGTTGACAAAGCCTCCAACTTCTCGCTGGCGTGCGCTGATACTCGTCGTCGAGGTAACAGCAGCATTCGCAACGCTCTCTTCGGCGTCTGTCGCACGAACGTCACGCACATCCACGCCGACCGCTGCCGTAAATGGCTGCATAAACGCGTGACTCCCTTGCAGCGATGATCCGAACTCATCGGTTGGCACGCGCTGCAGCTTTGTGAGTCGTTCTGTATTTCGATCTGCCGCTATCGAGGAAAAGCTTTGCCGATATCCTTCGCGCGACCCGAAGATGCGCAGAGCTTCGTGCGACTTCGTCTGAGCTGCGTCTGCTCCACCGCCATACCTCCACAGGCGCGTCGCGTTTGTCTGCAGCGGAGTTCCGTTGGATCTGGACTCGTTGAGAACATTGCCGCGAAGGAATCCGGACATGTCGGTCAGGCGTACAGGCGTTCTTACTTCGACATGGCCGGCTTGCTCCGTGACATTGGACGGCACATCGACGAGCCCACGAAACTGAGGCGCAGTCGGAATGTAGCCATCCGTCGTCAGCGCCTCACCGGCACCCAGCGACGCAACGCGATTGTTGCTGGTGGAGAGCAGCGCGTCGCCAAGCCCGGAGTTCTGCGTTGCTCCTGATCCGGCACCGGCAAAGCGAAAATGCGATGCTTCCGGCGTGGCAGGCACGACCTCGATCACTCCGCCGATCGCACTCGATCCATAAAGGTCCGCCGATCCGCCCCGAAGCAACTGCACATCCTGAATGGACAGCGTCGGGATTTCGTCCCAGTGAATCCAACCTCCAAAGGGATCGTTGAGCGGAACCTGATCGCTGACAACCAGCGTTCGGCTTGCAGCAGTGCTTCCGAGACCGCGCAGGCTTACGCCTTGCGATGTTGGATTCGCGGTCCATGAACTTGTACGCCGGAAGAGTTGGAATCCAGCAACAGAATGCAGACGGTCATCCAATGCAAGGCCGGGAGCCTGCTCAAGCTGCTGCTCCGTGAGCACAGCGACGCTTGAAGCAGAGTCATTGACTCCGACCAACCCACGGTCAGCCGTTACGGTGATCGCTTGCTGAACACTAGGCTTTGCTGGGTTCGCAGGAGGTGCGACAGGAGTGGCTTGCGCGTGAACCACACCGCACGCGAAACAGAAGGCAAGAAAGCGCAAACGCGTCATCCCGCTTGCGCAGCTTCGATCGCCGCGCCCACACGCAGCATTTTCGCTTCCTCGAAGTGTTTCGCTAATACCTGAACGCCAACCGGCAAACCAGCCGCTGTCGTCCCGCACGGAACGCTCATGCCACAGATGCCGGCCAGCGACGCAGCGACCGAGTAGATATCTTCTAGGTACATCTGCAATGGATCGTCCGTCTTTTCGCCGAGCTTGAATGCCGGGCTCGGCGTGACGGGGCATACGATGGCGTCGACTTTTGCGAACGCGTTCAGGAAGTCATGCGCTAGTAGAGCCCGTACCTGTTGCGCCTTGCGGTAGTAGGCGTCGTAATAGCCCGCTGACAGCGCATAAGTGCCCAGCAGAATGCGCCGCTTCACTTCCGCGCCAAAGCCCTCGTCGCGTGAATTACGAAACATCGCCGCAAGCGTGTTCGACTCGGCTGAACGCAGGCCGAATCGCACACCATCGAAGCGTGAAAGGTTCGAACTGGCTTCCGCGGTAGCGATGAGATAGTACGTCGGCACAGCGTAGCGTGTGTGCGGCAGCGAAATCTTTTCGACCGTGCATCCGCCAGCACGCAGGTCATCAAGCGCCTTCTCGACTGCTTGGCGAAGCTCGGGGTCTAACCCTTCTCCGAAATATTCTTCCGGGACGCCAATCTTCAAACCGCTGACAGGTTTGGCTGCTTCTACGTTGTAGCTCGGCACCGGCTGAGCAGACGAAGTCGCGTCCATCGGATCTGGTCCAGCCAGCACTTCCAACAGTGTTGCGGCGTCCTTTACTGATCGAGCGAGTGGACCGACGCGGTCAAGCGACGATGCGAAAGCGATCAGGCCATAGCGCGAGACGCGGCCGTAGGTTGGTAGCACTCCGACAACGCCGCAGAAGGCCGCAGGCTGGCGAATGGAGCCGCCCGTGTCCGTTCCCAGTGAGCCGATACACAAGCCCGCAGCGACAGCAGCGGCTGAGCCTCCCGAAGATCCACCTGGAACATGGCCGGGGGCCCGCGGATTCTGCACAGGACCGTAGGCGGAGTTTTCGTTGGATGAACCCATCGCAAACTCGTCACAATTCAACTTGCCTAGCAAGACCGCTCCGGCGGCTTCCAACTTTGCGACAGCCGTGGCGTCGTATGGCGGGTGATAGTCCTTCAGAATGCGTGAGCCTGCGGTGGCAGGTGCCCCGCGCATCACCAAAACATCTTTAATGCCGAGCGGCACGCCGGCGAGCGGACCAAGCGGACCACCGGCTTTCGCCGCGGCATCAATCTTCTCCGCCTGTTCCAATGCACGCTCACGCGACAAAGCAAGATAACTGTTAACACCGGGATCGACCGCACCAATCCTGCCGTAATGCTGCTCCGCAAGCGCGAACGCTGTCAGTCGGCCTTCCTGTACCGCGCTCCGCGCGGCGTCCAGTGTCATCGTTTCTAGTTCTGGATGTACTGCATCAGCCATCGGGCTATCGGGCTCTCTTTCAATCAAAGTGCTTTGGGAAACGCCTCGGCTAACGTTCAATGACCTTCGGAACCTTGAAGAAGCGACCGTCTGTTTCTGGAGCTTCCGCCATCACCGCACCGCGATCAAGAGACGGGCGCACTTGGTCCGCACGGAGACTCTCCCCAGCGAGAGAGGGTTGGATTCCCAGGACTTCGGAAACCTGAGCCATCGGCAACACATATGTTGTATCTAACTCGTTCAACTGTTCTACATATCCGAGAATGGCGTTTAGATCATTGGCGAGACGCGGAAGTTCTTCAGGACTCAGTTCGAGATTGGCCAGCGTGGCAACATCTTGCACTTGCTCCAGCGTGACCTTTTCAACGGCATTCATGCTTCACTCCGGGAGCGCGTTTGCGGCTCCTCCACGACAGCAGCGGAACGCACCTTAGTGAATGGCTTCACTCTGAAGTGTATCTCGCTGACAACGACCGCTGAAATCTTCGCCAGATCGCTTGCGAGTGCCGCACGTACCGAAAGAAAAGGCTGCATCCACTCGGCGCCGTCGACATCAACGAATAGAACATTGCGCTCGTCCAGGTACTCAATTTCACCACGAGAAGCAAGAGCACTTCCGCAAGCGACAGGCCATGCAGCGGCAAGGCGATCTGCAGCGCTCAGCTCTCGGAGGCTGCGGCTCAGTGAACCACGTAGAAGATCTCGCATGCCCTGCACTACTCGCCCTCTCCCTCAGAAACTATACGGTTCGCTTCTTCTGCAGTGATTGCGTCTTCCTCCGCCGCCGGTACATGCCGCAGTACGAACTCACGGTAACGCTTTAGAAAAATAGGCGTGGCAAATCGGCTGGCCCACCCGCGGGCGACTTCCGGTCGGAAAGCTTCCTCCCGGTCCGCTTCCCAGCGCAAAATCGCACCGGCAACCGAGTCCGGGGTCTGCTCTGCAAAGTACATTCCTGTAGGATCGGGCCCGTTGCCCCGCACAGTCTCGAGAGAACCTCCCGCACCGAACGCGATCACCGGGCGTCCGCACGCTTGCGCCTCCAGGGGAATCATGCCGAAGTCTTCATCAGCCGCAAACAGCAGTGCCCTGCAGGCCGCAAGTTCGCGCCACAACTGTCCGGTACTGACTTCACCTAAGAACTCGATGTTCGGATCGCGAGCGGCTATACGGCGCAGCTTTGTTTCTTCCGGGCCTGTACCCGCAATCCTCAGCTTGCGACCAAGTTTCCGACAAGCCTCCAGGAGCACCTCGGTGCGTTTGTACGAGACAAGTCGCCCCGCGCAAAGATAGTGGTCACTCGGCCGCACATCAGCAACGCCTTGCGCGCGATGTAGATCAATCGGCGGATGAATCACCTCGGCATCGCGCCGATACACACGCCGAATGCGCTCGGCTACATAGTCTGAGTTTGCAAGGAAGTACGTAACGCGTCGGGCGACCGTGGCATCCCAATCGCGCACTAGCCCCGCTGCCGCTGTGAAGGCGGCCCGCGTTATGGGATCCATAGCGGACCGGTATTGCTCAAATCCATCCCATAGATAGCGCATGGGTGAATGGCAATAGCAGATGTGCTTTGCATGCCCGCTCACACGCACACCCTTCACCGGACCGCTATCGGAAGACAACACAAGATCAAACCCACGCAAATCCAGGCGCTCGGTCGCTGAGGGATAGAACGGGAGGAAGTGGCGATGGTGTGTGCGTGCCAGCGGAAGACGCTGAAGATAGGAAGTATGCAGCTTGCGATTTGCCAGCGTACGCGGTAGTCCGGCGGGACTTGCCACCAGGGTAAAAAGTTCTGCCTGCGGAAAGAGTGAAGCAATGCATTCCGCGACCCGCTCCCCACCGCCACGAGTGACAAACCAATGGTGAACAACAGCAACTCGCACCTGGACCAATCCTTGGTCGTTAGTATGCGCCGTCGCTGTTAAAGACGGAAGTCAGCGTGCGGACGAGAATCTTGAGATCGCCCATAAGACTCCAGGTGTGCGCATATTGGCGGTCCAGCTGCACGCGTTCTGGATAGCTCGTCTTGCTGCGTCCTGAGACTTGCCATAGACCAGTAATGCCAGGCTTTGCCATGCAATAGTCTGAGAAATAATTCCCGTATTTTTCGACTTCCGCGGCCACAATCGGGCGAGGTCCCACGAGGCTCATGGAGCCTGTCAACACATTCCAGAACTGAGGAAGTTCATCAAGGCTTGTTCGCCGCAACAGCTTCCCCACAGGGAAGACTCGTGGATCATCCTTCAGCTTGTGCGCTTTCCTCCATTCCAACCGAGCTTCTGGATTCATGACGAAATGGCTTTCAAGCACTTCCTGCGAGTTCACGCACATGGTCCGAAATTTCCACATGGAAAAGAACTTTCCGTGATTTCGAATTCGCCGATGGGAGAAGAAGATAGGTCCGGGAGAACTGGAACGAACTGCAAGCGCAATAATGACGACCAGCGCAAGAAGCGCTGGTGACATGAGAACAACGAAGAAAAGATCGAAGGCGCGCTTGATGATGCGGTAATCAAACCGGCTCTCAAGGTTAGCTACCGGCGATTTTGCTGCGCCTACATTCGGTTCGCTTGTTGCTGGCTCACCGGTCGTGAACAGACCCCCGACCGTGGAGAATGTATCCGAATCGTGCGACTCAAATTCGAAGGCCATTCGTTGCCGTTTCCTCAAGCCCGCCACAACCGCCTGGTTGCCGAACTCACTCTGCGCATCGTTCGCACGATGGTTTTCTGCAGCAGCACTCCTTGCCTGCTTACAACCCCCGCGTGTGTTCTCATGTGCAGGAGCCCGAATACTCTACATGGGTCGATACCCACGCATCTTGAAATATGTCTAAAGTTTAGTCCCTTCACGCTTCCTGTGCATTGAACAAAGAATGCTCACGCTAGGCGGTCTGTTTTGCCAAATTGCCAAATTGACGCAAATGAAACAAGTACCCGGGAACTACTTTGTACGATGCAAAAACCACTCTCGCGGCTGTACTGAGTTGGACGGGGTGCCACTGCACTTCCGGCGCAGCTAAGAAACCGCTTGCATGTGAAAATTCAGCGCAACTGCTGTCTTCATGGCGCAGTCCTCGAAAGAAAACTCCAGCACGCGCTGACGGCCTTTCTCACGTAATCCTTCTGCAACCCCCTCCATCTGCAAGCGCAAAAGACAGGCTGCAAGCTCATTCATTGAACTGGGATCGAAGTACATGGCCGCATCGCCACCCACTTCCGGTAGACTGCCGGCCGATGATGAAATAACGGGGCAGCCAAGTTGCATGGCTTCGAGCAAAGTGAGGCCAAAACCCTCATACACAGAAGGCACCACCAGCGCGGATGCTCCGGCATAAAGCCGCTGCAATTCCTTATCTGACACTTCACCAGCCATTCTCACGCGATCACCAGCTTCTGCCGCGCGCCCCTTCACGGCCTTATCAGCGGTCGAGAACCCGTGCATCCGTCCTACGATAAGGAGGCGATGTGGAATCTGGCCTCTCACTTTGTCAAACGCTTGGAGCAAGAAGCCAAGGTTCTTGTTAGGCTTGATATTTCCCACGAAAAGAAGGTAGGGCACATCATCATCCTCACAATGGGGAGTCATCACGTTTGGCCAGTCCAAATCGAGCCCTGGCTTCGTGACGATCAGACGTGATGCATCGATGCTCAGTTGGACTTCGACTTCCTGCCGGGTAAAGTCTGACACGCAGAAAATGGCCGCCGCCTGCGACACCGTTCTGCGGATTAGAGTCTGCGCATAAAAGCGCTTGATCGAATTGTCCAGGATCTGCGGCACCATAAGCGGGGCAATGTCATGAATCGTTGCAATCAATTTGCCGGGGTAGTACAGCGGAGCGTTGTAATGCGGTACCCACAGCAGATCTGAATTGCGGTAGGCCCCCCGCATCGAAAGTAGTTGTTCCGCGATGCTGTAAATGGCCGCGTGCGTTTCGAAAAGTTCGACACGCGGATCATGAAACCAATTTTCCTCTCCAAAGAGCTCCGAAGAACCCAGCACGCGAATGCTGTCTGCGTTCAGACGCGGCAGCAGTAGAGGGAAGAGGTTTCGAAGATATCGCCCAATACCGGAGTGCCGGTACATGCGCAGGTCGGCGGTGAGTCTCAACGGCTGCGTTCCGGATCTGGCGGAAGCCCGTTGTCTAAGAAGACTGATTGGTTGCGCAAGATTGCGATGTGCGCCAGATAGCGCATCAGCAATTCGTACTTATCAGGTCCCAGCACGCGAAGGGCAAGCTTCAGCATTCGGTGAATTGCTTCCACGCGCCGATCACTGGGGTTGAAGTCGTTCCACGTCTGCTTGGCCGGCTTGATCTTTCCTTTGACCAAGCCTAGCTTCTTCGCGAACTTCGCAAATTTGCCGTCAGCTTGAAATGGGTCTTCGCCACTGAAATGTGATTGGTGCTTGGCGTAAATTCGTCTCGCTAATCGAGTGACAGCAGTGCCGTCAGAAAACGCGTCGAAGCCGTAGGAGAGAGCCTCCGCGGCCGATCCGCGATTCGCTTCCACAGCAGCTTTGTAGTCCGCAAAGATCGCTTGCAAATCTGGCCTGTCCTTCAAAGCGAACCGGTCCGTGTTCCTTGAAAGCGACATTGGGTCTTTGGTATCGATTCCACTGAAATGAAAGAAGCGTAGAGGTTCTGGTGCACGCTCCTGCGTACCCGCTACGTTGTAACCATGTTGTTCCGCGACCAACTCTCGCTCGTGCAGGTTCCAGTAAGCCATGTTGAGACCAGGATCGCGCAGCACCGCTACACCGTCGAAGAACCCAGGCGCCAGGTTCATCCACTTCTGATCGACAAACAGCCCCGTGCGCCCTTCGCTGAATCCAAGGTCCAGGCATCTCCGCTCCCACCAGTCAAGAAGCCGCATCGCTTCTTCGCATTTCCGCAAAGCAATAAAGCCGAGATTGTACGTACCGTTGTAAAGCATCTCCTGCTCACCCGGAACGAAGCCATCGAAGATAGGCGTTGTCAGGTGTGGCGTGAGGACAGCTGTTGCTCCTGAGGTGAGCGCAGTGAAAACTGGCTCGAGAGGCGCATAACAGAAAATGTCCGGATCCAGATACACCAATTCATCAAGTTGATAGGCCTCGATCAGATGTTTCATGAACGTCGGTTTTACATTCGTGTTGAGCTCGAGAATGTCGTATTTCATCGCTTCGCTGTACATGTCAGCAAGGCCGATCGCCGGCAGCATGACTGGCGTCAGAACATCCGCGTGAAAAGGCGCGTCCTCAGTAAGGTTTGCGACGATCAAGACGAAGAAACGATGACTCGGATGCTGTGTAAGATATGAGGCCGCCAGCGTTCTTGCGTACGCGAAGTAGTTCGGAGAAACGATTGTGCAGCCTGCACGATTCAATCGGAAACCGCCGTGGACTGCATCACATCCTCAGTTTACCAAGTGCGGTTCCAGAGTCGGCTGCCAGCAAAGTGCTGAGAGTGCCATCAGTCCATTCATTGCCCAAATCGGCTCATTGCCCGACCGGCAGCCACTGCTTGACCTCGCCGTCCCAGGAGCGAGTGGGGCGAGCCGGCGCACCGACTGCAAGCGTTCTTGGGGGAATAACATTAGTAACTACCGAGTTCGCGCCGATGATGGCGCCGTCGCCGATGGTTGCTCCTGCCAACACAGCCACGCCATCTCCGATCCAGACGTTTCGGCCCACCGAGACTGCATGGACGGAATGCAAGACACGATCAGCAGGGCGGGTCTCAGGATTGCTCTGTTCTGGGCCCTTGTACACCCCGTGGGCGTGGTCAGTAATGATGACACGGCTCCCGACCAACGTTCCTGAGCCGATCGTCACTTCGCTCAGACACGCTATGTGCACGTTGTCGGAGACCGTGACATCGTCTTCAATGACTAAGCTAGGAGAAAACTCCTGCGCTCCGTAAACAGTAATCGCTTCCAGCCAAAGGCCGTCTCCGGCGTTGAAGTTCTTGCCAATGCGCATGTGCGAGAGTCCCAGAAGCCGCGGATAGCGACCAACGCGAAAATTGGGCGACTTAAGCTTTCGAGCCGTAAATACATCGCGTACTCGGCGAAAAGCGCCACCAGTCCGGCGCAGAACAAAGTGCACCCAGCCGTTTTCGCGAGCGAAATTCAGCATCTGTCTCCGATTGCTCCGGCCTAAAGTGTCGATGCCGGCGCCGACACTCCAAAACGCAGTCGGGGCCACTTCATGCCCACAGAACGATTGTCAGTTTTCGCAAGCGCAGACGCTTTTTCTCCCGGCCAACCGAAAAGAAAAATCATATACGTGAACCAGTAAAACGCCATCACCGGGATCAACTGGATGGCGCCGTCGACCCACGCGATGATGGAGTACAGCACTAGTCCATGCAGCGCGGCGCGACGGGTCGGTGAACGTAGCGCAGATGGGTCGACTAGCAGCAGAAGAAGCGGACTTACCATGATGAGAGAAAAAGCGCAGAAACCTAACCAGCCGTAATTGACGGCTGCTGCCGAATACGCAACCTCGTAGAAGCCGCTCAGGCCACGCTCCGGGACGAGACCGGCCGATTGGAAACCGAGTAACTCGCTGGTTCGTCCACCCGCAGTTGGATCGAAGAGGAAATTCAGGCCCGCTCCGGCGTTGAACAGCAGAGCAACAAAGACGAGACCGATTGTAAGTATCAACGCGAGAACACTCTTGAGCGCTTTTCCGAGATATACAACCGGGAAAGTTTCTGCCTGACGAAGCAATAGAACAGCAAGCGGGAGTGCCTCAGCGATAACTAAGCCGGCCCAGACTGACCGCGCCAAGGTAAGAAGTAAAGCGGCCAGGACGACTGCTTTGCGCCACCAACTTCGTTCCAACACTTGATAGAGGGGCAGTAGGATCAGCGTTGCAACGCCGTATAAATTCCCATTGTTGTAGGTCGAAATCAGCTTTCCGTAGTAACCCCTCGCAATGTGCTTGGTTGCTTCAAGTTGCCCATAATCCGCCGCGTTGACGGTTAAGTATGGAATTTCAATGAAGTGTCCCAGAACCGGCTTTACAAAAAATAAGAGAAGGCCCCAGACAGCCGCCAGGAAAATACACCAACGAAAATACTGGCTTAAGCGTCTGCCGTCGATGTAGCTAAGGAAGGGCGGGTAAACGCAAAGAAAAACGAGCGGAAAGAAGAAGAAACTGATGACGTTGCCAATCGAATATTGCAGCTCAGTTACGCCGTTTGCCACGCCCGAATATATAAAAAGACTCTGAAATGGAATCAGCATCGCTAGTGCCGCAACTAGCCTCATCGGTAAGGTCAGCGACATTTGCGTGAGCCGCACAATCAGCAATATCGGCGCGGTAACGCCGATCGCCACATATCCCCAGGTAAAGGGAATACCCGCGAGCTTGATGCCTCCTTTCGGAAAGAGCACCAGGAAGACCACAAGGAACCAGGTGAGGAACATCGCAAGCGGATGCGATCTCCGTTCGCTGATCGTGGCCTTCTCGCTCATCGCGAAGAAAAAGCTCTCCGCAACGCGATCAGTTGCTGACGATGATTAGCATTGGCAGCGATGCGCCGGGATACCAAGCTGACAACAATCGAGATCATGCCAATGAGTATTCCGAGCAGAAAGCAAACTTCCAGGTATGACTTCCTTGGAGGCCACGCCTTCGTTTCCGGCACAATTGCTTTATCGACAACCTGAAACACGGAGCGAGCGGAAGCTTCATTGAGCCGGGCAGTTTCATATTGATTTGCAAGGGACGAGACCAGACCTTCGTGGTAAGCGACTTCTCGCTGAGCTCGTGCCAAATCCAATGTGCCCTGCGGAATCTGCACGGCAGAGGGAGCGGCTCCCACGGGAGCGGCGCCGGATCCCGTTTCAGCGTTTCGCTCCTGTGCTTCCAGAGCCGCTAGCTGGTTACGGACGACCTGTACGCGCGGATTCTGCTCTGTCTCGCCGCTCAGCAATCCTGCCAACTGAACGCGAAGCGAATCAATCTGGGCACGCAATCCTGCAACATTCGCGATCGCTGTCGAGGCTTGCGTTTCCGGACGGATAAGACCAGTCCTCTTTTGTAGTTCCTGTAGCTGCATTTCGGCAGTCGCCAGAGCATCGCGTTCCTGCTGCAGTTGGTGTTCGAAGAAGCGCCTTGTGAGAGTACTCTGATCGGCAGCCATTTTGTCATTCAGATCTTCAAGACCCTGCATATACGCGTCAGCGATACTCGCGGCCATGTGAGCATCGCCATCGCGAATGCTAATCGTGATGAGAGAATCGCTACCTTCGACGAAAGTACTCTTCGACGCGAGGATATTCCGAGCAACCTCCCGGTCCTGCGTACGAAACTGTTGAAGCAGGTTCAAGCGGTCAATCGTGTTGTCCTGCACGCTGCGGCTATGCAAGAGCCCGATATACAAGGCTCCAGGACCGCGATTGGAGAACAAGGACGCCAACGTTTCCCCACCGGTGTGACCCTCCTGTGGGAGAAACGTCGCCGTTGCGACATACTGCGGCTTCAGCGTGTACACGTAGGCAACGCTGATCGCGGTAACAATGAGGAACACGATCACACCGATACGCCATTCCGAAATGATAGCGACCGCGATTGCGAGCAAATCGATGCTGCCATCTTCCATGCCCTCAGCCGCTGGGGGAAGCACGAGATTTTCGGTGGCAGCGGACATAGGAGTGAAACCTTCTACAGCGAAACGTATGCACTCACGTGTCAGTGAGTGAGATAGTCGATAGCGAGGAAACTGAATGCAGTGCTGCTCGCGATAGAAGCGATCTCGATGATGCGTTGTAACGGGGATCGTCGGTCTATGACCGGAGGGATCACAAGCGTATCGCCCGGGTACATGGCGGCGCGCTCCACGTTTGCATATTGCTTGCTCACCACGGAACCATCAGAGCGCAGGATGAATGTTCGCCTGCGATCGGCTTGTCGATCGGGTCCGCCGGCTCGATGCATGTAGTCCTGCGCTCGCAGTCCCGGCTTGTACACGAATGCATTGGCGTTGTACACCTGACCCTCAACGGAAACATTGGACGGTACGCGGGGCACAATAAATCGATCACCGTCTTCCAAGGCAAGATCAGGAATAGCATCAATACCAAAGCTGTTCGGTTTCAGATCCAGCACGATGCGTCCGATTGGCTGAAGCCTGCGCAGACGGTCTACCGCATTTCTCGCGTCGGCTGCGGAGGCTGTTGCCGCGAGTTGGTCATTCGTGCTGATAGCGCGCGCCTGCGCCGCCGCTGTCGTGGAAGAAATTTGCGAATCGAGTTGATCGATGTACTCGCGCAGGCGCTGCTGTTCTACCCGTCGAGTCGATTCTCGAGTAAATTCCGACGCGTATAGGTAGGCGTCTGCGGTAAATCCCCCCGCCCGGCGCAGCAGACCGCGGAGTGTCTCTCCTGGAAGCACGCTGTAAACGCCGGCGGCCACGAACTCTCCCTCCAGCCGAACAAAGCGAGTTTGTTGCGTGCTTGGAACACGGAGGTCTGATTTCGAGAAGATCGTGACGACGTCGCCGGGAAGGAGTTCAAAGTTTTGCGCCGGGTCGCCTTCAAGAACGATTTTCCCGAGATTGAAGGGGATCAAAGAAGTTGTGAGGTCAGCGGTGCTCTGCCGCTCAATGACGGCATAGCTCCAGTAGATATCCGGTGCGCTCAGGATGACGTCGTTCTTCGCATCGAACGGACTGTTGCTGCTCGTTAATGCGCTTCCAACAGAATTCCCTCCTGGCTCCGCTGAGCCGGTTCCGGACTGAGCATTGGTGTCTGCTGCCCTTGTCTGTGCGTTACCTTTCACCTGTAGCGCGCCTTCGCCTTGCGTGGAGCTGGTTTCGTCTCCTGGTTGATAATCCTGCACAAGCTGGCCAAGCAAATTTCGCTTCCTCCAGTAACCGCGCGTGATCAGAGATTCCTTGTTCGGAATCAGATCACTGATGCGCATTCCCGGGCGCCAGACATATCTTCCTGGATTAGCAACATTACCGCGAAGCGTGACCGCATTTCGGAACCGGTCAACGATGGAGGATACCGACACAATGTCGCCATCCTTCAACACCTCGCCGCCCATGGTTGCGGCATTCACGTCGTTTACCGTCAGTGTCGTGTGTTGGTACACGCGCTCCAGGCGAAGCGTTGCGGTTGCCGCCACACTGGTGGTTCCACCAGCCATCCGCACCAGTTGATCGATTGTCGTATCGCCCTTCAACTCATAAATCGCTGAGTTGTTCACACTGCCAACCAAAGCGACCTGCGGCCCGATGGTTGGAATGAAGATAACGTCTCCCGAAACGAGCGGAATGTCGTGAGTCTTGTCACCGTTCAGCAATAATTCGTATAGATCGAAATGATCTATCGTCTTCCCTCCACGTTTCACCTGAATATCTCGCAATGAACCTTGCGGCAGCGCGCCGCCAGAAGCAAAGACAGCGTTCGTCAGTGTGCTTAGCGAGCTGATTGAGAACGCACCGGGACGGCGCGCGTACCCGGTCACGAACACTTGAATTGTTCGTAGCGAGCCCAAATTTGCATCGACAGTGAAGTTGCGATAGATCCGGCTCAGCTGCGCATTCAAAAACGAGGTAAGCTGCCCATACGGCAGACCTGCCACGTGGACTGTTCCCAGATCAGGGATAGCAATTGCCCCGGTGCGATCGACTACCAGGTCAAATTGCTGGTTTACCTGACCGGTAAGTTGAAGTCGCACCTCATCGCCGGGGCCCAGAATGTACCCGGGTCCGACCGGAACATCGGTTACAGGAGCAAAGGTTGAGGGTACCCCACCGAAAAGCGCGGCACCAAAAATCGGCAGCTGACGTCCTGTCGTCGCCGAGACCATCTGCTGAAACTCGGTAAGTGGATCCTGTGTGCCGGCAGGAAGATCTACACGGCGATCCGGCTGGTTCTCTCGATCGCCGCGATCCGCTGTCTTCGAGTTGTTCTGGGTGTTGTTACTACCGGAATTCGTTCCATTCGCGGAGTTTGTTCCACTCTGACCCGACGCCGCCTGGCCCGTAGCTCCTGAGGCGACTCCGCTCGCTGCACCCGGAGCACCAGCGCCTACTTGTGCAAGCAATCCCGGCGAAGCGAAAAGAGCAAACACGAAGAAGACGGGCAGGATTTGTTTCAATAAAACTTTTCGCGAACAAATTTCAGCAAAGGTCACGCCTGCGGGGGATCCGTTTCTAAGAGGTCATGCGCCGCTTCTGGCGCGCAACTCAAGATATTTCTTGTCTTTAGTCTACCCTGAAACACCTTTGTCTCTACTCCGGAACGCAGGAGGTCGCAAAGGGAAGGCCGCCGCAAGTCCACGCGGCGGCCTCTCAGAACTGGGTGACTAGCGCGACCGAAAACGTGTATACAGAGCGGCACCAACCGCGCCTACCAAACCAAGCACTGCCGTGGGACACTCGGGGGAATCGACGCACCCGTATAAAGTCTGTGCGTGGGCGATCGCTGGAATGAGGGACAAGCAGCAGAGTAGTGCGAGACGGGCGGAAGTCTTCATCGTATTTTGCCTTATGACTGGAATGGGCCTGCGTTGGATGCCTCGCCAGTCTATCTGCGACGCAGCATGGGAGCAAGCCCGTGATTTACCTGCGTTGACCGATGCGCTCAGGTCATTTTCTCCAGCGATGTAACTCAAAAAGCTCTAACTTATTCATTCGTTAGGGGTTGCTGGCCCTCCTGACGGGAACCACCGCATAAAGTCAGCGTGCGCCGGATTTCAACATTCACGGAACATTCAACAGATATCAGGATGGCCGAGCAAGAACTTGGCAGAGTCGCAAAACGGCGCAAAGAACTTCACAATGCGGCAAATTTTGGTGCAAGGGCGAACGCCGCAGGGCGAAACAGCATCTCTCTCAATCACGGCAACCAGCCGGGGAGATTTGCAACCATGTCTGATTACCGAGTACATGCAGGTGAGTCGCAGGAAGATCAAGTCACAGCTGCGATTGAAAAGTACACCTCTAAAGTCCCATCCAGCTTGTTTCTGGCACTTGCAGTCGCATCCATCGGTGCCTCCATGGCCTTCAAAGCTTCCAAGAAAGACCACGGTGCTCTCTTTGTTGGCCAGTGGGTAGCACCCTTTCTCCTGCTGGGTATTTACAACAAAATGGTCAAGCAGCACGGATCCGACGCTCTCACAAAGGAATAAGCGTCTCCTCTTCAGCAACAAACGCCGGGCGGCTGCCTGGCGTTTGTTATTTGCCGTTCATCATTAGTTCCGATTTACGAAGCGGGAGCTGCCGGAACAGGTGTAAATATCTCCGCGCCATCAGCCGCAACGCGAACATGGCCCGTGGCGATGTCATACACCCAACCCGAAATCGTAAGCTCCTGCCGGGCCATGGCACCGGCCACAGCAGGATGCGTGCGCAGATGTTGCAACTGTAGAAGAACGTTTTGCTCGGTCAAGCGAGCCAGTGCTTCGGTGGGCGTTTCGTCCTCCCTGGTCGTGGCGGACCATGCCACCTCTGCGGCGTGTGCATTCGTAAGCCAGCTTCTCACCGTCGGCAGCGCAGCCAGTGACTCGGGTGCGACCAAGGCCTTCATCGCGCCACAATCACTGTGGCCGCAAATCACCGCATGCTGCACTTTGAGATTTGAAACCGCATATTCGATCACCGCACTGACACCGCCCATCATCTCGCCGTAGCCTGGAACGATATTGCCCACATTGCGCATGATGAAGAGTTCGCCCGGCCTGGAATCAGTAACCGTTTCGATGTCGATCCGGGAGTCCGCGCACGTAATCATCAGCGTGTGCGGCCGCTGCGGCTCGCTCGCAGCCCTCCGATAGCTCTCCGCGTTCTGTGGGTAGGTTTTCGTCTGGAAGCGCCGTACACCGGCTTTCAGCTTTTCCAATGCTTCGTTCATCTTCGTGTACCTATCTGGCGTGAGGCAGCGTCGTAGCTATTTCGCTTCGCGCCACTTGATGTTGCAACCGATGCTCCCTCGCTGATTGGTGTCGGGCCGCTTGCCGGCGATGACTGCGTCCATCGCTGCCCGCAGGTCGCGCCCCGTGACAGGTACCCCGTTCCCAGAGTCTCCGCGCTTCGGCCGGCTGTCATCCAGCTGGCCCCGGTAGACCAGCTTCATGTTCGCATCAAAAAGGAAGAAGTCAGGCGTGCACGCCGCGTTGTAGGACCGCGCGACCTCCTGCGTCTCATCGAGGAAGTAGGGAAATGTCCAGCCAAGTCTCTCGGCCTGCTTCTTCATTTCCTCGGGTGAGTCCTGCGCATAAGCCACGATGTCGTTCGATTGAATGGCCGCAATGGCAATCGGTCCGCTACCCTCACCAAAATAGTCCTGGCCTATCCGGGCCAGTTCCTGCTCCACATGTTTGACGTACGGGCAATGTACGCACACAAACATCACCAGCAATCCATGTTTTCTGGCGCTGCCGCCTGCCGTCGAGCGCTCGGCTGCTTCGGACGCTCCGTCATCCCAGCTGAACGCAAATACGTCGTCGCGGCTCATCGCCTTACCAGAGAGCACGTCGACCAGCTCAAATGCGGGCGCGATCGTGCCCAGGGTCACCATTCGTGATTCGGTTTGCGCCATATCGAAACCTTCGCGTCCGATGATATCGGTTTCGTCTTTGTTGCACCAAGGCTTTGGTCGCGACCGAAACTCGATGCGAGATTTAGCGTCTTATAGAGAACATATGTCGCGTTCTCAGCAGCAACACTCGTTCCGCGCCAGCACGCTTTTGAGAGTCGCAGTTGTGACCCTTTCTTCGGTTTGTCTCGCAAGCGCGCAATCGCCTGCGGTTGTCGCCAGGTCGGCTCAGGTGAAGCAAGCTGTCGATGCCGGGCGGACGACGCGGCTCAGCGGTCACGTACCTGTGTTTGCGAACCTGGAAAAGCTGCCCTCGACAGCGATGTCCTCTGGAGCTTCGTTCGCCCGGTTGACGATCGTCCTGAATCGCGCGCCGGAAGTCGAAGCGGCTTTCGAACAACTGCTCGCAGACCAGCAAAACCCGTCGTCGCCGCGCTACCACCAATGGCTCCTCCCCGCTCAGGTGGGCGAGCTGTATGGCCCGGCGCAATCCGACGTGGATGCAGTTACAGGTTGGCTGCAGTCCAGAGGTCTATCCGTCTCGGAAGTGTCACCTAGCAGAACCCTGATCACCTTTGGCGGACCCGTATCAGCCGTTGCCTCTGCCTTTTCGACGAGCTTCCGAATCTTCAGTCTTGCAAATGGCGAAAACAGGTACTCCTTGATCGATGAGCCTGCCGTTCCCACAGCACTCGTGCCTGCCATAAAAACCATCGCCGGTCTTTCGCAGTCTGTTCATCATCCGACCGCCAAGCGTGGTGACTTTGTACCTGCCCAGAGCAGCGTCGGGTATACGCCCGCTCTAACAGGCACCAAGGGCGGTCACTACCTGGTTGCAGGTGACTTCGCGATCGCGTACGACATGAACTCGGTGTACTCGGCGGGATACACGGGCAGCGGCCAAAAGATTGCAGTAGCTGGTGAATCGCGAGTTGACGCCTCTGATATTTCGAACCTTCAGTCGCTACAGGGCCAGACCGCAAAGCAGCCAAATGTAGTCATTCCGCCGACTGGAGTAGACCCAGGCACGCCGGGTGATGCTTCCGGAAAGGACAATGGATACCAGGACGAGGCGACGCTGGACATTGACCGGACACTGGGCAATGCGCCCGGCGCACAGGTCGATCTAGTTGTCTCTGGCGACGTCAACGGTGGCACGACATACGCAACGGATGGATTGTTCATCTCGATTCGATACGCCATCGATACGCTGAACGATCCCATTCTCTCGGTAAGCTTTGGTGGCTGCGAGTACTTGAACGGCTCATCCTCCACCCTCTACGAAAGTTCCATCTTTCAGAGTGCCGCCGCGCAAGGCATTTCCGTTTTCGTGTCGGCGGGCGACGACGGTGCCGCAGCCTGTAAGGCTTTCGACGATTCCACCCACAACTACGACACCATTCGCAGTGTGAACGACCTGTGCTCGCCTTACGTCACTTGCATGGGAGGAACGGAGTTCGCGGATTCGACGAACGCATCGTTGTACTGGTCTCCGACAAGCAATCCCACGACGCACACGTCAATTCTTTCCTACATTCCTGAAGGCGCCTGGAATGACGTCAGCGTAAGCAGCAGCGGGCAATATGACGAAAGCGGAACTGGGGGCGGGGTAAGCATTTACCTGCCCAAACCCTCTTACCAGAGCGCGGCAGTGTTTACAGGAAACTATCGCTGGATGCCTGACATGGCTCTCACCAGCTCACCGCATGACGGCTTTGTCACTTGCCTGAACTATCTCGGCGCAAATTGTTTGACGACCGGATTTTATTCATTTGGAGGCACCTCCGCAGCGGCGCCATCGATGGCGGCGATTCAGGCTGTTACTAACCAGAAATTAGGCGGACGACAAGGCAACATCAACGCAACCCTCTATACGCTCGGGGCGACGCCAATAAACGGTGTCTTTCATGACACAACCATTGCTAGCTCCGGCGTTACGAATTGTGTCATCACGACCCCTTCATTGTGCAACAACACGACGTCAGGTACTACAACTCTTACCGGCGGGGTCCAAGGATACTCCGTTGCCGCGGGATGGGACCCGGTAACTGGGTGGGGTTCCATGGACGTTGCAAACTATGTGGCGGCAGTGTCCGGTTCGTCTACGGGAGGTGGAGGAACGACATCTTCCTTTACGTTGAGCCCAGCCACGACTTCGATCTCCTTGAGCTCCGGGGCGACCTCCGGCAACACGCAGAGCATCAGCGTCGTCGCAGGATCCGGGTTTTCTGATACTGTCGCTCTGCGCTGCTCCATCTCAGCAACCACCGCTTATTACCAGCCCTCATGCTCGGTCAATCCCGCTTCTGTCACGCTCAGCAGTGGTAGCACGGCATCGGCAATGGTCACCATCAACTCCACTGCTGCTGTAACGGTAACCCAGGCACGCGGTGTTACTGCGGGCAGCCTGGCTGGCGGGGGAGCAGTACTGGCACTTCTGCTCTTCTGCGTTCCTGCCGGTAAGCGTCGGCGCTTGCAGTTGCTTGCCGCCCTTGTGCTCTCCGTGGGTGTCCTGGGCAGCATCTCCGGTTGTGGTTCCGGCGGGAATGTAGGGTCGGCCGGCCCATCCACGGTTGTCCATAGCAGTGCCGGCACGTACACAGTCACTGTTTCTGGCACGGGGTCTGCGACGGGCACAACTGCTTCCACCACGTTCAGCGTCACCATCAACTGAGGGGTCTGCAGCAGCGAGAGTTCGCATTGCAGGCTCCTGGTAATGTGCGCTTCGTTCGAGGTGTACACACCTCTATCTCGTACAGAACCTCGTTGACACCGTCCACAGTCCCACGTACCTTAAAAGTTCAATGAGCGCTTTTCTGCATCACTTCGGGCACCATCACCGCGCGGCGAGCGCGTTGGCGGCTGTGTCCGGTGCGGCAAAGTAAGCGCACTTCAGGATTCAAGAACAAGCCCGCCGACGCGCATGACGCAAGCGGGCTTTTTGCTGCGCTTATGGTGATTGCGTGCCGGCAGGGTCGAACGATAGCAGCGAGAGGACAGCATGGCAGCACGGACGGAAGAACAAACAATCGACTTTGCCAAAGCAGGCGGAATGGTTGCCGGCATCGTGCAGGATGCCAAATCGGGCGAGGTTCTGATGCTCGGTTTCCTGAACGAGGAAAGCTACAGAAAGACGCAGGAAAGCGGCTTCGTCACCTTCTGGTCACGTACGCGCAACAAGCTCTGGATGAAGGGTGAAACCAGCGGAAACCGCCTGCGCATCGTTGAAGCGGCGACCGACTGTGACAACGACGCACTTTTGTTCAAAGTCGACGTTGAAGGCGATGGTCTGGTGTGCCACGAAGGAACCGTAAGCTGCTTCACCAAGCCCATCGCAATGGAGAAGAAGTAATGCCCGCAGGCAACAAACTCAAGCTCGGCATCCCTAAGGGATCTCTTCAGGACGCCACGATCGCGCTATTCGAGAGCGCCGGGTGGCACATCTACGCTTCCGGTCGCAGCTACTTCCCTACTATCGACGACATCGAAATCGAATGCATGCTCGTGCGCGCGCAAGAGATGGCCCGCTACGTCGAGCACGGCGCCCTGGATGCGGGCCTTACCGGCAACGACTGGGTGCTCGAGAACCAGAGCGATGTCGAGCGTGTCACCTCCCTCACGTATTCCAAAGCAAGCCGCACGCGCGTGAAGTGGGTGCTCGCTGTGCCGGAAGACTCACCATTCCAAAAGCCCGAGGACCTTGCCGGCAAAACGATCGCGACGGAGCTGGTCGAATTCAGTAAGCGCTACTTCGCGGAACGGAACATTCCTGTGAAGGTCGAATTCAGCTGGGGCGCGACAGAGGTGAAGCCGCCGATGCTTGCAGACGCCATCGTCGAAGTCACCGAAACGGGTAGCTCTTTACGCGCCAATCGCCTGCGCATCATCGAAACGCTGATGGAAAGCGAAACGCAGCTCATCGCAAACAGGACCGCGTGGGCAGACACATGGAAGCGCAACAAGATCGAAACGCTGAGCCTCATGCTGAACGGCGCGATGGCGGCGCAGGTGCAGGTCGGCCTGATGCTGAATGTCGAGAAGCATAATCTGGATGCAGTGCTGAACGTGCTTCCCGCGCTCAACTCGCCGACAGTGAACAACCTGCGCGATGCGAACTGGATGGCGGTAAACACCATTCTCGATCAATCAACCGTACGCGATGTGATTCCGCGGCTGAAGGCCGCGGGTGGCACAGGCATCGTGGAGTACCCACTCAGCAAAGTGGTCTTGTAGTAAAGGCAGGCTTCACTATGAAGATTTTCTGGATTGTTCTCGGCTCGCTTGTTCTGGCGGCGGCTCTTTGGACGGGCATCAACTATCTGCTGCAGAAGCTGCGGCAGAAGTATGCCGAGAAGCACGGCACTGTCGTCTACGCGACTGTCGTCTCCATCGGCCCAGTTAGCGGATGGGCGAAGCGGCTCGACCTCAAGAAGATCGTTCTGCG
Organism: Verrucomicrobia bacterium Tous-C9LFEB; assembly: GCA_903970445.1. Lineage (GTDB taxonomy): Bacteria > Acidobacteriota > Terriglobia > Terriglobales > Acidobacteriaceae > Granulicella. The sequence goes on along the minus strand of CAJCIP010000077.1, from coordinate 4,720 downwards.
CCTGCAGGAACCTGACGCAGACGCTCCACGCGAGGTCACCCTGAGCACACGCACGGCACCAGGACAGAAGCTCGCCGCCGGCATGAGACTCATCGTTGTCATCGATCCGAAGAAGCCTGCGCGCGTGTATCCCGCTCAGGCGGAGTCCGCAAAGCGCGTCGTGATCACCGGTTCGCGCGAGGAGCGCCGCATGATGAACGCGCAGCTTCGATCGCCTGGCCGTCAGCCCGTGCGCATGCAGCCGGTGCGTGGACCGCGCTCGCGCCAGCGGCACTACTAGGGAGCGGCGTTTGAAGATTCTAAAAACATTCGGCGAGAACGCGGCAGCCGCGCAGAAGGCAATTGCGCAGGTAGAAAGTCGTGGCGCCGTCAACACGGCGAAAGTCGATGCGACCGTTCGCACGATCCTCGCCGACGTACGCCAGGGAGGCGACGCCGGTGTACGCGAATACGCTGTGCGGTTTGACGGCCTCACCGCCGAACAGCCGCTTCTCGTCACGCGCGAAGAGATGCAGACTGCATGGGAAGCGACAAGCGAAGACCTGAAAGCCGCGATGCGTCTCGCCCAGGCAAATATCCGAGCCTTCGCCGAACGCCAGCTTCCGCGTGCGTGGAGCTTCCGCCCGGTTGAAGGCATGGAAGTCGGCCAGATCGTGCGCCCGCTCGGCTCCGTGGGCTGCTATGTTCCCGGCGGACGCTACCCGCTTCCGTCCACGCTGCTGATGACAGCAACACCCGCGCAGGTCGCAGGCGTCGATCGCATCATTGTCTGCTCGCCGAAGCCTGCTCGCGAAACAATGGCGGCCGCGTACCTTGCCGGCGTCACAGAGTTCTATCGCATCGGTGGAGCACAGGCAATCGCCGCCATGGCCTACGGCACAGAGACAATTGCCCCCGTCGACAAGATCGTCGGCCCTGGGAATCTATACGTAACGGCAGCAAAAGTTGCTGTGTCGTCGGAAACCGGAATCGACATGCCCGCCGGTCCAACGGAGATCGTCGTCACCAGCGAAAAGGGCGATTCAAGCGGCATCGCTGCCGACCTCGTCGCACAGGCGGAACACGATCCGGACGCGCTGCCGATCCTCATCACGAACAACGCGCAACTCGCAGAAGAAGTCGCGCTCGAGGTGAAGCGTCAATCGCAGGGCAACGACATTGCGCAGCAGTCGCTCGCGGCGCAGGGCTACGCGTTCGTCACGGCTGACGTTGAAGAAGCACGCGAACTCACCAACCGCCTTGCCCCTGAACACCTCACCGTGGACACCGGGGCGGATCTGCGCTGGGTAAAGAACGCGGGCTCGGTCTTCATCGGGCATCACACGCCTCAGTCCATGGGCGACTACATCAGCGGACCGAACCACGTGCTGCCCACAGGACGCACAGGCCGGATTCGCGGCGGTCTTAGCGTGCTGGACTACGTAAAAATCATCACGGTGCAGCAGTACACACGCGACGCATTGCGTGAAGTCGGGCCGCACACCATAGCGCTTGCCGAAGCGGAAGGACTCGTTGGCCACGCGGAAAGTGTTCGCGTAAGAATGCGGTAGTGCAGAGATTAGCCAGTAGAGAGTAGAGCGTAGATAGATGAGCGTGGCCACCGACGTGGAGCAGACTACAACCGAAACGAGAGAGCAGGTGCTCCCGCAGGCACGCCGCCTCGTGCTCGATATGCCGGAGTACCATCCACCGCTCGCCGGTCGCGACGCATTGCGACTCGACTTCAACGAGAACACGTTTGCACCGAGCCCACGCGTCGCCGCAAAGCTCAAAGAGCTCACAGGGGAGCGCATGACGGTCTACCCCGAGCGCGAGCCGGTAGAACGCATCGTGGCGAAGCACCTCGGGCTCGAAAGCAATCAGGTCATCCTCACCAACGGCGTGGATGAAGGCATACACCTGATGGCCTGCGCGTTTCTCGACGAAGACGACGAAGTGCTCATCTGCACACCCACCTTCTTCATGTACGACGTTTCCACGAGCATGATGACCTCGAAGCTCATGCGCGTGCAGGCAGACGATTCGTTCACCTTTCCGTTCGATAAGTTTCTTGCGGCGATCACGCCACGAACGAAGCTCATCATCGTCGCTTCGCCCAACAATCCCACAGGAGCTACGGTGAGCCGCGAACATCTTCTGCAGCTTGCCGCAGCCGCACCGCATGCGGTGCTGATGGTGGACGAAGCCTATTTCCACTTCTTCGGCGATACTGTCATGCAGGACATCTGTTCGGTGCCGAACTTGATCGTCGCGCGCACGTTCTCTAAGGCATATGGCCTCGCCAATCTGCGCATCGGCGTGCTCGCCGGGGACGCTCGCCTCATCACCTATCTGCGCAAGGTCAGTTCTCCCTACAACGTGAACGGCGTTGCATTGTCTGTGTTGCCTGAAGCTCTCGCGGACCAAGACTACTTGAACTGGTATGTGCTGCAAGTGCATCAGGGCCGCGAGCGCGTGATCACAGCGCTGGAAGAGCTGGGTGTCCGCACATGGCCCAGCGCCGCCAACTTCGTGCTGATGGATATCGGCGAGCGCCACAAGGAGTTCGTCGCTGAGATGCGCGAACGCGGTGTGCTGCTGCGTGACCGCTCTTCCGACCCAGGTTGCGACGGGTACGTTCGCATCACCATCGGCGTGGAAGATCACGTGACGCAGGGCATCACAGCTTTGCGTGAATCGCTTGCAGCAATGAGCTGGACACCGGCAGAAGGCATGCATGCGCGCCGCACCTCTGCCGATCCACACGAGTTCGAGTAAGGAGGAGCGACGATGCCACGCAGAAGCCGCCCGCTGCTCATTGCTCCACTGATTCCACTATTAGGAGTGATCGGCATCTTTGGCGCGGAGGAGCTGCATGGCTCGCGCTATCTGCCAGCATTTGTCATCGTGTGGTGCGCTCTTCTGGCCGCCCTGTTTGCGTTTGTGCTGAATAGGGCAATGGAAGCGAAACGGCGCCGCGCAAGCCGATAAAGGAGATGCGATGAGCGACATGCTTGAGGAACTAGGAACCACCCAACGCGATGCCGACAGCGAGCGCATCGGCACCATCGAACGCAATACACTCGAAACGAAAATCTCGCTTCGCTTGAACGTCGATGGCCGTGGCACGTACAAGGTATCGAGCGGGATTCGCTTCTTCGATCACATGCTAGAGAGCTTCGCGAAGCATGGCGGCTTTGATCTCGAGCTGAAGTGCATCGGCGACCTCGACGTCGACCAGCACCACACCGTCGAAGACGTCGGCATCGCGCTCGGCGAAGCGTTCAACGACGCCCTCGGCGACAAGCGCGGCATCCTCCGCGCAGGCTACTTCGTCATGACGATGGACGAGTCTCTCGCAGTCTGCGCAGTTGACCTTTCCGGCCGCACAGCCTGCATCGTGGACGATCAGCTCACCGTTCCCGTCGTCGGCGACCTGCAAACCGAACTCGTCCCCGACTTCTTCGACGGCTTTGCACGCGGCGCGAAGTGCAACATCCACGTCAAGACGATGTACGGACGTAATAATCATCACAAGATTGAGGCCATCTTCAAAGCGTTTGCTCGCGCCATGCGAGGTGCCTGTTCCAAAGATGAACGCATGAAGGACTTGCTGCCGAGTACAAAGGGTTTGCTATGAGTATTAGACCTGGGCTACGTTCAGCGTTGGCCAAACTCAGCATAGGAATGCTTCGGCTGCAAGAGTGGACGAGAGGTCCGCGCCTCTCGTGATCGCGGTCATCGACTACAAAGCGGGCAATCTTACCAGCGTCGTGAAAGCGCTGCGGCACCTTGGCGCAGACGACGTGCACGTCACGCAGGACCGCGCCGATGTTCTCACGGCAAAGAAGATTATTCTTCCCGGCGTTGGCCACTTCCGCTCCACGCAGTTGCTGCAGCATCTCGGGCTCACAGAAGCAACGCGCGAGGCCGTAGCTGGTGGCACACCGTTCCTTGGTATCTGCGTCGGCCTTCAATGGCTGTATGAAGGCTCGACCGAGGCACCAGAAACTGCTGGTCTTGGTCACTTTGCTGGAGGGTGCGAGCACTTTCCTTCTGTGTTCGAAGGCGCGGAGCTCAAATCACCGCACGTCGGCTGGAACTCGCTTGAAGGAATCAGGCCCGACTCGCGGCTGCTGGCAGGGGTCGAACCCGGCAGTTTCGTCTACTACACGCATTCCTGGCGCGCACCGCTCAGCGACGATACCGCAGCGGCGACGTTCTATGGCGGCCGCTTTACAGCAGCCGTTGAGCGCGACAATGTCATGGGCGTACAGTTCCACCCGGAGAAAAGCGCGGAAACCGGGCTTCGCGTTCTAAAAAATTTTCTAGCGCTGTAGCATCGAATTGTGTACGTGGTCCTTGTGGCCGCAGAACTATAGATTTTCGTTCAAGTCGCTTGCAACTTGGGTCAAAACGACAAGGTGGGTATCAGCATGAGCGTAGCTACGGACATGAACGATTCCGAAGTGCAGGCGGCAACGGAGATGGAAGCGGCGGATCTAAATCTGACCAACAACTCGACCCAATGCGTCGAACTGCCGCTTGAGTCGACTGCTGACGGCACGCTTGGGGAGCAACTCAACCCCAAGCCAAAGGATGTGCCCTTATGAGCGGAGCGCTCTACTGTCTACTCTCTACTCCCTACTGTCTGTCTTCCCCTTGCTGACCAAACGCATCATCGCCTGCCTTGACGTGCGCGGCGGACGCGTCGTCAAAGGCATTCAGTTTATCGACATTG
>CAJCIP010000076.1 GCA_903970445.1 Verrucomicrobia bacterium Tous-C9LFEB | reverse complement strand
CGGATCGCGATTGTGGAGCGCACGCCGATAGCCTTTGTGCGGCAGGGTTCGCGAGTAGGTCTGGTGGACGCGAGTGGAGTGCTGCTCGATATGCCGCAGGACATCGCGGGCGACCCGAACTATTCATTTCCCGTGCTCACTGGTATTTCGGCCGACGATCCATTGTCTGTGCGTGCCAGCCGCATGGCCATCTACCAGCGCTTTATGCAGGATCTCGACAGCGGTGGCAAAAAGCGCACGCAGTCCATCAGTGAAGTGGATGTTTCCAACCCTGAAGACCTTAAGGCGCTCATCGCCAGCGGAGGCAGCGACATCCTTGTGCACTTTGGCGATGAAAATTTTCTGGAACGATACAAGCTGTTCCAGGAACATCTGCCCATGTGGAAGCAGACGTATCCGAAGCTCGCCGCCGTGGATACGCGCTATGAACATCAGATGGTGCTGGAAATGGCGCAGGGAACGGATGCTCCATTGGCTGGAACCAACGGCCCTTCGAACGAAGATCTGAAGGGAAATATTCATCCGCCTGTCGCTGCGAAGCAGGCGAAGAGCAAGGCTGTTGCGAAACCCGCAGCGCACGCAATCTTGAAGCCGGTGAAACGATGAATCCGAAAACAGAAAATCTCATCACGGTCGTCGATGCCGGCAGCCACAAAAGCGTCGTGCTGGTAGCCGAGTTGAACGATGGAGTGCTACGGTATCGCGGGCACGGCATTGAGCCCTCGCGGGGAATGCGGCGCGGCGTCATCTCCGATCTCGGCCCCGCCGCTGCAGCCATCAACGAAGCGGCGCTCACTGCGGAGCGTGCTTCGAAGGCTCCTATCGAAACCGCTGTGGTCGGTGTGGGTGGACCGCACGTGCGTGGCATGAACTCGCAGGGCGGCATCAGCATGGGCAGCCGTATGAAAGAAATCACGCGCGAAGACGTGCGTTCGGCGATCGATCGTGCGCGGTCGATCGGTCTCGCGCCAGACCGCGAAGTGCTTCATCTGCTGCCGCAACAGTTCATCCTCGACGATCAGGGCGGCATACACGATCCAGTCGGCATGGTTGGCAATCGGCTAGAAGTAGCGCTTCACCTTTCGACCTGCTCCGGCAGTGCGGCGCAGAGCATCGTAACGTGCGCCAACAAGGCCGGTCTCGAAGTAACAGACACCGTGTACGAGGGGATCGCATCAGCGGAAGCCGTACTCTCCGCAGATGAGCGTGAGCTTGGCGTGTGCCTTGCGGACATCGGTGCCAGCTCTACCGAGATGGTTGTTTTCTTCGAAGGTTCGGTGGCTCATACTGCTGTTCTTCCTATCGGCGGCGATCACTTCACGAATGATCTCGCTGTCGGTCTGCATGTGAGTGTGGAAGAAGCGGAACGGCTGAAGCAGACCTATGGCAACTGCGTCGTCACAGCAGTACCGCAGCTGAATGAAATCGAAATCGGCGGCGACTTGTCCACAGGTGGACACGCGTCCAGGTTAGTGCGGCAGCGTTTTCTTGCAGAGATTCTCGAGCCGCGTGCACGGGAGATGCTGACGATGCTGCGCGATAATCTGCGTTCAGGTGGTGTGCTTGAAGCGCTTGGAGCAGGATGTGTGTTCACCGGCGGAGGCGCCTTGCTCGCAGGACTGCTTGATCATGCGGAAAGCCTTCTACGCGTCCCGGCGCGCGTTGGATATCCTGTGCCGCTCAGCCGCATGCCGCCGGAGCTAGCGCGGCCAGAGTTCTCCGCTGCCATCGGCATGCTGCTCTACACACATCGAACGCAGGTTCGCAAGGCAAGCGAGGAGCAAGGCCTTAAGCAGAAACTAAAGGCCATCTTTGCCGGCACCCTGTGACGCCCCGTTTCGTCCTACGCAGGACAGGTAAAATAATCGCTATGTCGTTTCGTAAGATTTTGTTTCTGGGCGTGGCCGCGCTTCTCTGCGGCGCTTCGTCCATGCACGCGCAGTTTTCCATTTATGGCACGGTTGTCGGTGAACGCGTCGGCGGGTTTACCTGCGCAGATCCGCAGGGCCGCTGCGCTGACACCGATGGACATGAAAGACCGTTCGGCTCAAATTTCGGCGCGTTCTATGACTTTAAGTCTTACAAGCTCGCCCGCTTTGGAGCGGACGTACGCGGCGGTGTGACGAACGCGAACAAGTCCGCAACCAGCTACGGTGCGAGCAGCGACCTGGTGCGCCACTATTCTGCTCTCGCCGGGCCGCGCGCTAGTTTCAGAACGCCACTTCACGCTCTGAAGCCCTACGCGGAAGTCCTTGGCGGATACGCTCGGTACAACGATGCGAACACGACGCAGCAGTTCGGACAGATAGAAGGCTATGTTGGGCTGGATGTTTCAATTGTTCCTTTCCTCGACCTTCGAGCAATCGAGTTAGGCGAAGGTGAGATGTTCGGCTCGGGCAGTCACAATGTGCAATCCATCGGCGCCGGACTGGTGTTGCACTTCTAAGCGCGTATCCGCCCACGAAATAAAGCGCCCCGTACCCACATAGGTACGGCGGCTTTGCGCTTTCCTCAGTGATTTACGCGAATGGCTCATGCAGAATCGAATGAGCCATTTCGCATTTGCCCCAGGAGATTCTCTGCCCATGCCCTATCCGCCCGATGACTCACTTCGCATTCAGTATCACGACGAGTCGCAGCGCAACGCGCGCATCAAGGTGATCGGCGTTGGCGGCGGCGGCAACAACGCAGTAAATCGCATGATCGCCGCTCACGTTGAAGGCGTCGAGTTTATCGCGGCAAATACGGATGCGCAGGCATTGGAGAGTTCGCAGGCAGCCGTAAAGCTGCAACTCGGTGTGAAGCTGACGAGCGGGCTTGGCGCGGGTGCAAACCCCGATGTTGGCCGTCGCGCCGCACTGGAAGATTCCGACAAGATCATCGAAGCGCTGGAAGGCGCGGACATGGTGTTCGTCACTGCCGGCCTGGGCGGCGGCACGGGCACCGGCGCGGCGCCCGTGATTGCATCCCTCGCCAGCGAAATGGGCGCGCTCACAGTGGCTGTTGTCACGCGCCCGTTCTCCTTCGAAGGCAAGCGTCGCATGATGCAGGCGGAGCGCGGCATGCAGGAGTTGCTCGATGCCGTCGATACGCTGATCGTGATTCCAAACGAGAAGCTGTTGGCTGTAGCAAAGGACGCGGGATTCTTTGAAAGCTTCCGGATTGCAGACGATGTGTTGCGGCAAGGCGTGCAAGGCATCTCCGACATCATCACGATTCCCGGCGTCATCAACCGCGACTTCGCTGACGTGAAAACGACCATGGCGGGCATGGGTTACGCCGTGATGGGCACCGCCGTTCGCAGTGGCGAGCAACGCGCGAAAGATGCTGCGCTAGCCGCGATGGCGTCTCCGTTGTTGGAGGCCGGAGCGATCGATGGTGCGCGCGGAATCCTGATCAACATTACCGGCTCCAGCAACTTGAAGCTGACGGAAGTGAACGAGGCTTCGACGATCATCCAGGACGCGGCTCATGAAGATGCGAATATTATCTTCGGCGCTGTGCAGGATGAAAGCATGGGCGATGAAATTAAGATCACCGTGATAGCCACGGGTTTTCGTGATGCCGCTCCGGATCGTCGCGAGCGCATGCTGGCGGAGTCGGCGTGGCCAGTGTCGCGATCCGAGTTTGCCGGTGGACGCTACACGTCAGAACCAGGTTCCTCGTCACGAGCTTCTGCGCCTCCTCCTGTGATCAATACGGTAAGCCGCACACCGCGCGAGATTTCGTATGCAACGCGTGCCGAGCCGGTCAATGCCATGCAGCAGTTTCAAGGTGGGGTGGCCGTTGCTGAAGCTGTCCACGAAGATGTTCCTTCCGTCGCCCTAGAAACAGCGCAGCCCGAGGCAAGAATCTATGAGGCTCCGAGCTCTCTGGTAAGGCGCGCGGAACTGGTTCCGGTTCCGGCGTCTGTGTTCGATGATGAGTTCTTCACTGCGTCCACGTCTGAACTTCGCGAGCGCGAGTTCGGCGCATGGGAAAAGCGCGGTGAACAGGAAGAATCGAACGCCGCAGCTGAAGGCCGGGCGACGGCGCTGCAACGCGAGGCGAGCCTTCAGGCCGCTCCAGCGCAACATGTAGTGGAGCCGGACGAGCTGGACATTCCGGCGTTTCTGCGCCGCAGCCGCTAAGACTCTGGTGAACGTCTAAATCATCATGCAGCGGTGACATGTAGCGCCGCTGACGGGGTTCTCTGATTTGAGGAAAGCATTTGCAACCGCCACCGTTTGCGCGCTGCTGACGTTCATGTGTCTGGCGCAAGCCACACCCAGCCGCAAGCGGATCAACCGCAGCAGAGGCCATGTTGCTGTATTTTCCAGGCCCCACGGCAGAGCTGCTGGGCGAGGTTCCGTAGAGCGCAGTTCCTCGCGTGCCGGCCGTGTCATTCGCGGTCGGCGTGGCCGCATACTTGGAGCTCATTCCGCTACCGCGGAGCGCTTTTACATGAGCAGCTTTGCGGACAACATGACCGCCGGAGACTCCACAGCAGGCGAAGATCCCATCGTTAGAGCAGCAGCGATTCAAGCGCTTGGCAACATGAACGGCACCGTAGTGTCGATCGACCCATCCAGCGGCCGCATTCTCGCGATGGTGAACCAGAAGCTGGCGCTCAGCTCGGGTGCGGAGCCGTGTTCCACGATCAAGGTGTCGGTAGCACTGGCCGCATTGCAGGAGGGGCTGATCAAGTCAGATACTCCCGTGAATCTCGGCGGTCACTACTCGCTTGATCTGACACATGCGCTTGCGAAGTCAGTGAATCTTTACTTTGAAGTTCTCGGTCGTGCGATGGGCTTTGAGCGCGTGAAGCATTACGCCAACGAATTTGGTTTAGGTGAGCTTGCGGGTTATGAGATTCCTGGTGAGCAGTTGGGTGTGTATCCCGATACCGAGCTTCCACAGGCGCAGGGCGGCGTTGGTCGCATGTGTTCCTTCGGGGAGAGCATCTCGATGACTCCGTTGCAACTTGGAGCGTTGGTCTCGGCGATTGCAAATGGGGGCACGCTCTACTACCTGCAGCATCCGACATCGCCGGAAGAAGTAGAAGCGTTCACGCCCAAAGTGAAGCGCCTGCTGGACATCAAAGCTTCGATTCCGGAGCTGCTGCCTGGCATGCAGGGCGCCGTTGACTTCAGCAACGGCACGGCGCGTTCACTGCGCACGAACTTCGCACAGTTTCCCGTGTTCGGTAAGACGGGCACGTGCTCCAATCGAGGCACACGCTTCGGGTGGTTTGCGTCGTACGCGGATGCGCCAACAGGTCGCATTGTGACTGTGATCTTCCTCGAAGGCGGCAAGCCTACCTTCGGCCCGAAGGCCGCTGAGCTTACGGGTGAGTTCTATAAGGCGCTGTACGAACGTAACTTCTTCCAACCCAAGACAGCCACGCCGCAGTCCACAGTTGCGCAGAGCGCGACAGGTCAATAAACATCGCAGCGGTAGTCTAGAAACATGCAGATTCTTACCGCAGCTGAGATTGCCGACGCCGACCGTCGTTCCGTAGAACTCAACGTGAGTGTTTCCACGTTGATGCAAAATGCGGGCGCGGCTGTGACGCGCTTCGTTCTGCGTCACTACCCGGCCGCTGACCCAATTGTCATTCTGTGCGGCAAGGGAAACAACGGTGGCGACGGCGCCGTTGCTGCTACTTTTCTTGCGGAGCTTGGCCGTCACGTGGGGCTGGTTCTGCTTGGTCGCGCGGAAGATGTGAAAGGCGAAGCCGCGACTGCCTTGAAAGCGGCCCAAGCGAACCTCAACGTGACCTTCACGGAAGCCGAAACGATCTCTGCCGTGGAAACGGTACTCCAGAGCGCTGCGCTCGTTATTGACGCCGTCGTTGGTACAGGATTTACGCCGCCGTTACGAGGACTGGCTGCCGAGGTTCGGGACCTGCTTGCGACAAGCTCGATGCCTGTCGTTGCTGTTGACTTACCGAGTGGGTGGGACGCAGATGCGCTAACGCAGCATGCAGACGGCGACGGGGGTATCGGACAGCCGGGAAGTGCGTTTCGTGCAGATGCCGTTGTCACGTTCGCCGCACCCAAGATGGCGCATGTGTTCGGGCACCTTACTCCCGGCAAAGTCTTTGGTCCAGTCGTCGTCGCGCCGATTGGCATGCCTCAGCAGGCCGTCGTCTCCGCAACTTGGCTGCACTGGGCCGGAGAAGCCAAGCAGCTTGCCGAAAAACCACGGAACATCAACAGCAACAAAGGCCGTTTCGGTCATGTGCTAATCGTGGGCGGTAGTCTCGGCAAGGCAGGCGCGCCAAGCATGGCTAGCCTCGCATCCATGCGTGCCGGTGCGGGACTAACGACGGCGGCAGTGCCGCTCGAAGTGCTGCCAACAGTCGCGGCAGTCGCGCCTGAGCTGATGCTCACGCCGCTGCAAGGCACCTCTGCGGAGGGCTTGTCGCTCGACGACATCAGTGGCGAAAAGCTGGACGCGCTGATCAAAGGCATCAGCGTTGTCGGCATCGGGCCCGGACTTGGGCAGTCAGGCTCAACGCCAGAGTTCGTTCGTGCCTTTGTCGAGCGTGTGTCGCTGCCAGTGGTGATCGATGCGGATGCGTTGAATGCGCTCGCGAGTGACATAAATCTGCTCAGGAAGGCGACAAGCGGCAAAGACAAAGAGGGCAAGCCGCGCATCGTCGTGCTGACGCCACACCCGGGCGAGATGGCTCGCCTGCTCGGCTGCACAGTGAAAGATGTTGAGGCTGACCGGATCAACATCGTGCGCAAGTTCGCGACCGAGCACGGTGTGACGCTCGTGCTGAAGGGCTGGCGCACACTCATTGCTCATCCGGATGGAAGCATCGGAGTGAACACAACGGGCAATCCTTCCATGTCGAAAGGCGGCAGCGGAGACATTCTTACCGGCATTGTCGCGGCCATGCTGGCACAATACCCGAACGATGTTGCGCGCGCTGTTGAAGCGGCCGTGTTTCTTCACGGGCTGGCTGCTGATTTTGCTGTCTTGGATCAGGACGAGCACACGGTTTTCGCGACTGATACCGTGGGCCATCTTGCGCGTGCGTTCCGCAGTCGAGTGAAGGATGAAGACGGCTTCACCTGGATCTGCGCGGGCGCTACAAACGAAAAGGCTGGTGCATGAAAGTGTGGACGCGCGAAAAGCGGCTGCGAACACGCAGTGAGAACGGAACAATTGCGCTCGGCGAAACGCTAACGGAGCTGCTGCGCGCGCCAAAGTTGGTGGTGCTACGCGGTGAGCTCGGAGCCGGGAAAACAACGCTGGTGAAGGGCATGGTTGCAGCTTTGGGCGCCGCTAACGCCAATGAGGTGACTAGCCCTACCTTTACGCTGGTGCATGAATATAAAGGCCGCAAGACAAGGCTGTTTCATCTTGATGTGTATCGCCTTGAAGCAGAGCGAGAGCTTGAGGGTATTGGTCTGTGGGAACTCGTTGATCAGAGCGATGCACTCGTCATCGTCGAGTGGGGCGAAAAGTTTGCGTCGATCGTCGAGCGGGCAGACGCCGAAATCATCATCACGCAAGGTGAGGTCGAAAACGAGCGGCTGCTGTTGATTCATTGGCGTGACTGATGGTCGTTAAACACGCGGGGCCGCAAGATTGCGGCCCTTTCGTCAACAAAAGCTTAGTTCAATAAAAGCGTGCAGCTTCTTCCCGAATTACTTCTTACGCCAGTCGGCGTTGGTGCGCGAACGCATACCAATGAAAGAAGGAACGAATACGGTCAGTCCGAGGACCGAAGCTGTGATTGCGAAATACATTTGAAACTCCTGGGTGAGTGTTGCGTGGATGAAAGCTTGCTGTCGTTTAGCGATTGCGTCCGAAAGTGGCCAGCGCATTGGTGCGGGCGCGAAGGCCGATGATGGACGGCGTGAAAACGGTCAGTGCAAGTACGGTTGAAACAACTTCCAAGTAAAGCGACATGTTTCTCCTTCGGCGCGCACGGTGGCTGCGACCGCTTGGGTACATCTTGAATTCAGTGGTGTGTCATCAGCGCGGGCGGTTGTGAGGTCTTGACTCAGCCGTCAACATCGCTGGCAGGTGGCCCAGGTTCCGCAGTGAGTTCTCGCTCCGTCGCTTCCGGTCAGCGAGTTCTGATCACTGCTTCCATGAACTCATACGATTAGAGTCCATCCTTGGTTCCTGGGATTCGTCTTTTCTCAATAGATAGCTCTGCGAAGCGGGAATGTGTTGCAAGTACAGAGCTTATGCGGCAGGCTCGGTACCCGCCATTCCTCTTCCGGTGTAGCGGTAGATATCACAGAGCTCATCGCCGGTAGAACCATAGTCCTCCTGTTGGGCTATTTCGGCCAGGTCGGCAATGTGATCGTCCGTTGACATAGGAACGCGTCCCTTCCACAGCAGTTTGAATGCAGGATTGCCTTCGAGCATCGAAGCATGTTCTGCGTTCACATAAAGAAGATCAAATGGAGCATTCGTTGTACGGCGTGAGTTCTCGATGTGCCGCAGAAAACGCCGCATCAGTGTGCGTTCGAAAGGGTGAAAGAGGAACGCGATCGTTGGCTCTGCTGGTAACGGATATGTCAACGCATCGGCATGGTGCAGCACGACCGGTGCGAGACGATCCGCCTTAGCATGACGAGACCAGACGTCGATGTTGCGTTGTGCGATCGCAGCAAGATCGCCGTTGAGTTCTACGCCTTCTACCCGGAGAAATGGGTAGCGAGACGCAAGGAGCATCGCACGACCCTTGCCTGCGCCGACATCAAGGAATACGGTCTCTTCGACGGGAGCCTGGGGCGCCGTTCTCTGCAGCCATAGGTCGAGCACGGAGCTGAGGATGCTTGGCGCGATGCCATAGTAAGCGGTCAACTCCACCGGCATCGCAGTCGTTCCGCGCGCGATCACCTCGCCCGGTATAAGCCCCGATGTGTCCGTTCCGTATCTTGTATCGAACGGATGAACCGGACCGCCTCTCCGAACGCGTGCCATAGCTATTTCACTCGCGTGTTGAGGATAGTGAATGCTGGCGGCAATAGCTTCACGCGAACCTGCGATATCCAAGGCAAACCTGCGAGACGATTGCTTACCTGAGCCACCAGTTGCTCGCCTTCGCTCTCGTCGGATGAGCCTGCGGTCAGATGTACGTCCGCGACATATCTTGGGGGAACGCCAGGTACGGTCGCGCCTGGGGCTTCATAGTCGAACGTGAGGTGAGCCATGCGCACGAAGTTCAAGTCGACAATGTTGCGCCTAAGCAGCGGATCGTAGCAATCGCGCAGCGCGTGAAGAAGATCGGCGTCAGTCATGCGCTGCTTCAACCCGCGTCATGGTGTGTCTTGACGCATTCGTCGAGGTGCTTTGTGCTGCGGTCTCGCCAGGAGGTGTCCTTTGACGGATGAACAATACCCTGGCGATAGAACATCAACCACATTTGGCAGCCCTTTACCTCAGCGATTGTGGGGTCTGTAGCAGGCGCTGCTTGAACAGTTTGATCAAGAGTTTGTAATTGAGCGCTGAACTGGCTTTCGGCGGCATCACGCAGGGCGTCTGCCTTATCGAAGGCGTTCCAGGATGGGCTTTGTGGAACCGGACCCGTTGCGATGGACACAGGTGTCGCTTGCTGTGTGCTTTGAGCGCGTCGGACGCGGAAATAATTGAACACACCTAAGGCAACGATCACCGCGATGAGAACGTAATGGCGTGGACGCATGGAGTTCCTTGGGTTAGTGGGTCCGGTCTACTAAATACTGTGCAAGAGCCTTCAGCGCAGTGCCAGCCTCACCGAAAGGTTCGAGCGCAGCGAAGGCGTCCGCGATCAGGCTTGCGGCGTCTTCCTTGGACCGCTCGATACCGAAAACAGCGGGCCAGGTGGCTTTATCGCTTGCAGTGTCCTTGCCGGCGGTCTTGCCAAGCTCAGCAGAAGTCTGTGTCATGTCCAGCACGTCATCGACGATCTGAAATGCGAGCCCTGCATTCTCACCAAACGTGCGCAGCCGCGCAACGACGTCCTGCGACGTGCATCCGTGGCGATCTGTGCTCGCTCCGCTTGCAATGCAATGGCCAAGGCCGAGGAGCCCTCCGCAAACGATTGACGAAGTAATGAGTGCGCCTGTCTTTGCTCGGTGAATGCGCTCCACGAGGTCGGCGGTGGGCTTCTTGCCTTCGCTCTCGATGTCCATGACCTGGCCGCCGATCATGCCGGACGGCAAATCCGCGGCAGCGTCAGAGCCTGGAAGAGGCCCGACCCCTGTCCCAATCGCCAGTGCAAACTCCCGCGTGATCTCGACGATGGTTGCGGGTGGCGCGGGCAGTCGCGCGATGGTCTGAAACGCGAGTGTCTGTAGCGCGTCCCCGGCCAGAATCGCGATAGCTTCTCCGAAAGCCACGTGGCAAGTGGGCTTGCCGCGACGGAGATCGTCGTTGTCGAGCGCAGGGAGATCGTCGTGAATCAGCGAGTAGGTGTGCACCATTTCCATCGCTGAACCTAATTCCGCCGCGCCATCAGGAAGCACACCGGCAACAGCGCGCGCAGCTTCCATGCACAAGACCGGCCGCAAGCGCTTTCCGCCTGCAAACGTAGAGTGTCGCATCGCACGATGGATGGAATGAGGCTCGACCGTGCCTGCGGGCAGCAACTGCTCTAAGGCCGCGTCTGTTTGCCCGGCTCCGGTCTTCAATAGTGAAACGACGTCTACGCTCATCAGGCTAAGCTCTGATTTTACGCGAGCGCATGGACAGCGCCGCGAGCACAAGAAACGCGCAGAGGCTTGTCGCTACGCCCAAGGTCTGGTCCCACGATCGATGCCAGCGAACATCGATCGTCGAAGCCCCGGCGGGGAGCGGGACCGCCACAAGCCCGTCATCGCGGTACAAGTGGACAGGAAACTCTGCGCCGTTGCGTGTGATGCGCCATGCCGGGTAATCACGCAGGTTCAGCACAAGAGTTTTGGACGACGCGAGCCAAAGAACAAGGTGCGTCGGTGCGCGAACTGCGACTGTGTTCTCAAACGGAATAGGTCCGTCATAGTTGACGGTTGTTTCGTTCGGATTTGCGACGGTTCCGGGCGCAGGCTCGTTCGGATCACTGCCGCTCACCAACCAGTAGCCTGGGTCGTCCGTGCGCTGAACATCGTTGTCTGCGTCTTCGGGTGTGTACTCATCCGTCGGTAAAACTCCGTGGCTGGATTGAAAAGCTGCGGCTTCAAACGCTGGGTAATCGCTCCGCTCGCAACCTTGTCTATAGAGGTGTGAAGCAAGTTGCGAAAGACCGATCACGAGCAAAGCAGCAGCAATCCCGGACGAAACTCTACGGAAACGGGTTTGGCTAAGAAGCGGGGCAAGCGCAACCCCCAGCACGGCAGACAGGATGCTGAGTAGCCGCCAAGGAAACTGCAAGTATTTGAGGTTCGGCAGATGTTCCCAGACGAAAGAAGAAGCTGGAGTGAGGAGGAACGCGATGACACAAGCCAACACTACGAGCTGGATGGTGACATGCCGTGAAAATCGTTCCATGAATGGCGGCGAGTTTCGAAAACCGTTCCTTTGAAGCACGCCAGCCAGAGTGACGAGCAGCGTAATCAGAACAAGAACCAGCGCTAGAACACTGACTGAAAAGGTGATCTCGTTGTGAGCCGCGTAATCCGTCTTGCTGAAGAGGAAATTGTCCTGATAGCGCAGGTTGGGGATGATCGCCATCGCCACCTGCACGTACCTGCGCTCATACGCTGCGGGAAGCAAGTAAAACGCGACAAGACCCAGGCCCAGTGCACTTCCTCCAACGGCGCCAGCTACGATACGCAGGGAAGAAGCGCGGAGGCGCGAGCCCGATGTGCCATGTGCTTGAAATGCAAACACGAGCCGCACCGCTGCGAGTAGCGCAACGGCATACGTTGCCATCACGCCTGCGGGAGCGTTCGTCAGCCATGTCATACCAAGCGGAACAGCTAAAGCCGGGACTGACAGCTCCTCCTGCAGCATGGAGAGAAGAACCAGCGGAATCCATGTTGCAGCGAGCAACTCGGCGTAGGCGCCGCGCTCAAAAGCGTTGAACAGCATGTACGGATTTGCCAAGTACACACCGGCGCACACGAGCGCGATCTCCCCTGATGCAAAGCGCCGCACAACGTAATGCATGCTGAAACCGGCACCCGTAAGCGCAATCCAGGTGAACACCACTGGGGCCGCGTTCATCGGAAAGATCATGGTGAGCAGCGCGCCGAGATACCACGAGAGCGGTGGATAAAAAAGGAAACGCGGTTCGCCGGCCTGCCATGCAGGAGAGAACGCCCAATGGGGATAGATCGTGCCTTGGCGAAACTGTTGCGCGGCATCAAGCCAGCTCTGCACATGAAAGGGCTGGTCATGTCCACATGAGCAGCCATGCACAAGCAACGGCACTATCGCTAGCAGTGCAAGCAACGGAATCAGAATGTGATATGTCCGAAGAGACCGCACCTTGTCAGCGTACCTGAGCCTCAAACCGGCGGAAGTGGCCTATGCGGCGGTGCCGGAACTTCGATACGGAGCGTGTCCGTAGAACGGACGAGCCCGCCTTTCAGAACGATGCTCATGATGCCTGCGCGGCGAGTCTTGCGGCCACTTTGATCACGTTCGCCCCAAAGGTGCTGCTGTAGGCCGGCCTGATACCTGTCTATTTGCGAACAAGGCGTGCGTAGCCCTGTAACCTGCACGACTGCTTCATCACCGAGATGCATCAGTGTGCCCAGCGGCAGGCTAAGCAGATCAACGCCAGCCGTCAGAACGTTTTCTCCAAGCTCGCCCGGCTCGACGGTGAAGCCCTTTGCGCGTAGCTCATCCAATGTTTCGGAGCCGAGCAAATGCACCTGGCAGAGGTTCGGCTGCGTCGGATCTTGGCGCATGCGATAAAGGTGCTGCGTTGTAATGCCGCGATGGGCATCGCCTTCGACACCCTCACCAGGAATAAGATGAACGGCGTCTTGAGGCTCCTTCGAGAAGCCGTGCTTCAAGCTGCGCGAAACAGCGATGATCTTCGGTGTCATGTCAGGGCAACAAGCGGAGAGTGTGTGCTGGGGTGCCGGCATGTAGCGGCAATGTGAACGTCTCGCCTGTGAGCCAAGGCCGGAACTGGTCAAAGTACCATTCGCTAGCTGGATTTCCCGATTGTCCCGTGGTGATGTTGCCATGGGTGGTCTGTGCGTCAGCCATATCAGCCGTGAAGCGTTCGCTCGGACCGAAGTGCAGGCCAATCGCTTTCACCGTCGTATTGTCTCCACCACTTTGTTGCCGGCCTGAGCCTGTTTGCTTTCCGAGTATTCGGTCGAACAGCGGCGACATGGAGAACACAGGGTGCGCGATTTCAACCGGATGCATCGTCCCGTATCTCCACTTGGAAAGATCAGACGGAGCATGGGATTCCGAAAGTCCACGTGCCAGCGTGGAAGCGAGAAAGTCGTTCCAGTTTGCAGCGCCTGCCGGCAGCCAACGGGCAGAGGTGTGTTGCAAAAGCGATTCCAATGCAACGCCGTCGCTACCCCAGCGGTACATGGAAACCAATGCTTGCACCGGTTCACTCTTCGGTTGCAGACCATCATGCGCGGCTATTTGCGGAGCAAGCAAGGCGGACCAGATGACGTTTCGGAACGAGAGCACGATGGCTGCGGCAGCAGAATCCGGAGCGACGGTTCCGTCCCAAGCTCGAAGCACATCTGCAGCCTGATGGAGGCGCTGCGCATCGCCCTTCAGCGCAGCATCTGATGCGTGGTCCAAGGCGTAGGCGAGGCGTTGTGCGATCACAAGATCGAACTCTGAATGGATGTCGGTTTGCGTCGCAAGCATGTCGGCGGGCCTCATTCCCTTACGGTCTTCGAGCATTTTGTAGATGCGCTCTACGCGATAGGGTGAGGTCCAATTGTTCGCGATGAAGTAGGGATAGTCATCGGGAGTGATGCGCGCGTTTGCAGTCGCAACAATGCCGTTCGGCGGATCGACGATCGCAGGCAACTGGTCATACGGTATATAGCCGGACCATTGCTGCGATGCATCAAGAGCGTCGAAGGGAACTGAGGAGATCGCGGAACCGATGGTGAAGTCATTCGGTGGAGGAGGCGCTTGGATGGGAGCTTCGACTGTAGCCGGTACTGTGCTCTCTGGGGCGCGCTCGCGAAGTGCACGCCTTCTGGTACGCCGTTGATAGAAAGCCGCTTCGATGAAGTGCGAATGTGGGAACTGCAACCGGAAGGCTTCTGGCTGACTGTGAATCGCTTGTGGCGAGCTTTTAGGATCCTCGTCATTGTCCGGAGGTGCCGGACCATTTTGCGGAGTTGGTGCAGCCAGGTTTCTGGAGCGGCGCTGCGCGGGCCCGCGCACAGGAATGCGGCCAATTGCGTGGTAGCCGATGTGCTTCGCATCGTCTGCGTAGACAAGGTTGAGTGAAGGTCCGCCAAAGCCGCTGAACGCTGAGACAAGACTCTGTCCATCTGTCGCACTGTCAGCAGCCAGAAAAGGGACGGCAAGGTTGGTCACGTCGTAGGGCGTCCACGCGAGGGAAAGCACGCGATGCTCAGACGGATATAGCGAGGAAATGATCGGCGTGCTGATCTCCTTTGTCCCAACGAGCGCGGTCGTCGTCATCACGTCGAGATCAACGTCGTGTCCACCTCGCACGCGGATGCGCTCGTCGTGATGCGCGACAGCAGCCCATGTGCCGTCCGCCTTTTCGTACTCCAGGCTGTCCCCGGAGCCTCGCGTGTGCTCGATGCGAACGTCCTGCGCGTCGCCGTCAAGATTGGTGACGCTCCACGCCACGTGAGCATTGCGGCCGACGATCACGAACGGAGCACCGGGCAGGGTGAAGCCGACGACATCCATGGCTGGTTCATTGTCCGCGGCAGCGGTGTGCAAGCCGGCCTCGTACCAGATGTCCGGCACGCTGAGGGAAAGGTGCATGTCGTTCGATACGAGCGGAAAGCCGGATGCCGAGCGCGAAGCCGCGACAGCCCAGTTGTTGGAACCCGAACGGCAGCCATCGCAGGCCTCGTCGGGAGACGCAGAGGCCATGCTTAGAATTTCTTGCGGAGTCGCGGTTGCAGGTTTGCTCAGCTTCACCTGCGTGTCATCGAGCGGAATCTCTTCAATCTCCGGCTTGGGGGTAGTGAGATCGGGTGCTGGTTGTGTCGGTGGACGATCACGCCATGAGGTGACAGGGTAAAGGTCCGCCAGAAGCTGCGCGGGCAGATGCGCGGAAAGCGCTTCACGCTTCATTTTTGCCGGGAAATCTGTTGCCAGGTCCTGAAACATTGCTAATGAAACGAGCATGGAATCTTGCGGAGTCCACGGCGCAGGCTTGTAGTGCAGCACATGAAACTCGACAGGGAGGCGGTCGCCGTTTTGTTCAATGAAGGCGTTCACGCCGCGCGCATACGCCTCCAGTTGATGAACTTGCTCAGGAGGCAGCGAAGCAATGGCTCGCTCCGCAGTGTCACGCATGCGCAGCGTGCGCTGCATGCGATCGTGTTCGACCAGCTTGCTGCCAAGGATCTCTGCGAGTTCTCCAGCAGCATGGCGTCGAAGGGAGTCCATCTGCCACAAGCGGTCCTGCGCCGTGACATACCCTTGCGCAAACAGGAGATCGTCCAGGCTTTGCGCTTGGATAGAAGGCACGCCTTGCGCGTCGCGTGTCACTGTCACGGGCGCTGTTAGACCGGACGCGTGTATGTCGCCGTCAAGTTGAGGAAGAGCCGCTCGCATGGAGTGGCGCAACCAGACGGCTGTGCCGATCAGTGTCACGGCGAAAATCATGGCGACCGCTACAGCGGCGAGAACTAATCTGCGAGCCCAGAGTCGAATGCGGCTATGATCGCGGCGCTCACGGTTCTTGTTGCCGGTGCGCCGCGACTCACGGTCGTAATCCAGGATGGGTTCGCTTTCGCCGCGGCGCGTCAGAAGGCGTGGTTCTTCTACGAGAGTGTCATTGCGATGCGATGCCGCATCCGATTCAAAAAAGCTCATGCGCTGTGACGATTCTAAGAGATTGCTGCGCTGGACCCTTGTGCAATGTCGTCTGGCGTTGGCGTCTGGTCGAACTTTGGATGTACGCCCCGTCGGGTGATTCGAATGGCTACAAGTGCCAGCAGCAACGCAAGCACCACGAAGGCGCTGCCCTCTGGGCCATCTGATCCGCCTGAGAGTAGGGGGTTCCCGCTGGCGTGAGTCACGAACAACCTGCCCACACTAATGCTTCCACTGTCGGGCACGCCGAAGAGAAAACTCTGCGCCCAATCCCACGTTGCGTGAAAGCCGATTGCCCACCACAGCGAGCCCGTGCGCCACAACGCATACGCAAACGTCATTCCGGCAAGAAAGACAACAAACAAGCCCAGATTGGTTTCACCCACATTTCTGCCGTGCATCCCTGCAAAGACGATGGAGAGCAGGGTGGCCGAAATCCAGAATGCGACCGCGTGTATGTTCGATGGCGAGAGGCGTTCACCGATGCCCCACATCCCGCGTGTCAGCGTGTATTGCAAGTAGCCGCGAAAGAAATATTCTTCCGCAAAGCCGACCAGCAAAAGAGAAAAGAGCCATTTGCAACCATAAGCAAGCGCCGAGCTGAGTCCAAGAGCGCATCCATCAAAAACAAGAAGGTGAAGCGCGTGCAAAGTCGCGATCAGTCCCGACATGATGACCAAGCCCCAGCCTGCGCCTTGAAACACGTCTCTCCATCGATGTTTGCCAAGTCCATAGGCGCCGAATGGCCGTCGCTCGCCGAGCGAAAAAAGCCACGACGTCCCAAGCATCGCGAGAAGTGGCAGGCCATCGCTGACGATGACGAACAAAGGAGTGAACAGAAGCTCGGCTTCTGGCCTGGGTGCGCCGGGATGTGCCTGTGCCTGCATCTGGGCCTGCATCAGACGTGTCAGCTGTTTAGTAACAGCGAACGCAAAGAAAGAAGCAATTCCTGAGACAACAACCCAGACAGCCACGTAAGCAGCGATGCCCCAGGCCGCACGCAGACCGAAGCGGCCCCAAAGCAATCCTTCACGGCGGAAGGTCGCAAATGTTCGGGGCATCGCAGCTTTCGGCTCACCTGCAGCCGTTAGGTCTTCATGGATACGCATTTGTGGTTCTTTGCACAGAATACGCGGATGACTTGTCTACTTTCGACCGGGACGTTCGCTATGCTGTGGATTGCGTCGCTTCCTCGGCGTGAAGGAAAGTACCTATTGAATTGCCGCGTTTTTTATCACGACAACTGCTTTGACGGAGCCTGCTCCGCGTCCCTGTTCACGCGTTTTCATCAGGAGTGCATCGGCACGGCAAGAACGTTCGATTACCGCGGCCTCATGCATCGCGCCGGATCACTCTTCGACGAGAGTTGGTTTGCGAGCGAAGGCGAGCATGCCATCGTCGACTTCAAATATTCGCCGTCACCGCACATCGACTGGTGGTTCGATCACCATCTCTCCGCCTTCCTTACTCCCGAAGACGAGGCACACTTTCGCCAGGGGCAGAGGAACGCGGACGGCACGCCGGGGCCGTTGGCCTTGCGGCAGTTCTTCGATCCCAGTTACATCAGCTGCACGGGGTGGATTGCCCACATTGCTGCGACGAAGTTCGGCATGGATCTCAGGCCTTATAGCGAACTGATCTATTGGGCGAACATCGTCGACGGCGCGAAATATGAAAGCGCGCGATCAGCCGTTGAGCTTGAGGCCCCGGCCATGAAGCTAACGATGGTCATCGAGAGCGCGCCGGAAAGCGCGCTCGTGCAACGCATCATTCCGCTTCTAACGACGATGTCGCTGCAGGACGTGCTGGATCAGCCGTTCATTCACGAAAGGCTTGCTCCTCTGTTGGAGCGGCACTGGGCGGCGCTTGAGTTAATTCGCGAGCGAGCGCGCGCCGAGCGAGCCGTGATCACGTTCGACATTACAGATCAACCGACCGAGGGCTACAACAAGTTCATCCCGTACTACCTGTTCCCTGAGAGCGACTACAACGTCGGTCTTTCGAAGTCGAGTTTCCGTACGAAGGTGTCGGTGGGCACAAATCCATGGACAATGAAGTCCGCAGACGACCTAGCCAACATAGCTGCAATTTGCGAGCGTTATGGCGGCGGAGGACACGCGCGTGTCGGGGCGATCAGCTTCCCAGTGGATCGAGAAGAGGAAGCACGCGTTGCCGCTGCGCAGATCGCGATGGAACTGCGCGAAAGAGCCGCGTAACGATCTCTAGCGATGAAGCTTTGTGATGTCGTTGAACAGGACGAATGTAGCGAAGAGAATCAGGCAGACAAACGCCACCTGGTAGACGCGCTCTTTGATTTCCTGATTCAGATCACGCCGCATCACGGATTCGATAGCGAGGAACAGGATCATTCCGCCATCAAGAATCGGGATCGGCAGAAGGTTCATAATGCCAAGCTGCAACGAGATCGTGCTCATGAAATCGACAAGACTCCAATAGCCGTTCTGAACAGCGATGTCGATTTGTTGCGCGATGCCAACGGGCCCACTCATCGACTTCACCGACACGTGTCGCGTGAAGATGCCCTTCAAAATGCGGAGTACGAGTGTCGAGTTGTTGAAGTTCTCTTTGATCGATTCCTTGGAAGCATCCACAAAACCGAGATGAACGATCTTCGTCGGAGGCTGCCGATTGGCAAAGCCCAGGCGGTAGTCAGATTCGCCGCGGTCCGTAGGCATCTTCTCAGGGGTGACGCTTATGCTGATCGTTTGACCGTCACGCAGAACGGTGAGCATGACCGGTGCGCCATTGCGATCATGCAGGTACGACGTCATCGTCGGGTTTGCGCTGTGCACTTCCAGATTATCCACTCGCACAATCTGATCACCGGCCTTCAGGCCCGCGCGGTCGGCCGGTGTGCCGCCGGCCACGCTGGAGACTTTGATCGGTTGCGCTTGAACGCGAGGAGCGAAACCCAGAGACAACAGCGCTTCGAACGGATCCGTGGCTTTCTCATCCAGTGCGCAGGCAAAAGAAGAGGTCTTGGCTACGTTCCCGCGCAGCAGAACGATCGGCACACTTCGATGCTGATCCAACGCGCAACCGTAGAGTACGTCCGGCCAGTGAGGATTCGCCTGGCCGTTGAACGATGTGATGACGTCTCCAGGCTGAACGCCGGCACGCGCGGCTGCTGATCCTTGCGTCACGTAGTCCACCACGGCCACGCCATCAAGGTATTCATCCACCGGGTGATGAAACATTCCGAGAAAAAGAAGCAGAAAGAAACAGAGGATGAAGTTCGCCAATGGCCCCGCGAAGGCAATGAACATGCGCTGCCAGCGCGGATGTGCGTTGAACTCGCCCGGATCGCCCGTCGCGGCTTCGCCGGGTACTTCACCGGCCATCTTCACGTAACCGCCGAGAGGCAGGATCGATATCCGGTAGTCGGTATCACCGTGCCGGATACCAAACAACCTTGGGCCGAAGCCAATCGAAAAAGCTTCGACGCGCACGCCGCACCACTTTGCGACGGCAAAATGCCCCAGCTCGTGAACGAGCACCATGAAACCAAGGACAATGGCGAATTCAACAATGACGTGCAGAAGATGCATAACGAGCGGAATGAAACCTCAAGAAAAACAGCCGGGAAGTTGGCGGAATCTACTGCTTAGCGACGATCTCTGCTGCCAGCTCGCGCGCGGCGTGGTCGGCCTCAAGCACCTCTGGAATCGATGCCGGCGAGCCGCCGATTGTAAGCGCAAGCACGTGTTCGATTGTACGTGGAATACCCACAAAGGACAGTTTGCCTGCGAGGAAAGCATCCACAGCCACTTCGTCGGCGGCATTCAGCGCGATGCAGTGCGCTTGAGACGTGCTGGCCGCTTCATACGCGAGACGAAGGCAAGGAAAACGCTCGAAGTCAGGTTGCTGAAAGTCTAGTTGCGACAAAGCGGACATATCGAAGGTGAGCTCGCTCGCCATTCTTTCCGGCCACGACAGCGCGTACAGAATCGGCAGGCGCATATCGGTGACAGAGATCTGCGCAAGGATGGAGCCGTCAATGTATTCGACCAGCGAATGAATCGTGGACTGCGGATGAACCGTAACGCGAACCTGCGCTGGGGGCAAGTCAAAAAGCCGGCACGCCTCGATGATCTCCAAACCCTTGTTCAACATCGTTGCGGAATCAATCGTGATGCGCTGGCCCATCACCCATGTGGGGTGCTTCAGCGCTTGCGCCGGTGTAATGTTGGCGAAGTCCGCGAGTGGCGTATTGCGAAACGGTCCGCCGGAGGCCGTCAGCCAGATCTGTTTGACTTCGTTTGCTGCTCCTCCGCGTAAGCACTGGTGTACAGCATTGTGCTCTGAGTCGATCGGCAGTAGCGCCACTCCACGCTCTCGGGCGGCGGCAAGAATTAAGTCACCCGCGGCAACAAGGCATTCCTTGTTCGCGAGCCCTACCGTCTTTCCGGCAAGTACTGCGGCGTAAGTCGCTTCAAGCCCCGCCACTCCGACGATGGCCGATACAACGAAATCCGCGTCAGGCAGAGTAGCGACCTGGACTGTTCCTGCGGTGCCATACACCACGTCAGTATCGTAGAGTGCGGCGACCTCCAGTCGGTGGGACAGCGCTTCCGCATGCTGCTCCGTCGCCATCGAAACGATTTGGGGATGCCAGCGAAGGCATTGATCAAAGGCGAGTTCGACGTTCGATCCTGCAGCGAAGGCGACCGGAAGAAAGCGGTCCGGGTAAGCTTCGCAGATGCTGAGGGTGGACTGGCCGATGGAGCCGGTCGAACCAAGGAGGGCAATCTTCTTCACTTGATTATTTTCGCAGAATCAGAACGCGCCAAGAGCAAACCGGTCCTTCAGCACAACGATGAACCACAACACTGGGGCGGCCAGCAGCAACGCGTCAATGCGGTCCAAAATGCCCCCATGGCCTGGCAGCATGGTTCCGGAATCCTTCACTCCTGCGCCGCGTTTCAACGCAGATTCAAGCAGGTCGCCGAACTGTGCGGCGACATTCAGAACAATGGCGAGAATGACTGATTGCCACCAGGGCTCAGTCGAATGCAGCTTGGTGAAGCCTGAACCGTTCCGCGAAAGATAGGCGCCAAGGTAGAGAAGTCCCATGCCGCAAACAACGCTTCCGACGACGGACGCAATCGCTCCTTCCCATGTCTTGTTTGGGGAAAGGCGCGGTGACAGTCTGCGCCTGCCGAAGTTCTTCCCAATGTAGAGCGCGGCGATATCGCCGGACCACACGCAGACGAAAAGGAACAGAAGCAGCGCCGTTCCATTCTCCAGCCCCCATATTTGCGGCAGCAGCGTGAGTGGATAGGCGATGTAAACCAGCATCAGCACCCCGGCCGCGGTTTCAGAAAGAACATTCTCCAGCGGCGTGCGGAACGCATTCCAGGCGAACAGGACAAGTGTCGCGAACGAGACTGCCGTAATCATGTCCTGGGGCTGCAGAGAAGTCACGCTGAAGAATAAAGCGACACCTGCGATGCTCCACCAAAGCGGCACGGGACTGGCGACTGCGGCGGAGAGCGCACGGAACTCCATGGCGGCGAGTACCGCAACGATGCCGGCGAGGACCAGGATCATCCATATCTTGCCGAAAAATACCAAAGCAACAACGATAGCGATCAGAACAATCGCAGTGAGGATACGCTTCATGTCTGTTTGCTGGGGACCTCTCTTCTTTCTTAGCCATGGTCGCCGGACCGCGCCTCGTTACAGCCGGGCGAACTCATTCTCTGCCGGCAGAACATCGCTCAGGTCCTCATCCGAACCCTCGCCGAGCCCACCAAAACGGCGCTCCCGCTGCTGATAAGACTGGATCGCTTCCAGGAGGTGGATGCCGCGAAAATCGGGCCAGAGACGATCCGTGACAAAGATTTCCGCGTAGGCAATCTGCCACAGCAAAAAATTTGAAATGCGTTGTTCGCCTGAAGTCCGGACGATGAGATCCGGATCAGGCATGCTCGCTGTGTAGAGGTTCTCGCTGATCTGCTGCTCGTCGATTCGTGACTTGATCGCGTCGTCAACGCCCTCGGCCGCGAGCATGTCTTCGAGCGAGATGCCGCGCTTCGTCGCTTCGGCAAACATGCGATGCAGAATGCGGCGCGTGGCATCGACGATCTCCGAGCGAGAGCCGTAATTGAGGGCAAGCGTGAGCGTTGTGCCAGTGTTCTTCGCCGTGTGTTCTTCGGCCCAGCGCATGGTGTCCTGCACCTCATTCGGAAGCTCATGCGTGCGGCCGATGTACGCCATGCGAATGTTGTTGTCGTTCATGCGCTGCACGTTGGAGACGAGGTAGCTCTTGAGCAGCTTCATCAGGAAGCTGACCTCGTTCTTCGGGCGGCGCAGATTGTTTTCCAGCGAGAAGGCGTACAGCGTGAGCCACGGCAGGTCGATGCGTGACGCCGTTTCCACGACGTACTGCACCGATTCGGCGCCCTGTTGGTGTCCAAGGAAGCGCTTCAGCGCGCGTTTACCCGCCCAGCGGCCGTTGCCATCCATGATGATGGCAACGTGCTGCGGAATACGGTCGCGGTCCAGCGTGTCGAAAATGGCACGTTCTTCGGGTGTCAGTTCGTTCGCACGGTTCGAGCGCTGGTAGGTTCGGTTGGTAGTCTTTTCGCGCACGGGCTGCTCGCTTCAAGAACGATAGATGAAACGAGTGGCTGGTGACTAGTGATTCGCGAAAGGTAAGGTCATTAGACCCGTTTCAGGCAACCTCTCTGTTATCGCGAGCAGGCCCAAACGCGGACGCGCCGCTGCACATCGGGGATGTGCGAAGCGGCGCGGTCTTTCGAGGAGAGGAGGAGCAACAACTTACGCCAGGCGGCGCGTTCGGCCTTGTGCGATTTCGCGAACGTGGTTCAAGAAGATGGACTTCTGGGTCGCATTGAGATGTGCGGCATACTTCGCGATCTCAGCGAGGAACGGGTCTGCGGTTAAGACAGCGGTCTCATCCTTGTGCCGGGTAGGTGCGTCGCGCAGCAGAGCGGAAATGTCCACTTGCAGCGCGCGGGCCAGCCGGTCCAATGAAGAAAGCGTAGGCATGGCTTTGCCGTTTTCGATCTTGGAAATGTAGGTGCGCGGCACATTCATGCGGGCTGCGAGCTGCCGCTGCGATAGATTGCGAACGTGGCGCAAATCGCGCACGGCGGAAGCGACCTGTAGGCCCTTCTCCTCGGAACGAGGCGCGGATTCCGGCGCAATCGCCAGCACTGGCTGTAGTTTTGGCTGCTCCGGCAGCATCGACTTCTTGCAGCGCCTGCAATTGTCGGAATTTGTGCGGAATTGCACGAGCTTGCAGTGGTCGCATTTTACGACCTCGCGTTCCGAACCGGCGATAGCCTGTGGCTCGCGAACCGGAACAGCGACCGGCGCCATCATGGTGGACATATTGTGTGTTGCGGGCGGATTCCAGAGCAAGGACCGCAGCAGCCCACGTCCGATAAGAAGCGGGTGATGTGCCAAGAATGACACCCCGTACCGGGAGGGTCAAGAGGTATTGCCGAAGATACCCCAAGAAAAATAGCTAAAAGGCGTAGCGGTAACAAAGATAGTAAACATCAAGTCGCGCCTGGCGACTGAGAAGAAGCGCTGAGTGTCTGGTAGCTGGTGCTTAGGGTGATCGTTGTCATCGTTGTTTGTCATCCTGCGCGAGACGCGAAAACCTTCGTCTCCTTTCTTGGCCGCAGCCACTCGACTGCACTGTCATCCCGACCGCAGCGTAGCGGAGTGGAGACCCCTGTATCTGCTACCGCATCCTGTCCGCAAATATTAGCCAACTACCGCAACCTTCAGTACGCCTCGTAAGACGAGGCTCATATCACCGGCATCACAGGAGAAAACCCTCTGGTGCAGCGTGCAAGTATGCTGACGGAATGACAGAAGCACATGGAGCGGCACACGCGGAGGCGCTGCTGCGCGAGTGGACCAACAATGAATCGCTCGTCAAACACGGCCTGGCGGTGGCCGCTTGCACCGAGAGCTACGGGGTTCGCGAGGCTGAGCGACTTGGTCTGACAGGCGCCGAAGCAGACAAACTCGCCGAGACGTATCGCTGCGCGGGCCTGCTGCACGACTTCGATTACGACCGCCACCCAACACCGGAAGAGCATCCGTTTGTCGGCGTCGCGTATCTTCGCGAACACGGCTGGCCTGAGGAAGTCCTGCACGCCATCCTTGCGCACGCAGATTATACCGGCGTGAAGCCGGAGTCTCACCTGGACCGCGCTCTATTTGCGTGCGACGAGCTCGCGGGCTTTCTCACCGCGTGCGCTCTGGTGAAGCCTTCAAGGTCCATCTCGGACGTAGAGGTTTCAGGTGTGCGGAAGAAGATGAAGGACAAGGGATTTGCCCGCGCTGTAAAACGGGAAGACATCACTCTAGGTGCAGAGCTCTTAGGGATCTCCGTCGAAGAACACATTGGGAACTGCATCGCCGCCATGCAGGGAAAAGCGGCGGAGCTTGGACTCGGAACGTAGTTCACGCACAATAGAAAGGCCTTCGCGGACGGCGAAGGCCTTTCAGTACGCGAGAGGAACTTAGGCGAAAAGACGCCGACGCAGTGCTCCCGCAATGCCGACGAGACCGGTGCCCATCAGCGCGATGCTCGAGGGCTCCGGTGTCGGAGTGAGCGTTCCAGTCTGCGCCACTTCAAGACCGTGGTCATAGTTGAAGGTATTACCGTTGGTGTTGTACACGTCCAGGCTGGTGTTGTAGTAGTACACCGGTCCGCCGGGCTTGGTGTCGACGGTGTCTACGCAACCGGAGTGATCCGAACCAGAGCAAACGTCACCGCCTGCGAATCCTATGGGAAGCGAAAGCTGAAAGTAGACGTTGTCGCTTCCGTCCTCGTCGATGAGGAAATAGGCCGTATTCACCGTGTCGTAGGTGTATTGATAGAACAAGTAGCTGAAATTGTACGTGCTCGTCGCGGCACCGTCGAAGTACGTCACGTTGAAGTTCGCGCCTGTGAACTTCTGGGTCGTCGGGTCGTAATCCACCGTTCCTGTAGCGGTTCCCGTCTGAGCGCCCAAGGGAACTCCAGGGCCATTGCTCGTATTCAATGTGGAATTGAAGTTGAACGTATCCGCATGCGCGAGAGCCGGGACGAGGGAGGCAAGAGACAGGACGAGGATGGAACTACGGAGCCGGAGAGACATGGGGTACCCGATGGGAGAAGATGACTGAAATCTGCAACGATTGTGGGGCCCACCTAACACTCTTGTCCAGGAAAAAGTCGTAACCCGAACGAAGTTACCGGACGAACGTGTCGCAGCCATGTACCAGCCCTACCGCCACGAGCGCGACAAGCAGCATGGAAAGAAGAACGAAGAGAGATCGCGGTCCCGATGACCCACTTCGATCGTGACGATGGTCGTGTGGAGCTTCCGGATCGTAGCGGATGGGAAATAGCGTTCCCTGCGGAACGGCTTTCGCCGACGCAAATTCGCCCGTATGCAGTTCGCCGCCTGCCCAGTAGTTGAAGGAAATTTGAAAATGCTTGCTCTTCGGAATACCGAAAGCCAACGCCTGCCCCGCGCCAAACTCGTAATGGCAGGCAGTGACAGTCGCCATGGCTTCTTCGGTATGCCGCCGGCTTCGCGAGGCTCGATGGGTAATCACGAGGCGATGCTCGCCGAACTGATTCGCTGAATGCCTTCAGAAACAAAGCATGCGTTTGTATTCTCGATGGTTCCCGGCAGCGCGACGGCGCGACTTAGATCTTCGACTACGAAGGACTCGAACCCAAGCTTCGCGCCATCGATTGCGCTGAAGCCGACACAAAAGTCATACGCCAGCCCGGCGAAAAACAGCCGGTTCAGCTTGCGTTCCCGCAGATAACCGGCGAGGCCGGTGCCGGTGATTTTGTCGTTCTCGAGAAATGCGGAATAGCTGTCAATATCTCTGCGAAAGCCTTTGCGCAGGATCATCTCTGCGTGCGGGATGTTCAGGTCGGGATGGAGTTCGGCGCCGCGTGTGCCCTGCAGGCAGTGATCCGGCCATAACGTCTGCGTGCCGTAAGCCGCTTGCACCGTGTCGGTGAAGGGCTGTTTGCCCGTGTGCGAACTCGCAAACGAGATGTGGCCCGCAGGATGCCAGTCCTGCGTGAGAATCACATGTTCAAAGCGTTGTGCGAGCGCGTTGATCCCCGGGATGATTACGTCTCCTTCAGCAACAGCGAGCGGGCCGCCGGGCAGGAAATCGCTTTGCATGTCGATGATGAGCAGCGCGTCGGTGGGACGAAGTTCCATCTATCAAGAATATCCCTCCAACCTTCCGGTGTTTTCTCTCCGTTGAAGCGGCCTTAAACTGAACATATGACTCAGCTGGAAAGTTTGTCGTCGCGTGGGTTCTCTGAGTCGCGCGTCCGCGTGCGCTACGCCGAGACAGATCAAATGGGCGTCGTCTACCACGCCAACTACCTGATCTGGTTTGAAGTAGGCCGGGTCGACTTCATACGCGAGCTCGGCCTGGATTACCGTGCGATGGAGCGGGAGGAAAATGCTCTGATCGCTGTCGTTGAAGCGACCGCGCGATACAAAGCTCCTGCCCGGTACGACGATGAGCTGCTGGTGCGCACACGGTTAGCAGGTGTACGCGGCCCGATCGTGCGCTTTCGATACGAGGTCATTCGAGCGGCTGACGAAACACTGCTATGCGAAGGCGAGACCGTGCACATGGTCGTGGGTCGCGACATGAAGCGGCGCGACATGCCACAAAAGTATGCGGAGCGTTTCGCTGCGCTCATCACTCACACGCCGCAAGTCTAGTCGGCGCGTCCCTCTGCCGGCGCGGTTACGCATGTAAGCGCCGAAGGCGCGAATCATTACAGCCCAGCCCGCAAAGGCTGGGATTGATTGGAATACGGCGTTGAAGGGGCTCAAGCCCGGCTCATCGATCAGCCAACAGATGGCGGCGAAAGCCCTAACTCAATGAAACCGAGTCATCATCCAACTGTTCGCGCAGCAGACGTTCGGTAAGCGTGCGCAGGTCCTCGCCGGTCTTCGGCAGCGTGAAGGCTTGCTTCTCATCATTCCACTCAAGCTTGAAGGAGGTCGACTGCGCTGAAATCCATACCTGGCGCACAGGTGTATTCGGCGTAAAGACAAACTTTGCAGTCCCGTCTTCGAACAGAACGTTCAGCACGCCGTTCTTTTCTTCTGTTTCGAAACCGCCGTCTTCCTCAGCGCGAATCAGAGCCTGCTTTAGCGATTCAAGGGCGCGCTCTGACTCGCGGCGGAAAGTAAGTTCATCGATCATGGCTGTTCCAGTGTAACTGCGGCGGCCCTCTCAGATAGCCTGGCGCGCGCTGTGCTGGTGTAGCCTTTTCGACATGCCGAAGTTGTCCGTTGCGATCGTGGCCATGAATGAAGCGGCCAACATCGGCCGCACGCTTGAGAGCGTCAAGTGGGCCGATGAGATTGTGGTGGTCGACTCAGGCTCAACCGACGAAACGGTAGACATAGCGAAAAGCTACGGCGCGACGCTCTTCGTAGAGCCTTGGAAGGGTTATGGAGGCCAGGTCAACTCCGCGCTGGACAAGTGCAGTCAGCCTTGGATCCTGAATGTGGATGCGGACGAAGTCGTTACGCCGGAACTCGCGCTTGAAATCCAGAAGCTTTTACGGAACGAACCGGAGCTTAGTGCTTACTGGGTTCCGCGGATCAACAACATCTTTGGCCGATGGATGCTCCACGGCGGTCAGTATCCCGACTACAAACTCAGGCTCTTTCGCCAAGGCGCGGCAAGGCTTCGTGAAGACACAGAACCACACGCGACGCCGAAAACATCGCTACCTGCCGGTAAGCTGAAGCACGATCTGCAGCACTATCAGTACCCCACGCTGCGCTCATACATCGACCACATGCAGAGCTACAGCTCTTCCAGCGTGCCACTCGTCCTGCGACGAGGCAAGACGGGCCGATCCCTCACACAATTTCTGCTCAACACGCTGCTCAATCCAGTCTTCACGTTCCTCTACAACTACGTGCTCCGTGGCGGCTTCCTCGATGGTCGCGAGGGCTTGATCTTTCATCTGAATCACTCGATCTATACGAACTGGAAGTTTGTGAAGGCCTGGGAAGTCGCAGGTCGCGATAACAGTTCGCATTAAGCTTTTGCGTGAACGTAATACACGAGACCCAGATAGTCGTCTGTCAGCAGAAACGTATCCGGCGCAATCTGCAACAATCCGCACGGCCTGCCGTGCACGACCGGCTTTCCATTGTCTCTCGTCATAAACCCGGTGATGAAGTCACGGGGCGTGTGGTCCTGCGGGCTGAAGCGCACCACGCGATACCCAGTGCCGATGCGCGGGTGACCCGCGCCGTGAAGCGCAACAACGAAGCTGTTCTTCAGTGCCGCATTCTCACTGCCGAAGTAAGCCAGACCCAGCGGCGATGAGTGTGCTGCGAACGTCGTGTACGCGGGTGGAACATGGTCGCAGCTCGTCAATGCTGCCGGCGGCTTGCCGAGGGAAGCATTTGGGTCGGGCGCCGTGATGTTGCCGCCTCCGGCAGAGAGGTTCGTACCGGCGCCTGCGATTCCCGACTGCCTGCCGTATGCAGAATCCGCATTGGCATAGCCCGTGCTCGTCGCAGTGCTATGGCTCGGAGGGCCAGCACCGGCAGGACGCTCGGACTCTGTACTCATGTCTCCCGGTTTCGGCATGGCTGGCAAAGGTGTTGCATCATGCACCGGTTTGCCATTGGCAAAGTAGCAGGTTGGCCAGCCAAAGTTTGCAGGCGCGTCTAAATGATTCGATGCGATTGCACCGGGTTTGTCGTTCGAGTCAAGTTCGAAGAAGGTGTCTTCGGGCAGCTTGTCGCCGAGGTGATCGTCACCCATGTTCGTCGCGAAGAGCGCACCGCCATCCAGCTGCGGCACGAACTCAAGATCGACTGCATTGCGCAAACCCTGTGCCAAAAGCCGCTGGTCGGAGCCATCAGGATGCATGCTCACTAACGCCGCGCGAAGAACCTCGCGCTCCTGACAGTAATTGCAGGATGAACCAGCGGTTAGATACAGGCGTTCGCTGCCATGCAGATTTGCGAAAGCAACAGTGCGCGTGAGGTGCCAGCCCCCGTACTTGTAGTTCAATCCGTAATCAGGAAAGTGCATCAGCACTTCGGGGGCGGAGGTCGGATGCTCATCTCCGGCGGAGTACTTGTAGCGAAGGAGTTTGTCCGTCAAGGGAACATACAACCAGCTCTGGTGCGTTGCGGGGTCGGTCCAGAAGGCAACGTTGTTCGGATTGCGGAGATTGTCGAGATAGTGTGTCACGCGGCTGAAGCTATGCGTGGTGCCGTTCCAGCCTTCGAGAATGAAGATCGCTCCTCGCGTGTTGTCGGCAAGGTTGTACATGCCGGTGGCAAAGATGCGCTCGTCTGGCGATTTCGCAAAGAATCGCACACGACGAAGCCCCGATGCTGCAACGTTGATGTCGAAATCATTGGGGAGTGTAAGTGTGATGGACTTGCTCGTTGCGTAAACTAGCTTTCGCGCCGATGTTTGCGCGTGTCCAAACGGAGCAAGGAAAGCGATCGCGAGAAACAGACCAAGCTTCGTCAGCCGTGATGTCATACGCGTTTAGACGCCCAGGTTCGCAGGTGGGGACGCCCGGTGCTTACCTGCCCGAGCACGACTTCGAAGGACCAACCGGCTCAAAGCGCAGTGTCGTTTCGGAATACACAAACGGCTGGCACGAGAAGCTTTTCAAGTGCGCAAATTGGAAGTTGCGCGAGTCTGACAGCAGCGATGTACTGTCGCGCTGCGAGAGTCTGCCGGTCGCTGTCACCAGAATGAAGCGATGGCTTGCGTCGACGGGATCGCCCTGCAGCCAGCGTTGCGTCACGTTGCACCCGTTGATCACCGGTTGTCGCCCCGTATTATCAACGGTGCACTCACGCGTGGCGTCCGCAAAGCTCATCGTGATGATGGCGCGATTGTTGATGATGCGCAGCACCGCTTCATTTTCCGTGTAGTCACCGTTTGGCAGAGTGGAAGACGCGCGGAAGACGGCACGATATCGATCCCGCTGCACAAGGGAGCGACCGAGGTGCACGAACGTGGAGGGTGTGCTTCGTGGATCCTCAAACGGTGTGGCATAAGTAAGTGTGGCGATCCTCCGCCAGCCGTTGTCATCCTGCATGAGCACGGCCGTGACGATGTGGTTATCCAGCTCGGCAGTCAGCAGCGCATCGAGATCTTCGTTGTCGCCAAGTTGCGCAAGCTGCAGCGTGATGCTGTGCGGCTCCGCCACATGGCCACGCTGCACATACTGGCTTGGCGCGCCGATGGAAGAAAGTGCGGATAGCCGCGTGCGTTCATCATCCGCCTGCAGCTGCCGTGTGAGCGCCTGCGGCGGCGGCACGCCAAAGTTGACCGCGGAAAACTGGATCGCGCCCATGCCTGAGCTGACCGCCGCAATCGGCGTGCTTGGCGTAGGCACACGAGGCGGAGGCGCTGTCGGGGGCGCGGAACCAAAGCTGTGACGCTGCGCAACGCTTGCCTGCGGTAGCAGGACGATGACAAGGGCCAGGAAAAACCAGCAACGGCGCATGTGCGAGTTCCAGGGCGGGTAGTTAGAAAGGGATATCTTCGTCGGTGATGCCTTGCTCGCCATAGTCAGGCTGCTGGCTGTAACCGCCGCCACTGGCCGGCACCGATGCAGCGCGTGAACCGGCGTAGCTACTGCTGCTGCCGCTGCTGCGCTCGTAGTTTCCGCCCGCGCTTCCACCCTCACCCGCGCCGCGCCCGCCCAGCAGGCTTAGGTCGTTGATCAGGATTTCTGTCCGGTACTTCTTTTGACCGGATTCTTTGTCGTCCCACGAGCGAGTCTGAATTTTGCCTTCCACGTAGAGCTGCGAGCCCTTCTTTACATAGTCACGCACGATTTCGGCAGTGCGCTGAAAGGCGACAAGGTTATGCCATTCTGTTTTGTCTGTCCAGTTTCCTTGCGGGTCTTTCGCGCGATCGGCAGTCGCCAGCGAAAAGGTAGCGACGGTAGTGCCGCTCGCGGTGGTGCGAATTTCAGGGTCCTTGCCCACATTCCCAAGCAGGATGACTTTGTTGACGCCCTTGGCCATATGTTTTGCTCCGTTTCGGAGATGAGAATAGCAGAGTGTGGCTATCGAGGCGGTACGGCAGCCCACGCCTGCCGTCTCTAGTCTTGTACGGCCTGCTTCGATGAAGAGTGTTCACTGGCGCCGCTGCCCTGCGGCGGTGCCATCAGCGACGGCATAGGCCAGTGTTTGGACACGAGGAGGACGGCCGCGTCCACTTTCCCACCGGAACTCAGATCGTCCGCATCCACCGGTTGCGCAACACGGACGACACCCTTCACATCCGTCACTACGAGAAACGGAAAGTCGTTCGCGGCAAATTCAGCGGGCGTGCTTGTTGGCACGGTTACCACCGGCCTGTCAGCAAGCAGAGCGGCGGCGTACCCGGGCTGAAAGGAACGAAGCGCGCCGGCTGCGGACTGATCCGCTGGCGGCGTTTTTTCAGGCACCGTCTCGGTAAGCAGGCCGTAGTAATACGCGCTGTGCCCTTCAACAGCGGACACTGTTTCAGGAAGCTGCGCCACAGACGTGATGCATTGCGCACACCAATCAGGAAACAGCAGGAGCGCGGTCACGGTGTTTACCGCTGGAATGGTCGGCAGGATGTATGGCATGCTCAGCGAGCGGTTGAGCGCGAGAGGCGGAAGCGGCTTGCCGAGCAGCGCGTAGCGTTGGCGCTCATCAGCGATGCGCAGCGAGTCGTCTGTAGAGAGCACAGCCGGGAGAGCCTTGTCGAGCTCCGCCACGGTGCGTTGCGCGATTGCCGCCCGGTCGGCTTGCTGCAGGAGCGCCGCCAGCGCCAAACCCTGTCCGTAGAGCTCATGGAGCGACTGCTTGGGGCTGCTGTTCGCTGCGGCGCTACTTGGATCGCCAGCGCCCTTTGCCACGGCAGATTTATCGGCCTGTGTTGGGGCATTTGCACTCCCTACCGCAGCCGCCGGAGAGGAAGCTGCGGGGCCTTGCGTCTCACGAAGCTGCTGCAGGATGAAAGGCTCGCGTTCGTTTGCGATCGAGATGGCATCGTCCGGCGCAGAGAAACGCATGTATTCGATCGCCTCGGTCGAGGCTTCCGCAACGATGGGCGAATAAGGCACGGCCGCAAACATGGCGTGTGCATCGCGCAGAGCGTCAGGCTCGGAACGCAAATGCAGATCCGCATCGACACGCGCGGCATGCGCGTCGGCCAGCAGAGGTTTGGAGGGTGCGGTCTCATCGATATAGAGCGATGTCGCGAGCACAACCGTACCCCACTCCTGCCCCAGCGCACAGAGACGTGCGAGCTCGATTAAGTCCGTTCCGGCATACAAGTGCGGATTTCGTGCCTGGCATGCCGCGCGGGCTCGGCTGAGCGTTACTGTCAGCGCTGATAGTTCTGCGGCTGACCAGTTGCTGATCGCGCGCCGCGTTTCATCCAGCGGATGCATGGCGTCGTCGTACGCTGCCTTGGGCGAGAGCTGTGGCAGCGCTGCCGTGGCGGTAGCCGGTACAGTTTGTTGTGCGTGAGACGCACATACCGAGAAGAGCAAAGCCGTTGAAAGACATGTGGCACGGAGGAGGTTCATGCGTTGGCGAAAGAATAGCAGCCTGCGCAAAATCCTACTGCCTACTGCGGTCACCGAAGAACTTAGAAGCGCCGAGGGCAAGTGTGAGCAGACCTGTTGGCAAGCACCCCATGGCTAGCATCAGCGCCAGCCATCCCAAATTGGTATGTGGGCCATCGCGTGTCACTCCACCGAAAGCAGTTAGCAGCATCAGGGCTGCCAGGCAGCCAGTGCCGAAGATGGAGACGCCGGTGATTAGAAGTTTGCGCGTGTCGGAATGCAAGAGGCCCTGGTGTCCTGTGTCTGAAGTTCTTCACCCGAAAAGACTGTCGTCATTCTGAGCGAAGCGAAGAACCCCTGTATTTGTCGTGCTACTCCTGCCTCATAGGGCCAGGGTACGCCTGCGCTTGGACGACGAACAATGAACTCGCCACTTGAATGTCGAGCGGTGAAGAGATAAAGCACGCTACTTGTATGCCGCCAGCATGCCGTACACCACAACACCGCTGACAGACACGTAGAGCCAGATGGGATAGGTCCACCGCGCAAGTTTGCGATGAGCTGGAAAGCGGCCGCTGAGTGAGAGAAAGAACGTGATCAGAATCATCGGCAGCGCCACGACCGCCAGAAGAATGTGAGGCAGCAGAAGAATCCAAAGGTAGATGAATCGCGCTGTCGGATACGCCGCCGGGAAACGCATGTCTCCGTGGAGCGCATGGTTCACCAGGTAGCTCACCAGAAACAAACTGGAAACAATGAACGCGCCAAACATGCTGTTACGGTGCGCTGTAATCCTTCGCTTGCGAATGTAATAGAAGCCAACAATCAGAAACACCGTGCAAAGCGCATTCAGCGTCGCATTTAACGCGGGCAAAAACGCGAGCTGCGTTCCGGCAACGTCTGTGGGCTGATGAAAGTAGACCAGCCATGCAAGAAACAGCGACGCTACCACGCTGACTCCAATGATCGCTGCAATGATCGAAGGCGGTGTACGGTAAGTCGGATTGGGTGCGGTCAGTGTGGTCATGAGATTTCTAAAAGAGCAGCCTGCCCTGCGCGTTCAGCATCATGGCCAGCAGCAACAGCGGAAGATACATCACAGACACCTTCAGCAAATTGCGCGCGAAGACGCGGTTCTCTGGATCGTCAGGCGCGCGAGTAATGCGCGCAAAGCGCAGCGTTGCGTAAAGGTACCATCCCCCAAGCACGATCGCGGCCACAGCATAAGGCTCACCTGTGACATGCAGCCACGTGGTCCAAAGGCTCACTGGGATCATCAGCACCGCATAGAACAGCGCCTGCACAACCGATGCGCGAGCTGCGTCCTGCGTGCTGCCTTGCGTCGAGGTGACTCGAATACCCGCACGGGCATAGTCAGCGCGATACATCCAGCCAATCGCCATGAAGTGTGGAAACTGCCACACGAAAAGAATCGCGAATAGCGCGACCGCAGGCCACTCGATAACGCCACGCGCCGCGGTCCAGCCAATCAGCGGTGGCAGCGCTCCCGGGAACGCTCCAATGAAGGTGTTCAGCGTCGTCATCCGCTTCAGCGGCGTGTACACGGCCACGTAGCCAACGCAGGTAAGCAGGGTTAGCGTGCCGGTGAGCAGGTTCGTTACATAACTCAGATATAGCGAGCCGCCAAAGACACAGACAAATCCGACGATCAACCCATGCGCCAGACCGATGCGATGCTGTGCCATCGGACGCGACGCCGTGCGCGGCATGCGGCGGTCCGTCACTCGCTCCAGAGCTTGATTCAGCGCACTGGAGCCCGCTGTAACGATGGCGATGCCGATCAGCGTCTGCACCAGACCAAGATGGAACGGACTGATGCCGCTGCGCAGCGATCCAAGATAAAAACCTGCTGCCGCCGTGATGATCACCATCAGCGAAACGCGCGGCTTAAACAGCAGCGCGTAGTCCGTCAGCAGGCTGCTGCGGGGGTAAGCGCCCAGCGCCGGTGTTGCCGTGGATGTTGCGGTGGCAGGCACTGTCTTCAAGAATAGCGCGTACTCGCGCTGAATCCTGCCGAGCTCCGCCGCCGCCCAGCCTTGTTCACAATTCACTGCTCACTGTTCACTCGTTTCAGCGCCCTTCTATTGGCGAAGAAGTAACGTTTGCGCTTATACTTCTGCCATCGGCACAGCTGGTGTTTCTCTCGCAGTGCCACGGGTGAGGTCCGTCTTCAGCGTTAGCGCGAAGGATGTCCGGCTCGAACATGGTGGCCCGCCTGGCGGCGAGGCCCGAGGATGGCGCGCTGTCACGCGTGTGCTCCGAAGTTGCTCTTCCTTTACGTGGGCTACTCTTTCAGATTTGGTGAACGTTGTACTTCCCTCGGATTGTCCTGTGTGCGGCGGTCCGATGGTCGAGGTGAGTCGTTCTCCCGTTTGCGCTGCATGTGAGGCGCGCGTCCAGGCAAGCCAATTGGATACGAACGTCGCCCTATGCTTGCGTTGCGGCGAGGCATTGGCGGTTGAAGCCGCTAGGTTTGCTGCAGGCCATGCCGATGGCGAATGCATGACGTGCAGGCTGGCGCCCCCTGAATTTGCTCGTGCCGTCGCGTTCGCGGACTACGACGAAGAAGTACGAGAGTTGCTGCACCTGCTGAAGTTCAACGGCATGCAAACTGTTGCGGAGCACGTGCTCGGCGAAGCGATGGCCACGACCGTGCTGAAGCTGCATGGCCAGGCGGCCACAGAGCTTGTCGTCGTCCCGGTTCCGCTGTTTCAGGCAAGGCAACGCACCCGTGGCTTCAACCAGGCGGAGTTGCTCGCAAGAGCAGGCACGTCTTACCTCCGCCAGGCAATTCCTGCGTGGAAGCTCCAACTCCGCCCTGCCGCGCTCAAGCGCGTGAAAGACACCCGCGCTCAATTTGCACTTGCACCGCACGTTCGGCGGCAGAACCTGCGTGGAGCATTCCGGGTTGGAGAAGTTGAGACGATTCGCGGGCGCGAGGTTCTTCTCATAGACGACATCATGACCACGGGCGCAACAGCACGAGAATGTGCGCGTGTTCTGGTGCGTGCCGGTGCAACAAAGGTGTGGGTGGCAACCATGGCTCGCGCGCAGGTGCACGGTGTCAGCGTCAAGCCACAGGTGGCCATGTGGGATGCAGCGAAGGAGCCGAGACCAGCAATCGGCTTCGGATAAGAAATGGCAGGAGCATAACTCGCAAAGCACGCAAACAAATCAGAAACGGCAAGCAAACTTCGGAGGCGTTGGATGCAGGCAGGGAAGATGCGGAAGCGGAACAGCAACAGACACCACACCACACAACCGGTGCCGGGCACGGCACGCGCGGAAGCGATCGACATTCGCGCAGGCGTGTTTCGCCAGCCTGCCATGCAAACACCCGTGCTCGTGCTCAACGCCAGCTATGAGCCAATCAACATCTGCGGTGCGAGGCGCGCCCTCGTGCTCGTGCTGAAAGGCATCGCACGCACCGAAGAAGAGCAGGGCAGCGTACTGCACTCGCACAGAATGCTGATGCAGATGCCCAGCGTGATTCGTCTGCTGGAGTACCGCCGCATCCCGCACCAGACGCGCGCCTTGAGCCGCAAAAACATCCTGCTGCGTGACCGCAACACCTGCCAGTATTGCCAGGACGTCCTCACATCCGCCGAGCTGACGCTCGACCACGTCATCCCGCGTTCGCGCGGTGGCCTCTCCACTTGGGAAAACCTGGTCGCCTGCTGTCGCGACTGCAACCGGCGCAAAGGCAGCCACATGCTGCATGAACTGCACGACATGAAGCTGCTTCGTGAGCCGCGGCCCTTCTCACTGCACACCAGCCGCCACATCATGCGCATGATCGGCAGCGCGGACGCCAACTGGCGAAAATACTTGTACTTTGAAAATGAAACAGCGGCCTGAAGGCGAATCCGGGTGCATGCGCGACTCGCCGGCGCGAGTCAGCCCTTGCGCACAGACTTCTTCGCTGGGGCTGTCGTTGTTGCGGGGCTCTTCGCAGCCGTGGGCGCACTCACTCCATGCAGGTTCGCCCGTATGCACGACGTGTACCCGGTAAGAAAGCTGTCGCGCATCGTGGCGTACTGGTCCATCGAGCTGAAGCTGCGCTCGTCAGCAGGCTGGTTCAGGAAGTCAATGCTGATGACAGTGCGGCTGGCGTCGTCCACCAGCATGTAGATCCCAGCACCGTGCCGCCAAGCTCTTTTCTATCCAGACCGTGCGCTTCATAGCCGTTGATGTGCGGCTTCAGCGTGTAATTGCGCTGCACGTTGTCGTCGGAAGCAATCAGCTTGTCAAACGCACTCACAAGGTCAGCCTTGCCCTGCGCAAACGACTTCGCCGGAAGCTGCTCCACCGTCGCGCGGGCAAACGGGCTTTTGTCCGGATACGCAAACAGCAGCCGCTCGCCCCGCGTGATCGCAACCTGCTTTGGTCCAACAAGCGTCATCGCCGTACGCCCGGAGGCCGCTGGCGGCGTCGGTTCCTTCTCCAGTACCGCAAGACCGTCGTCGAAACGGCACGTTACATAGGGCCGCAACGG
Source organism: Verrucomicrobia bacterium Tous-C9LFEB (assembly GCA_903970445.1). Classification (GTDB taxonomy): domain Bacteria; phylum Acidobacteriota; class Terriglobia; order Terriglobales; family Acidobacteriaceae; genus Granulicella. Next base: position 883 of record CAJCIP010000076.1, on the reverse strand, counting down.
CGCCGCGACCTGCGCAAAGAGACTGCCGGAGGTCATAAAGAGTATTCCGCATAAAAGCTGTTTCCATCGCTGCATGGCTCAAGGGTAGCGTTCCTGGTGCATCGCTGCCAACAACGGACGCCGGTGGCAAACAACATGGGTGGATGGCATGGAAGTCAGTGAGGCGAGAGATCTCTGTGCTCCCTGATCTGCTCAGAACAGATTGGTCAGTAACAACGCCCGCACCGCTGCATCCTAGAACGAGAACATCTGAACGTGAGGCGTCATGGCTCCGAAGAAGAAAGCGGCCCCTTCCGCTGTAAAGAGGGCCGGTAAGAAGAAGGCCAAGAAATCGGAAGCAAAGGCTTCCACGAAAGCTGAACTAGCTGCCGCCGAGCTCCATCGAATGCTCACCAACCCGATGTCGCAGTGCGCCGCACTCGAAGGCCAGCCACAGCTCCAATTCCCTCCACACGCGATGCGCTTGGGCTTTCCCGTGAAGGTCATGGGCGCGGGTGGCATCAAGACCAGCGACACGCGCCGCTGGCAGCAGAATCCACATCTGCGCGTCTCGCTAGGCTATCTCTGCGATGTGCTCGCGTACTGCCGTAAACACGCCATTCATATGTACCGCATGGCTTCGGACCTCGCTCCCTACGCCACACATGCAGGCATGCCACAGTTCCACAACATGGTGAAAGAAAGCGCCAGTGACCTGGCGCGCTTCGGCAAATACGCACGCGAGGCCGACGTCCGCCTCAGCTTCCATCCCTCGCAGTTCATCGTGCTCAACAGCAAAAACGAAGCGCTCACCAGGAAGAGCATGTGGGATCTCGACTCCCAGGCCGAGATGCTCGACCGGATGGAGTGCGGCCCCGAAGCCATCATGGTGGTCCACGTCGGC
>CAJCIP010000075.1 GCA_903970445.1 Verrucomicrobia bacterium Tous-C9LFEB | reverse complement strand
CTCCCCCACCCCGGCAAACACGGAGTATCCGCCGTGCTTCGTAGCAACGTTGTTGATCAACTCCTGAATCACAACTGTCTTGCCGACACCGGCGCCACCGAACAGACCAATCTTTCCGCCCTTCAAGAACGGCAGAATCAGGTCGACAACCTTGATGCCGGTCTCGAACATCTCCTCCCGGGTCGACTGCTCGTCGAACGCAGGAGCCTGGCGATGAATCGGCATATGCACCGTGGCGTTCACCGGACCGAGCTCATCGACCGGCTCGCCGAGCACGTTCAGCACGCGGCCAAGCGTCTCCCGACCAACCGGTACGGTGATACCGGCACCCGTGTCAATCGCCTTCACGCCGCGTACCATGCCTTCAGTCGCCGTCATGGCGATGCAACGCACCCGGCCTTCGCCAAGGTGCTGCTGCACTTCCACAATCACGTCCATCGGGAGCGGCGTGTCGAAGCCTTCGCTGGTGATGCGTACCGCTTGAAAGATCGGCGGCATGTTCGCTTCGCTGAATTGCACGTCTACGGCCGGGCCGCTAACGCTGATTACTTTGCCAATGTTCTCTGCCATAACTCTTCCTGTTCCAACCTGTCTTGCTCGTGGTCCACGAAACGGCGCTGCTTAGAGCGCCGCCGCACCGCTCACGATCTCAATAATTTCCTTCGTAATCGCTGCCTGACGCACTCGATTCATCGTCAGTGACAGTTTGTCGATCAGATCGCCCGCATTCTTCGTCGCCGCATCCGTGGCGGTCATACGCGCCGCATGTTCAGCTGCAATTGACTCTAGAATCGCGTGAAAAATCTGTGTCGTCACATAGCGCGGCATCAGGTGTCGGAACAAACGGTCCGGAGCCTGATCGAAGATGTAATCGACCTCCGACGTTCCAAACTTCTTCGCCTCATCGTCGACCTCTTGCTTTTCGGGCTCGTTCACCGAAATCCCCGAGCTTGCCGCAGCCTTCGCCGCCGCGTCACGCTGCTCTTCGGTCATGACTTCGGCTGCGGTGATCTCGTTCTCACCAAGCTTTCGAATCGGCAGCAACTTTTCGACTACGAGGCGTTGCGCGATGACAGACTTGAACTCGTTGTACACGATGTACACCGAATCAATCTCTGCACTTTCATAGCGCGCGATGATGGAGTGCGACACCTTCGAAATCTCGTCAATGTTCGACTTCGCCAACAGATCGGCATGTTCCGCTGCAACTTCGATCGGCGCAGCGCGGTGCCGGATGTTCTCTATGTGCTTGGCAAGATCGTTGTCGTAAAGCTCTTCGGTATGCTCATACTTTGCAGCAGGGTATCGGCGCTTGTACAGCCCAACCGCCTTCTTCCCAATGGGCTCAAGATCGATGTTCTGACCCTTGCCCCTGCGCTCATCGATGAACTTTTGCGCCGCCTTGCCAATGTTCGAGTTGAAGCCGCCCGCGAACCCCTTATCACCGGCAATCACCAGCAGGAGCACGTTCTTCTCTTCACGCTCAATCAGTAGCGGATGCATCACATCACCCGTTGCCTCATCGAACAACTCCGTGCGGCGTACCAGCGACTCCAGCACATTCGTCAGCATCTGCGCGTACGGACGCGCCTGCATTGCGCGTTCCTGCGCACGGCGCAGTTTTGCAGCCGAGACCATCTTCATGGCCTTGGTGATCTGCCGCGTGTTCTTCACACTGCGGATGCGCCGCCGTAAATCGAGTACATTTGCCATTCGCTATTCGTCCCCGGCGCTTACGCGGAAACCGTTTCCACCTTCTTGTGCTGCTCCAGGAAACCCTGCTTGTAGTCCTTGATCGCGTCCGTCAGGCGCTTCTTCAGGTCATCGTCGAGTGACTTCTTCGCTTCGATATCCGCCATCAGCTGCGACTGCGATGAATCCATGTATCCATAGAAGCCCGCTTCAAACGCTGTTACGTCCTTGACCTCGACATCATCCAGCAAGCCATTCGTACCCGCAAAGATAATCGCCACCTGCTGCACCCACGTCAACGGCTGGAACTGCGGTTGCTTCAGCAATTCCGTCAAACGCGCTCCGCGGTTCAACTGGTTCTGTGTCACCTTATCGAGATCGGAACCAAACTGCGAGAACGCCGCCAGCTCGCGATACTGCGCTAGGTCAAGCTTTAGCGTCGATCCCACCTGCTTCGTCGCCTTGATCGCCGCCGCAAACCCTACACGCGATACCGACAAACCTACATTTACAGCGGGCCGCACACCGGAGTTGAACAGATCCGTTTCGAAGAAGATCTGGCCGTCAGTAATCGAAATCACGTTCGTCGGAATGTACGCCGAAACGTCGCCAGCCTGTGTCTCGATGATCGGCAGCGCCGTCAGCGATCCGCCGCCATTCTCCTTCGACATCTTCGCCGAGCGCTCAAGCAAGCGGGAGTGCAGATAGAAAACGTCACCCGGATAAGCCTCACGTCCTGGTGGACGGCGCAGCAGCAGCGAGATTTCGCGATACGAAGCCGCATGCTTCGACAGATCGTCATAAATAATCAGCGCGTGCTTGCCGTTATCACGGAAGTACTCGCCCATCGCGGTCGCGGCAAACGGTGCCAGGTACTGCATTGGAGCAGGCTCGGAAGCTGTCGCGGCAACAACAATGGTGTACGCCATAGCGCCATACCGCTCAAGCGTCTGCACAACAGCGGCAACCGACGAACGCTTCTGCCCAATCGCGCAGTAGATACAAATCAGATTGTTCTTCGCCGAGTTGATGATCGTGTCGAGCGCAACGGCCGTCTTACCCGTCTGGCGATCGCCAATCAGCAGTTCGCGCTGTCCGCGGCCAATCGGAATCATCGTATCGATGGCCTTGATACCTGTTGCCATGGGCTCCGTCACCGACTGCCGAGCGATGACGCCAGGAGCGATGCGCTCAACCGGCAGAAACTTATCGGTAGTGATCGGTCCCTTGTCGTCAATCGGCTGCCCGATCGCATTCACCACGCGCCCAATGAGTGCCTCGCCGACTGGCACGGACATGATCTTGCCTGAGCGTTTCACCTGGTCGCCTTCCCTGAGCTCGGCGAAGTCGCCCAGCAGCACGGCGCCTACCTGATCCTCGTCCAGGTTCATGGCGAGACCCGAAATGCCGTGAGGGAATTCGAGCAGTTCGCCGGCCATGACCTTGTCGAGGCCATGCACGCGCGCAATGCCGTCGCCCAGAGTCACAATCGTGCCAACCTCATCCACCTGGATGCGCTGCTCGTAGTTCTCAATCTGCTGGCGAAGCAGCTCGGTAATTTCGTTTGCCTGAATCGTTGCCATTCTGTTCCCTTTTTCTTCCGCGTCTAAACTCTTCTCGAGCTGCGCCTTTAGGCGTGCGCGGCAATCAGCCGCTGTTTCAAAGCCTGTAACTGTGCGCGAACCGAGCCATCGTATACCGTCGTTCCAATCCGCACTACCGCTCCACCCAACAGCGAAGCGTCTTCGTGGTACGTCGCGCGAACCTGCTGCCCACCGGAAAGCTGTGCCACCTGCTGCTCCAGCAGCTTACGGTTTGCCTCATCCAGCGGCCGCGCCGTTGTAATCTCTGCTTCGGCAATGTGGCTTTGCTCGTCGGCGCGCTCGTGGTACGCCGCAGCGATTTCGTTCAACTCGTGCAAGCGATTGTTATGCGTCATGACCGCCAGAAGGTTGCGCACGGGCTTGCTCATCCCAAGGCGTCCCGCGATCGCGTCCAGCAGATTCAGCTTCTGCTGCTCGGGGATCGACGGGTTCTCCAACACTTCTCTCAGATCGTGGCTTTCCGCGAGGAGAGCTGCGAAATCAGCGAGCTGCGCTTGCATTGCGATAGCGTCGAGCTTTTGCTCATCGACCACTTGCGACAGAGCGCGCGCGTAACGAAGGTCAACAACAGCCATTAGTTCTGACCTGCCTTATCCGCGCCGAGCCGATGCGCAAAGCTTTCCACCAGCAGCCGGTCCGTCTCCGCCGTTACCACCAGCTTGCGTGCAGCCTGTTCGACGGCGAGCTCTGCGGCGTACTGCTGAATCTGCCGCTGCGCAAGCGCCGTTGCTGCCTGTATCTCAGCTTCAGCAGCAGCCAGAATCTTGGCCTTCTCATCCTCAGTAGAAGCCTTGATGCGCTGCTCATCACGTTCTGAATCCTTCTCGGACTGCGCACGCATCTCGGCGATCTGGTCATCAAGCTTTGACAACCGCGCTTCCACGGAACTCAAACGCGCTGTCGCCTCTTCCGTGGCCGTGCGCGCATCCACCAGCTTCTTCTGAATCGCAGAGCTGCGATTCTTGAAAGCCTTTGGGAGTGCTTTCAGCAATCCGTAGCCAACCAGAACAGCCAAGACAACGAAGTTGAACACCGTGAACGCCGTCGCCGCCTGATCAGGGTTCAAACCAACGGCTCTACCAAGCTTCTGCACCGTAGGAGAGTGGCGGAACGCTTCGTTCTCGTCCTGCTCTTCGGCCTTCTTCTCAGGAACGTTGTGAATCGGCGTGGTCTGCTCGCCGGCATTCGCAGCTGCCTGCTGTGGCTGCGCATACAGCGCTGGAACAACCGGCAGCGCAAGGCCCAGCGCGACGGCAACCAACGAGAAGAACCGCGCAGCAGAAATCCTACGAAGAGCCATTACTGATGCGCCTCCGAGATGTTGGTACCCTTCGGCAGTACTGCCCGAAGGATGCTCTCACTCAACTGCGCAGTCGCGCTTTCGATCTGCTGCCGAGCCGTTGTTGCCGACTGGTTGATCTCCTGCTTGGCGCCAAGTACACGCTGCTGTGCGGCGTTGCGCACATCGGTCAGCGCGGAATCGCGCTCTTTTTGCCACTGCTGCGCTTTCTGCTCGCGAGCCTGAGCGATCTCCATCTTCGCTGCGCGGAGCTTATCTTCGAAAACTGCCGTCTCTGCTTCCGCCGCAGCGATCGCGCCGCGAGCCTGCTCCACGGCTCCTGTGGTGCGTGTGCGGCGATCATCCAGAATTCGATTCAGCGGACGCTGCACCAGCAGGTTGTACGCAACCACCAAAAGAATAAACAGGATGACGGTCGGCACAGAGCCGAGCATGAGACCGCCAACTTGATTCAAAATGTCCATGAATATCTTGTCTTACAGGAGGAGCCGAACCATGACACAAAACCGTTCTGGCTGCGGGTACGGCGGGTCTGAATTGTTTCCGGAAACTTCTGTCTTTGTTACGAGTTAGTTGTAGCAAAGCGACTTGCGGAAAGTCAAAGTTGCGGCTCGATAAGCGAGCACAAGGAACGAATAGCGCTCTGATATCGAACCGACAAACTTTTCTGCTTTTTCACGTATCTATGTCGTGTTGCCGGAGTAAACTGGACTTACCACCGAGACCCGTTCAGGGTCGTGCAGGCCGCGTGACATGGGGACTCCACCTCCGCTCCCCACGTCAGGCGGCCTGTTTTGTCTCATGACTATCTACCAGCAGTCTCATAGACCCGTTATTTCGGCCAGAGGTGCGAAGAACCGTGGCGGAGAGACCCTTGCATATCCCACGTGAAGTTCATCCGCTGCTCTCAGAGGAACGACCTTCCAGCTCACCTACCGTCTGGTACTTCCTATAGCGGTGCAACAGCGAAGACGGTCCAAGCGCAGTCAAAAACAGTAAATTACCTTCAAACCGCTGGTTCCAAACGGTCGCGCCTCTTTCCAACGCTGCGATGATCCGTCCTTCCGACTGCGGAATCCGAAATCGTGCCTCCACCAGCGGGTCGGCAGTCAGTGCCGCATCGATCTTCAACAGCAACTCCTCACAACCCGCGCCAGTCAATCCTGATACCGGAATACTTTCCATAGGAAACGGCGTGTCCGGCGGCAGAAGATCCGTCTTATTCAGAACCTGTAACGTCGGCTTCTCACCCACGCCCAACTCGCCCAGAACAGCTTCTACCTGTGCGCGTTGCTGCTCGAGAGTCGGGCTCGCGGCGTCCCGTACGTGCAGGAGCAGTTCCGCTCGCTCGACTTCCTCAAGCGTGGCGCGAAAACTGGTCACCAACGCGTGCGGCAGGTTGCGAATGAATCCCACCGTGTCCGAAAGCAGCACCTTGCGCCGCGAAGGCAGGGTCAACTGCCGCAGCTTAGGATCGAGCGTCGCGAACATGCGCTTCGACTCCAGGACGCCCGCGTCAGTCAGCGCATTGAACAGTGTTGACTTTCCTGCATTCGTATAGCCAACCAGCGCTACCGTCGGTACAGGCACCGCTTCCCGTCGTCCCCGCTGCTGTCGTCGAATGCGCCGCACAGCCTCCAGCTGCTGCTTGATGCGATCCAGACGCGCATTGATGCGACGCCGGTCTGTTTCGAGCTTTGTTTCCCCCGGCCCGCGGGTACCAATACCCCCGCCCAGCTGCGACATCGCCTTGCCCTTTCCGGCCAGACGGGGCAGTTGATACTCAAGCTGCGCCAACTCCACCTGCAGCATGCCCTCACGTGTTCGAGCGTGGCGCGCAAAGATGTCTAAGATCAGCTGCGTGCGATCAATCACCGTACATGGCAGGCGAGCTTCTACGTTGCGCGCTTGCGATGGCGTCAGGTCGTGATCGAACAATACAAGGCTCGCGCCTGTCGCGGCGACGGTTGCAACAATCTCATCTAGCTTGCCTGAACCCACCAGAGTTGCGGCATCCGGCTTCGCTCGGCGCTGAACAAGCACGGCCGCGATCGTTGCGCCTGCAGAACGCGCGAGTTCCTGCAATTCAGCTAGCGAAGCATCGAAGTCGATGTCGGTTTCTCGCGCCGGAGAGTGAGGCGAGGTGAACGCTTCGAACGTGTCCGCTTCATCCCTGCTCTCGCTTCTGCTTTGTTCAAGCACAGCCGCCGCAGCACGGGCTTGCAGCGCGGCAGCCGGTGGTTTGCGGTGATCCAACGCGAAGTCTACTGCGACGAGGACGGCCTGCTCGTTTGCGGCCTGCTGCCGCGAACGCAGAAGCGCGTCTTCCTGTGAATCGAAAGCGCGCCGTGCAGCATTTTGCTTAGTTTGTGTCAACAATACGTGCGATGTGCTCTACTGACCGGAGCGGTTTGCGTCTGCAGGCGAAGCTGCTGACGATGGGGACCGATGCTCTTTGCCTTCTGTACCGCCTGGCCTGAGATCCGCCGCGAGCATGGGACGTCCGCTGACCACCGTTGAGATTGCATGCTTGAAAATCAACTGCTCCTGGGCATTGTTCTCTAACAACACAGAATACTTGTCGAAGGAACGGATCTTTCCGGTCAGCTTTACACCGCTCACAAGGTAAATGGTAATGGGGCTCTTATCTTTTCGGACTGTGTTCAGAAACGTGTCCTGAATGTTCTGTGCCGGCTTGGAATCCATGGGCCGATCTCCTCGGGTACGCGCAATCATCGGTAAGGGCTCGCTTTTCGCAAGTGCGGGCAATGTTCTTCAGTTCTGCAGCCATGCAGGAATCCAACCTTACAGGTGCAACAGGGTTGGTGACAAGCAGACCTGAGGCTCAAGTCGCACATGAAGAATTCGATGCGCAACCGCGTTAGCATGTTGAGCGATGACACAGAAAAGTGGTGCCTCGGATGTGCGGCCCGTTCCCATGCTCGATTTCGCAAGAGAGTTTGCGGAGATCCGTGCGGAGGTCCTCGCGGCCATAGAAGCAGTTTGCACCTCGCAACGTTTCATTCTCGGGCCGGAAGTCTTGCACTTCGAGCAGGCCGCAGCGGCTGCCTGCAAGGTTTCCTTCGCCGTTGGTTGCGCCAGCGGCACGGACGCGCTCTGGCTCGCCATGGCCGCAATGGACATCGGTCCTGGAGACACCGTCGTCACCACGCCATTCAGTTTCTTCGCAACAGTAAGTTCTATCCTTCGCGTCGGTGCAACGCCTCTTCTCGCGGACATTGACCCGCGCACCTTCAACCTATCGCCGGACTCTGTACAGTCCGTTTTGAAAGCGAAAACACCAATCAAGGGACGTACCTCGGCACTCATGCCTGTTCATCTGTACGGCCAATGCGCTGACATGGATGCACTCGGGACCATCGCAGCTGAACACGACCTTCATATCATCGAAGACGCCGCACAAGCCTTCGGTGCGCGATGGAACTGTAGGCCTGCTGGTGCGCTTGGTGACGCCGCCGCATTCAGCTTCTACCCGACAAAGAACCTCAGCGCCTATGGCGACGCCGGCATGATGACGACACGCGACGCGAAGACTGACGAACGCGCACGCATGCTCCGCGCCCATGGCATGCGCCAGCGCTACTACCACGATGAAGTCGGCTGGAACTCTCGACTCGACACGATCCAGGCCGCGGTTCTCACCGTCAAATTGGGCCGCGTGGAAGCCGGCAATGTCCGCCGCCGAGAGCTTGCTGAACGCTACAACACGAAGTTTGCTGAAGCCGGTCTGGCTGCGCCAGACACAAGCACGGGCGTAGTCCTGCCCTACACCGATACACGCGCCGAGCACGTCTTCCACCAGTACGTCCTCCGGGTACCGCGCCGTGATGCCCTTCGCGCCTACCTCACAGAACATAAGATCGGCAGCGAAATTTACTATCCGCTTCCGCTGCACTTACAGAGGAGCCTGCTGTCGCTTGGCTACCGCAAGGGCGACTTTCCCGTCAGCGAAAGAGCCGCCGAAGAGGTCCTCGCTCTGCCTATCTATCCAGAGTTACGCGATGAGGAGCTTGAAAGCGTCGTCGAAGTGATTCGCCGTTTCTACGCGTAGGCGAATCCCTAGCTGCTAGCGACGGTGCCTGCGCGCTTCCTTCTTCTTTTCTGACTCCGGGTGGGGGTGCGCTTCTTCCGGCGCGGGCTGACCGGGCGGGAGTATCCGCCGCACGAGGTTCGCCTCAAGGCGATACGTCTTCGTCAACGTCTTTGACGGCTTATACAAACCTGTCGCCGGGTCCGGCGTTGGAATTGGAGCATCCGCCGCCAGCACTTTGAAGCTGAACGTTGGAGCCGGCTGCAAAGCCTGTGGCGCTTTCCCATAAGGGTCGGCCTTTTGACTCAACTGCACGGGCAGGTAGCCGGCCATGTTGTGCTGGCGGAACGAAGTTTCATACCTGTGCTTCTTCGGATTCCAGATGAAGACGCGAATTTGATCAAAGTCATACGGCAACCCCGCCTGATACGGCGATAACACCGTCACATATTCCGGAATGCTTGTCACCATCTGCCCGTTGTTCAAAATGCCGGATTCCGGATCATCGATGTGCGCCAGGACGTAGGCTCCCACAATCCTCTGCCCTTCTGCGTACCGTGCCAGCGCGTCCGGAGCCTCGACGTCGATCATCCGCGAGTAGATCCACCCGGTCTGGCCTTGCGCATCGCGGACCAGCCACCAGTCTTCCATCACAGGCGCAGGCGGACCAGCCGTCTCGTCCTTGCTGTCATCCTTGGCGTCAGCATCACTGGCGGCAGGCTTGACAGTGCCATGTTTTGCGAGAGGCTTCACGACGAGCGGAGCCGCGCCCGGCGTTACCGGCTTCGGCACGCTGGCGCGTTCAATCAAGCTCAGCTTGTCGCCTTCCGCAAGGCGAAAAAATCGATCTGTTTCACGTCCCGGTGCGATGTGCAGGTACACCTCATCGCGAGCCGTTGCGGTAGCTACAACCGCTTCCTTCTCATGTTGCTGCCGGAGATCCTCGAATTTGTCAGCCAGTGCCTGGTCAGCCGTCTGCTTTTCCTCAATCCAGCCGACCTCGCCTTTCGGCGAACGCACCTTCACAAATCGACGCGCGCGATCGAGCACCACCAGCTTCTCGCCGTTCGTTACAGTTCCCGTGCGGTTAGAAACCGCCGCGACGCGGTCCCGCAGAAAGCTCTGCTTCGAAATGACGTACACATACTTGTCGGCGGGCTTGGCGTGAAAGTGTGAGCATCCTGCCAACACCAGCGTCAGTCCACAAAGATAGACAGCGGCCGACGCTCGTGCTTGCGTCCGGAAAGGCGGGCTTGCAGATTCACGCGTTCCCATCCGAGCAGGCGTCAGGATGCTTCTTGTTCTTTGCTCCGAAACTGTTTCTCGCATGCGTGAGTGACGTAAATGGAACGGAGCTTCCTTCAATGTGCAGGGCAACGCCCGCCATAGCGCATTCTACTGGTTGACACTAATGCGTGACAGCCACGAGCGCAGGCACCGCGGTCGACGTACCCGATGCCGCTGACGCACTCGATGTCAACGCTCCATTCGTGCCGATGGTATACAGCTGAATTCCTGAGCTGCTGTTGTACCCCGCCGCGATGATGTATTTCGCGCTGTTATCGCGCGCCAGCGACGAGACATTGGTCGGCGCGGTGTAAGCCGTCGTGGACACATTCGTCAGCTTGCCGGCGCTCTGCCCGTACGCAGAGATCGTGCTATCGGTGAGGTTGCCAAGGTACACCACGCCGCCTGACGTACTGCTTAATGTGACGGAGTGTGGTCCATTGCCGTTCGTGAGACTTGACTGCAGGATCGACGTCGCGCTTACAACGTTCGCCGACGGCGTTGTCAGCAAGTAGACCGCCGGCCCAGTAGTCCTCGCCACATAGAGGTAATTGTTTGTGTCCATCGCGACGGCAAAGTCGCCCGCCGCGGTCGAACCCGTAGACAGCGTCACAAAGTTCTGCGAGCCAATTCCGGCGCTCGAACTATACGGAAACACGATGGTGCCATCCGTTCCTAGGCTCACCGCAACATAGTTTCCGTTCGGCGAAACCCGCACGGATTGCGGCGTCGCCGTGCCACTGCTGCTGACCGTAAAAGCAGCCTCGGAACCAAGCAGGCCGGATGATGGAGTAATCGGGAATTGGTACAGGACCAGTCCGACGTCGTCCAGCACGAACAGCCAATTGCCGTCCGGCGAAACATCCATAGAAGAAGCCCCTGTACTCGCCGAACCCACAGCGTTCCCGCTGTTTGCAATCGCAAGCGCTCCCCCTGTACCGATGCTGTACTCGTAGATCAGCCCGCTGCCCTGCGCGATGTACATGTAATTGTTAGTTGGCGCGACCACCATCCCCGAGGGCGTGTAGCCGAGATTCACCGGCGACCCAGAAATGGTCGTCAAGGCGCCCGCGGCAATGGAGTACTCGTTCACATAGGTTGGTCCGCTCGCGCTGTTCGAAACATACGCATAGTCACCGCTGCTGCCCGTGCCCGTAGTCGAAGTCCCGCAATCGGCTTTGCCTTCGCATTGGAAGAACGCCCCGCAGGCGCTGAGCCACAGCCCGGTCGCCGCCAGACCAGCGATTGCGAATGCGCGTTGAAGCAGGGTGCGACGAACTTGAAGCATGGGTGAACTCTCCAGCCGAAATGACTCACTCCATCTTCGCAGCACAGCGGCAACAGGATGCGGTGCGCCAGGGGTGGAACATGAAGCTGCTCTCTGCTAGACGCGCCAAACGCGGAAGTGTTTCGAGGAATGCGAGCGCTTTGGCGCCGCCATCCAGTCCTTCGGCCATGCCGTATCATCTATGCCTGTATGCCTAGCTTTTCTGACAGCATAGTTCTGTTCATTCTGGCGCTTCTGCTGTTCGGCCCGAAGAAGCTGCCCGTGCTGGCGCGAGAGCTGGGAAAGTGGCTTGGCGAATTCCGCCGTGCCTCCAACGAATTCAAGATGCAGATGGAAGAAGAGCTGCGCGTCTCCGAACAGGAAGATCGCCAGAAGCAAATTGCCGCGATGGAAGCGGCTGCTCCCCAAGCCGCTCTGATACCTGAGCCGGAACACCCGCATCTTCCGTCAATAACAACGCCCGTTGAAGCAGAACAGGAAGAGCCGACCGCCACACCCCTGCCGATAGCGACGTCTGGCGCGCTCCACATGATGCCGCCAGCCACAGGCCTTCCCATGGCCCGAGGACGCAGTGAAGACGTCGCGCCAGCAGCCCCGCCCGCGCAGAACGACGATCTTCGCCAGGCCCACCCATCGGGCGAAACAGAGCAGGAAACGGTGAGCCATGCAAGCTGACCTCGTCGACCGCGCACGCTCCGCCGTTCACGACCGCGCGGAGCTCCCAGGCATGAGCCTGATGGAGCATCTTGAAGAGCTCCGCAAGCGCCTTATGTGGGGAGTGGGCTACCTGCTTCTAGGCTGCATCGTCGCCTACCTCCTGAAGAACCAGCTCATCGCCATCATTCAAAAACCGCTTGTCGACATCGGCCTGCGCATGACGATGACTCACCCTACCGACGCGGTGAACCTGGTCATCAAGACCACTTTCGTCTTCGGCGCCATCTTCGCCAGCCCGCTGATTCTCTACCAGGTCTGGCTCTTCATCTCGCCTGGCATGTACGCGCACGAAAAGAAATTCGTCCTGCCGTTCATGGCTGTTACCGTCGGCCTGTTCCTCTCCGGTGCATGGTTTGGCTATCGCTACGTGCTCCCAGGTGCCATGAAGTTCCTCATCCAGGACTGGGGCAAGAACTTCACCCACATGATCACCATCGAGGATTACACCGGCTTCTTCCTTGCCGTCATCCTCGGCCTCGGCATCACCTTCGAGCTCCCAGTGCTCATGTTCTTCCTTGCGCTCTTTGGCATCGTTGACGGCAAGTTCTTCCTCAAGCATTTCCGCTACGCCGTACTCGCCATCTTCCTGCTCGCCGCAATCCTCTGCCCCGATCCAAGCCCGGTCGGTATGTGCCTGTTCGCCTCTCCCATGCTCGTGCTCTACTTCGTCGGGGTCGCGATTGCCTTCTTCGTACATCCCGCCAGACGCAAGGCCAAAATGCAGGCCGCCTGATGGCGAACTTATTTCGGCTTTCGTCATCTCTTGCGACGCTCCCTGAGCAATTGTCATCTCGACCGGAGGTGCGAAGCGCCGCAGCGGAGACACCCCCGCATTTTTCGCAGGATGCCGGCTCAGACGAAACCTCCCACCCCAACACCCAGTCATCTCGACCGGAGGTGCGAAGCACCGCAGCGGAGAGACCCCCGCAATTTTCGCAGGATGCCAGCTCAAACGAAATGTCCCGCCCCGTTACCCTGTCATCTCGACCGAAGGTGCGAAGCACCGCAGCGGAGAGACCCCCGCATTTTTCGCAGGATGCCCCTCCGGCTAAGCCCCCCGTGGCGCCGAGAAGCAGCGGCACCGGAGCCCAGGCCCGTTGACCCCGCTCCCCTACTGGCTCTGGTTCCACATCGCCATCGTCGTGCTCCTCGCCGCCGAGTTCGGCCTCCACAAGCTCTTCCCCGAGCCACGCCGCAAAGCCATCTACGCAACCATCCTTTGGGTCGCCGCCGCGCTCGCCTTGGCTGCGATTCTCCTGCCGCGCTTCCACACTGAAGGCTCAGTCCAATACCTCGCGGGCTACGCCATCGAAGAAGCGCTCTCCATCGATAACCTCTTCGTCTTCCTTCTGCTCTTCCGTCTATTCCGCATCCCCGACGTCCGCCAGCCCAAGGTCCTCTTCTGGGGAGTCGCCGGAGCCATTGTCATGCGCGGCGCCTTCATCGCCGCCGGCGTAAAGCTCCTTGAAGCCTTCGCCTGGATCGACTACGTCTTCGGCATCATCCTGCTGGTCGCCGCGGTCCGCCTCGTCATGCCCTCCGCGGAGTCCGAAAGCACCGAAGCCCCCGGCTGGATCCGCTGGCTCACCAGGCTCTCGCCCATCAGCGACCGCCAGGACCGCTTCTTCGTGCACGAAAGCGGACGCTGGATGGCGACGATTCTCTTCCTCTCGCTTGTCGCCGTCGAAATCACCGACGTCGTCTTCGCCCTCGACTCCATCCCCGCCGTCCTCAGCATCACGCGCGAACCCTTCCTCGCCTACACCTCGAACATCATGGCGGTCATGGGTCTGCGCTCGCTCTACGTTTTGCTCGCCGTCATGCTCGCGAAGCTCCGCTTCCTGCACTACGGCCTCGCCGCCGTCCTCTGCTTCGCCGCCCTCAAAATGCTCGCCGCGCGCTGGATCGAAGTCGGCCCACTGACATCACTCGGCGTCATCGCGGTGCTACTAGGTGCGACCATCACGCTTTCGCTGCTAAAGCCAGCACTTGGGAGAGCGAGTCTTTAGAACCTCCATCATGCGGCGGCTCTAAAATGGTAGGCGAGAACCAGAGACATCACTGCCTGTTCCTCTCGCCGGCCTATGACAACCCTCTATCAGCAGATCGCCGAGAAATTCCTCGCAGAGCTCCAGAACTCGCCAAACGTTGATAGCCAGAAACTAGGGGCGTTGAAGCTGCTTTTTGCCGACAGCAATAAGCTAAGACCCGATGATCTCGTCAAGGTCTTCACCAGCGCGTTAGAGGACGAAGTCAAATGATCAGGTTGGAGAGCGTCTATGTTGAAGAAGTCCGCGGCATAAGGAAGTTAGAGCTGGATTTCCAGAAGAAGACATTCGCCATCTCAGGTCCGAACGGCTCGGGCAAAAGCGGCGTGATCGATTCGATTGAGTTTGGATTGACAGGGCAGATGGGCCGTCTGGCAGGGCGTGGTACAAAGGGCCTCTCTGTCGGACTGCACGGGCCTCACGTCGACAAAGTGAGGTTCCCGGATGCTGCCTTCGTCAGGCTCAAGATCTTCATCGCGCAACTCAACAAGTCCGTCACTGTCACACGATACGTTTCGTCACCGAGGAAGCCGAAGGTCGCCCCCGATACACCGGCCATTCGCGCTGCGCTGGACGAGATCGCAGAACATCCTGAGATCACCCTATCTCGGCGTGAAATCCTACGATTCATTCTCGTTGAGCCGACAAAGCGGTCAGAAGAAATTCAAACACTCCTCAAGCTGGAAGAAATCGGTGATGCGAGAAAGGCTCTGAACACCGCTCATAATCGCCTGGTCGCCGCCAAGACAGAAGCAGAAGGGCGGGAAAAGGCGCTAGCAAACGCGTTCCAGCTGTACTTGCAAGTAGCAGCGCTCAAGCGCGAACTCGTGCTGGAATCAGTAAACAAGCGCAGAAAGATTCTCGGTCTTGCGTTCTTAGAAGAATGGGCCGCTGACACAGAGCTTGACGAAGGACTGATCAAAAGTGCGACGACCCCGGAATTGAATAAGGAATCGGCAGTCCGTGATCTTCGTGCACTTTCCGACGCTTTGGCCACGGCGTCCACCCTCGGCGAGAGTGAAGCGGCGTCTATCGCTGCGGATCTCTACAAACTCGATAGCGACCCGTCCTTGCTCGCTGCGCTGCAGGCACGAAGCTTTGTCGAGAAGGGACTCAGCCTTGTTGATAGCGCGGAGTGTCCGCTATGTGATCACGAATGGCCTGACATTGATCACCTGAAGCGACATTTAAAGACCAAGCTGGACAAGTCGGAGGAAGCAAAAAAACTACAGCAAGCGTTGCTGCGAAACGCAGGGCTGATCAGCGGCAAGATCACGGAATTTACAGGGTTGTTCGGTGCTGTATTGCGAGCGGCACAGTTTCTAGGAGCGAACGAGGTACAGCAGGCGATCGTGACTTGGAGAGCCGATCTCGATACCTTCAAGACATCGATGACCAGCGTCGAGAAGCTTACGAAGGCGCACGCTCGCTTCAAGGAAGGCTGGTTACAAATTCCGGCAAATTTCAATGAGCAGGTGGTGGCTCTGAAAGCGATGATAGAGGCACGTCCCGACCAAACAGCCACCATAGATGCACAGACCTTTTTGAGTACAGCGCAAGTCCGGCTCGAAGATTACCGGAACGCACGCCGGAATAATAAGGCCGCGAGCGTCGCCAAGGCTGCGGCAAAGGCAGCATACGACTGCTACTGCGCTGTTCAGGAGAAGGAACTGAATACCCTCTACGATGAGGTTCAAGAAGATTTCAGCGCCTACTATCGTGCATTGAACGGCGCGGACGAGATGAAGTTCGCTGCTAAGCTGAAGCCGACTGCCGGGAGCTTGGAATTCGATGTGAATTTCTACGGTCGTGGTCTTTTCCCTCCGGCTGCTTATCACAGTGAAGGTCATCAAGATGGCATGGGTGTGTGCCTGTATCTTGCCCTGATGAAGCGCCTGTTGGACAAGAGATTCACGCTCTCGCTTCTCGACGATGTGGTCATGTCTGTTGATTCGGCGCATCGATATGAGTTCTGCAAGCTTTTGAAGACGCAATTCCCTGACACGCAGTTCATCATCACAACACATGACCGGCTTTGGGCAGAACAGATGAAGTCGGCTGGTCTGGTGACCGGAAAGACATCGGTTGCTTTCTACAGCTGGACGATTGATACCGGCCCCCTCGTGCAATCCAATGAAGACATTTGGGATGAAATCGAACTGCTGCTCAAGACTGGCAAGGTCGATGGGGCTGCCGCTGCACTACGTCACCACCTTGAATACGCAATGAGCATCCTTGCCGACCAATTAGGCGCGAGGCCGCAATATAAAGCCGACGCGACGTATGAGTTGGAAGAAATGATGACGAGTGTACTCAGCCGGAACAAGGAGTTGTGGGGCAAAGCGGCAGAATCGGCAAAGTCGTGGGGAAAGTCAGATAAAGAAGCCGAAGCACGGGAGAAGAAGAGATTCCTCGCATCGTGCAATGCCGCAATGCGAGTTGAGCAATGGAGCGTGAACAAAGCAGTCCATTACAACGCATGGGCCAACTTCGGAGTGAATGACTTCAGGCCCGTAGTTGCAGCTTTCAAAGAACTGATGGAGTGTTTTCGCTGCAAGGTTTGCAATGGATGGATATATGTTCTTCCCAAAACGATCCCGCAGAGTCTGCGGTGTACTTGCGAAGCGATCAGCTTCAACATGACGTTGAAGCCGAATCCAAGTAGTGAGTAGCAAACTCGCCAACGCATTCACGACACTTGATTAGTTCCGATAAGCCGGCCACTCGCCAGGAATAGTCGAATTTTGACTTGGCGACGGAGCTTGGATTTTTCAACGTTGATGCTCGACGGCGCCAAACCTCGAACAAGTTATCCTTTGGGTTGTGTCCGCATCGCCTACGATCATTCCGGTAAACACGCCGTCAGCGGCGTACAGCGTAGCCATCGGACACGGCCTTCTGCCGGAAATCGGCTCACGCATCGATGCATTGCTGAACGGCAAACTGCGCTCCGGCGAACAGCGCTGCTTCGTCGTCAGCTCGCCGGAAATCTGGCAACGTTGGGGCGACACCTTAGCTACAGGATTCCCGCAGCAGCCCACGCTTCTCAGCGTCCCCAGCGGCGAACACCACAAGCGTCTCGCCACGGTCGAGCGTCTCGGCGAAGAGATGGCCCAAGCCGGTGCCGATCGCGACTCCGTTCTCATCGCCTTCGGCGGCGGTGTCATCGGAGACATGACCGGCTACCTCGCCGCCTCGTACATGCGCGGCATCCGCTACGTGCAGGTGCCCACCACGCTGCTCGCACAGGTCGATAGCAGCATCGGCGGCAAAACCGGCGTCAACCTCGCCGCCGGAAAAAATCTTGTCGGCGCGTTCCATCATCCGCTCGCGGTCTATGCCGACATTGAAGTTCTCTCCACCCTGCCCACCACCGAACTCCGCGCAGGCTTGCAGGAATCCATCAAGGCGGGCATCATTCGCGACGCTTCCCTCTTCGATTACCTCGAACAGCACGCCGAGAAAATCCTGAGCGGCGATCCGGAAGCGCTCGCGCACGTCGTCGCCGCCAGCGTTCGCGTCAAAGCCGAGGTCGTCAGCGCCGACGAGCGCGAATCCGGCCTGCGCATGATTCTCAACCTCGGCCACACGCTCGGCCACGCGATCGAAGCAGCCACGGAATACAAACAACTACTGCACGGGGAAGCAGTCGCCTGGGGAATGCTCGCGGCCCTTCACATTGCACTCGCCCGCGCCACAGTCACCCCCGACCAAGCCGCAAGAATGAGCCGACTTATCCGGACCTACGGCCCACTCAAGCCCTTCACCGCCGACCCCGCCCATCTCGTCGCACTCACTACAAAAGACAAGAAAAACCGCAGCGGCAACCGCTCCTTCGTGCTGCCTGTCGGCATCGGCAACGCGGTCGTCGTCCGCGACGTCTCCGAAGTCGAACTACTCGAAGCGGCCGAAACTTTTTCTCGCTGAGCACGGCTATTCCGAAGGAAATCTGCGTCTGTTTCCTTTCGTCATCCCTCGCGTAGTCGGGGTTCCTGCTAAATGAGCCACCGCCGCATCCACCCCCACGTTGTCATCTCGACCGGAGCGGAGCGGAGTGGAGAGACCCCTGTATTTGCGAACGCGAGCGCGCAGCGCGAGCGTGTACTCGCAACGCATTGCATGGCCCTTCGCGAAGCACTTTCGCTTGAGAGCGCGACGGACCTTTATCGTTAGGATTAACAGAAAGAGCGGTTTTCGCCGCTGAGGTTAGCTTGGCCAATCAAAACGCCGCACCCGGCGCCCGCGTTCGCAACGAGCTCGACGAATCCATCGCCGCAGACCACGTGCGCGACATGTTTAACTCCATCGCGCCCACCTACGACCGCCTCAATCACCTGCTGTCCTTTGGGCTCGACCGGCACTGGTGGAAGAAGACCGCACGCAAGTTCCAAACCCTTCTTGCGAAACCGGAGAGCCGCGTGCTCGACCTCTGCTGCGGCACCGGAGACATGACCGCAGCGCTCATCGCCTTGCGCCCAGCCAAGGGCGTCCCCGTCGTTGGCCTGGATTTTTCTTCCGAGATGCTGCAACGCGCCCGCAACAAGTACGCTTCCGCCAACGCGGAATGGGTAGAAGGCGACGCAATGCACCTTCCCTACCCGGACGCGAGCTTCGATCTCATCACATCAGCCTTCGGCTTCCGCAATCTCTCCAACTACGCCGCCGGCCTCGCCGAAATCTTCCGAGTTCTGAAACCCGGCGGCCAGCTTGGAATCCTCGAAGCGAACCAGCCGGATGGCTTCAACGGCTTGCTCTACAACCTCTACTTCCACCACATTCTTCCGGCTGTGGGCGGCTTGCTGTCGGGACATAAGGCCGAATACCGCTACCTTCCCGCCTCGGTACAACGCTTCCCCCGCCCCCCGAAAATGCTCCAACTGCTCAGCGAGGCGGACTTTGCGCGCGCCGATTGGGACGGACTCCTGCTAGGGGCGGCTGGGATCTATTCCGCACAGAAGCCCGGAAACTAAAGGGAAATTCTGTTGTCAAGGCCCTCAGCAGCCGCAGACTTTCCTAACTTGTTCAATCTTGGGCACTTATATTTTTCGCAATGTTGGCATACATATAAGCTGAAGACGCTATCATTGAAATAGGCGGATCACTCTTCCGCTGCACTGCTAAGTCATAACTCATTTCGAATGTATATTTTGCGAGTAAGTCCAATTATTTGAGGACTTTACGCAGAGTGGGTGCCACATCCTGTTTATTCTCAGGACTTTGGCATATATCGGTGGGGGGGGGTAGGGTGCGTTCCGCATGTATCCTCAGACCGTGAACGCGCATACGGCAAAGGATCTCGCAGAACGTAGTCATGCGAAACGGGCAGCCGCGCTGAAGTCGCTGCTCGCCGCTGCCGCGATCACCTTACTGAAACTTCTTACGGGGATCCTTACAGGATCGCTCGGCATGTTGAGCGAGGCAGCTCACTCGACGATCGACCTGATCGCCGCCGGCATCACGCTGCTGACTGTCCGTGTTTCTGATCGCCCTGCCGATGAAGAACACAACTATGGTCACGGCAAGCTGGAGAGCTTGTCCGCATCTTTCGAAATTCTGCTGATGATTGGCTCCTGTATTTGGATAGCGCAAGAAGCGATCCGGCGCATGGTCTATCACCATCAGCAGCTAAGCCTTCGCTTCTCCATCTGGCCCTTCGTTGTTTTGCTGCTGTCCATGACCGTCGATTACACGCGCTCGCGTAATCTGCAGCGTGTCGCAAGGGAGCAGCGGAGTGATGCCTTACAGGCTGATGCTGTGCACTTCGGCACCGACCTCTACTCCGCTGCAGCTGTATTTGCCGGTTTGCTGGCAGCCTACCTCGGACAGCGCTTCGGTCTGCCCATGCTGCAGTACGCAGATCCCGTGGCGGCGCTCGTCGTGTCCTGCATCATTCTTCGCGTTACGTTGCGTTTAGCGAAACAGACGCTCGATTCTCTGCTCGACGCCACCCCGCCTGAGGTGCGGGAGCAGCTTCGCCGCGATCTCGTCAATGACCTGAACGGTATTCCGGGTGTTCTTGCCGTCGACCGCGTGCGCGTGCGGCGCTCAGGGTCCGACTACTTCGTTGATCTTTCGCTGGAAATGCCTCGCAACCTCACATTTCAGCGCTCGGAGCAAATCTCCGCGTTCGCCACGGAAGCTGTCCAGGCGCGTCTTCCTGAAGCTGACGTGGTCATACGCAGCGTGCCTACAGCCGCGCTCGGCGAAAGCGTTTTCGATCGCGTTCGCGCAGTCGCCGCACAGTCGAACGTTTCGATTCATGACGTCACGGTGCAGCAGTATGACGGAGCCCTGCACGTGGAACAGCATCTCGAAGTACCCGAAGACATGGCTCTCAGGGATGCACACGATCTGGTAACCAGGGTTGAAGCCAATATTCGTGAGCAAGTTCCCGGCGTCAGCTCGGTCATCACCCACATAGAAAGCGAACCGCAAACAATCGAGCGCCCGGCCCACGTCGAAGCTGATCGCCTCTTGAGCGAAGGGCTTCGCGAAACGTTGCGCGGCTTTTCTAAAATCAGAGACGTACACGACATCAAGGTTTCGCACGCACATGGGCCATCGGAAGGCATCCAGATGAGCTGCCACTGTAGCCTTCCGGACGAATTGCCCATGGCAGAGGTCCACGCGGTCATCACGGAGTTTGAACGGGCCTTTCGGCGTGAGCATCCCGAGGTCACCCGTGTACTCATTCATCCTGAACCGGTGACGGATAATCGCCGCTGAGGCGCTATTCTAAGTGGCGATGATGCGTATCGTTCGAATCGTGCTGGGCGGCCTGTTGATGTTCATCGTCATGGTGGTAGCGGCGGTCCTTACGCTACGCATCGCGCTCCATGGACACGAAATCACGGTGCCGAATTTCGCTGGGATGACCGCTGCGGAAGCCAGCGACGAGGCCCTTCAACAAGGCCTCGACCTAACGATAGAGAACAAGTTTTACTCCACGACCGTCCCTGCGGGACGCATGCTTTCACAGGCCCCTGCACCAGGATCGCGGGTGCGCCACGGCTGGCAGGTTCGCGTCACACAAAGTCTTGGGCCACAACAGGTCACCATTCCCGATGTGACTGGAGAACCGGTTCGCGAAGCGACCATGGACCTGCGGCGGAACTCGCTCGATCTCGCGACGGTTTCGCACCTCGAGGCGCCGGGTGAAGCTGATCTCGTGCTTGCACAAACTCCACCACCGAATGCCGGCTTGGACCAACCGCGAGTCAGTCTTTTGCTCAGCTCAGCAGCGGCAGGAGCTTCAAGCGCCTTTGTCATGCCGTCGTTTGTCGGCATGACGTACAGTCAGGCAAATCATGCGGGCATGGCTCTGGGACTACGGGTGTATTACATCGCCGACCAGGTACAAGCGGCCCCTGCGCCGCAGGCTGACTCTACACTCCCTCCAGGCGCCTCGACGTTCCAGATCGCACCGGTGCCAATAGCACCATCGACACCAGGCGGCCCCGTAACCTCGCAAAAACCGGAGGCGGGGTCACGCGTTTTCAAAGGTGAAACGGTGCGAATTACATTTGGTCACCCAGCATCCGCGAATCCAGCGCCGCAGTCACCGAGCGCACCCTCAACTATTGTGCCCAACCAATAATGACTTCTACTGACGGATACCGTCGCATAGTTCGGCTACCGGCGGGTGAGTAGTGCCGCAAAGAAGCCATCAGCTTGCAAACTGTACCCGGGAAGCGTACGCAACATGCGGTCCCTGACGCTCTTACTAAGGTCGGTTCCCTCGGCGAACATGCCTTGCGCTTGCATATCACCGAGAATCGGTTCGACAGAGATGCGCTCACAGTGCGGTGTCTCAGAGAACACAGACGCCACGACGGATTCGCATTCCTCCGGTTCGAGAGAACACGTCGAATAGAGCAAGCGGCCATCAGGAGCCAGGCGGCGCAGTCCCGCCGCTAGCAGCGCTTTCTGGCGTTCCGCCTGTTGTGCTAATTCGCTTGGTTGCAGTTGATGTCGAATCTCGGGATTGCGCGCGAGTGTTCCAGTTCCACTGCATGGCACGTCACAGAGAATGAGATCAAACTCTCCCCGATCTGCGTCTGAAGCAGCAGCATCAGCGACTTCTGTTTTCACCTTGTTCCCGGGAGCTTCTCGCGTCAGTCGCTCGCCTAGAGCTCGAAGGCGCTTCGGGCTCACATCCGTCGCTAATAGCTCCGCTTCCGGATGTCTGCATGCAAGGAGTAACGTCTTCCCGCCCGGCGCAGCGCAGCAATCCCAAATGCGCTGCGCATGAGGAGCCGCGAAAGCTGCTATCTCGGCAACCAGCCGTGAGCCGTCATCCATAGCGGACAGATTCGGCGATGCTCCATCCGCAAACAGCTGACCGCATGTCGGCTCATGCTGATTGAATTCGCAGATGGCTGCTGCGGCAGCTCGCCCATAGGTCTTCACCCAGCGCTCTACCATCCACGCCGGATGTCCAAGTCGAGCTGCGAGGCCGTCGACCGATTCATGCAGTGGCGTTCTCACCGGAGCGGCGACGCTGAGCTTACGAAGGATTGCGTTCACCATCCCGGCGGCATGCGGATGCCCAAAGGCCCGCACTAGCTCCACACTCTCGTTGATGGCCGCATGCGGTGGAATTCGATCCATATGCAGCAGCTGAAACGCGCCAAGACGGAGCGCTAGACGCACTGCTTCTGCTGGAAGAGCATCGGGTCGCGAGAGCAGCGGGAGAATTCGAGCATCAAGCGCTATTTGCCAGCGCAAAACGCCAAGCACCAACGCAGTGGTCAGGTTTCTATCGTCCTGCGAAAGGCCGGCCAGCAGAGGCCCATGCAGCAAATCGTCACTGTGACCCTGCCGCCGACTTACTCGGGATAGCACGTCCGCCGCAGCCACGCGAGAGGGGCTGATCGTCGGTTTACTTTCCCTGGTACGGCTAGCGCGGTCGCCTCCGAGTCGGCCTTCGGAGCGGCGCCAATCAGTCAACGCGATCACCAGGTTGCAACTGGAAGCCGCGCGCGAATTCAATTCCGGTCATACGCGGCTTGCCTTCCAGCTGCACTTCGTCGAGCCCCAACACCGTCCCGCCTGCCGCTCCGACGAGCAACTCTCCGCTCGACCAATCCAGTTCACCTGCCGGCAGGAGCTGTGATGCGGTGGGGTGCATGCGATGGACGATAAAACGTTTGCCCCGAAAAGTTCCGTGTGCACCTGGCCAGGGATAAAAACCTCGCCACCTGTCGTAAGCCTGCCTCGCGGTTCGGCTGCAAAGCTCGAGCCGCCCATCCTCGCGGCTCAAAATAGGAGCCAGGGTGGCTGCGGCATGATCCTGCGGCTGCGCTTCGAGCGTTCCCAGCTCCAGCCCGCGGAGCGTTTGGATCATGAGCGCTGCGCCCACCTCAGACAGCTCGCGGAGAAGTTCGGTGGCGAGCCCGTCCGGCGTGACGGGTATGCGGTGTTCCATAAGAATGTCGCCCGTGTCTAGCCCAGCGTCCAGACGCATAGTCGTCACGCCGGTCTCAGTTTCGCCGTTTGCAACCGCCCATTGCACGGGTGCAGCGCCGCGATATCTTGGCAGTAGCGATCCATGCAGGTTGATGTTGCCAAGACGAGGAAGATCCAGCATCCAACCCGGAATAATGCGACCGTAGGCAACAACAATGATCGCGTCGGGCGACAACGCCATCAGTTCACTCCGAAGCTGTTCGTTGTTCTTGATTCGCTCCGGCTGCATTACCGGTAGTCCGGCTTGCGATGCGAGGCGCTTAACCGCCGGGACCTGCAACTCCATCTTCCTGCCCGCTGGGCGGTCGGGCTGCGTGAGAACCAACGCGACCTCGTGCCCAGCTTCCAAAACTGCCCGCAACGTCGGAACGGCGAACTCAGGCGTGCCGCAAAACACCAGCTTCATCGTCTACCACTCGCCATTCTTCTGAAGCTTGCGAATTCGCCGATAAATAAGGTCACGCTTCAAACGACTGAGACGATCTATGAAAAGCACGCCGTGAAGGTGATCGATTTCATGCTGCAGTGCGCGCGCCAGCAGCTCATCACCATCTACCTCGAAGAACTCGCCAAACTCATCTTGTGCGCGGACTGTCACCGCGGCAGCGCGATGAACCTTTTCACGAATGTCTGGAAGACTCAAACAGCCTTCCTCTTCAAACTGCTTACCCTTGCGCTCAGAGATTTCTGGGTTGATCAAGACCAGCTTGTCTTCTGGGCGCTCCTTGAAGCTCACATCAATCACCGTGATCTGCTTCGAGATACCGATCTGCGGTGCAGCAAGCCCTATCCCCTGCGCGGCATACATGCTTTCAAACATTTCGGCGACCAGTTCGACCAAATCGGCATTGAATTCGGTTACCTTTTCGGCTGGTCGGCTGAGGACCGGGTCCGGATACTTCACGATTGCGTGGATTTTGTGGGCTGCTACAGCAGCTTTTCCCTTGTCACTCATCTTAGAACACTCGAATTTGATCGCAATAGCCTTTGAAGTTGCGCTGCAATTCACCGAGGCTGTCGCCACCGAACTTTTCTAGCACCAGCTTCGCCATCGTGAGAGCGACCATGGCTTCTCCCGCTACTCCCGCCGCAGGAACAACACACACATCCGAGCGTTCGTAAGAGGCCTTGGTTGTCTCACGTGTCTCGAAGGAAACCGACGCTAGCGGCTTGCGCAGAGTAGAAATCGGTTTCAGGTAGCCACGCACGACAACGTCCTCGCCATTTGATATGCCACCCTCGATGCCGCCTGCATTGTTCCGCGCCCGCGTGAACTTCGTGAATCCTGGCTGCTGCTGCTCTTCGGCACCGTAAGAGATCGCGTCGTGGACCTGCGAACCCGGTGACTGCGCGGCGGTCACTCCCCTGCCGAGTTCCACTGCCTTCACCGCCTGCAAGCTCATCACTGCCTGCGCCAGTAGTCCATCAAGACGCTCATCCCAATTCACGTGCGTGCCGACCCCCGGGGGCAAACCGTGAACCACAACCTCGAAGACGCCGCCGATGGTGTCTCCGGTGCGTAGCGCCTGATCGACTTCCGCTTTCATGCGAGCTTCCGATTCCGCATCCGCACAGGCAAGCAGAACGTCCTCCCGGTCAGCGATGGCCGCGACCTCCCCGAATGTCACTTCGCGGGCGAGTTCTGCAGCACCGACACGAACAACGTGACTCGCAACCTTTACGTTAACTGCGCGTAGCAACAGCTTTGCCAAAGCACCGCAAGCTACTCGCGCGGCAGACTCTCGAGCAGAAGCCCTTTCAAGCACATAACGCGCATCCTTGAAGTCGTACTTTAGCGCTCCAGCTAGATCGGCATGCCCCGGTCTAGGACTTGCAACAGCCTTATGCTTTGAAGAGTCTCCCTCTTCTACAGGCAGAATCTCTTCCCAGTTTTTCCAATCGCGATTTGCCAGAGTCATAGCGACTGGCGAGCCAATCGTCTTGCCATGGCGCACGCCGGATAGGATGTGGGCTGTGTCTCGTTCTATGCGCATGCGGCCGCCGCGACCATAACCTTGCTGCCGTCGCCACAACTCGCGATCTATAAACGCCTGCTCGACAGGTATGCCTGCCGGAAGACCGCTGATGAGAGCTACAAGTGATTCGCCGTGACTTTCCCCGGCCGTTGAAAAACGAAGCATGAAAGATCGATTATAGCCACTTGGCTCTATGCAGAAGGAGCGTGAGCGTCATCAACGATGTCGTTCTCAATCGCTACCTCGTCTTTGCTCTTTGCACCTTCTCCTTCAGCGGGTGTGATGCGTTCAGCTTCGAGATAAGCACGCGAGTCGAACAACTGCCGTTCCATGGACCGCACCCATTCCGTTGTCTCGCTGACGGGCTTCCCGGCACCGCGAGCGCTCGCCAACTCCATCCGCAAGGTTTGGAATTTTGCTTCCAGATCATCCAAAGCACTGAACAGAATCGCTTCAGGGGTCATCGGCAGCTTTGGTGAGCCGAACTCTAACTTGCCGTGGTGCGAGAGGATCAGATGTTCGAGCAGAAGCAGCAGAGATCTCGGAAACAGGTCAGGGGTCGTTCCATCTGCGCTCGCACGTTCCCTTGCAGCAAGATTCAGCGCCGCTACCCGATCGTGTACCATCGCCAGGCCAATCGTGATGTGGCCGACAAGTTGTCCTTCGAGCGTGTACTGGAAGCTCGACGCCCAGGAGAGCTCGCGAACTTTCCCGATGTCGTGCAGGATCGCTCCCGTGACCAATAGGTCCGTGTCGACTTCCGGATAAAACGGCGCGGCGGCGAGACAAACACGAACGAGCGCCAGAACGTGCTCAAGCAGTCCACCAAGCCACGCATGGTGCAACCGCTTAGCAGCAGGCGCTTCGCGAAATGCCGGGCCGATTTCAGCGTCGTCCAGGAAGGCGAGTACCAGGTTTTTGAGGTGCCGATTCCCAAACTGGGCGACATAGCCACGAAGTTCCTCGTTCATCGCTTCAATGTCGAACTGCGTTGTCGGAATGAAATCTGATCTTTCGATTTCACTTTCCGCCGCGCTGCGCATCCGAGTCACAGTGATCTGAAACTTGCCCTGGTATTTCGAGATTAGTCCCTGCACTTTGACGAAGCAGCCGTCGCTGCAGGTCTGTAGAGCATCGGCAAACTCTTCCCACATGCGCGCTTCAAATTGTCCTGTTTTGTCGGCGAGCGTTAGAGCAAGATACTGTCCGCCGCCTTTGCGCTCGCGAACTCCGATGGACGCAAGCGAGAAATAGCTGGTGATTGCCTGGTTCTCAAATCGAGGCGCGTCCGCGATGAAAAAGTCTTTCATGATGTGAGCTTCAGAATACGACGCGCGCAAAAGGAAAAGCCCACCCTGGAGCAACAGGATGGGCCAAGTTCGTCGCTCCGACTAAGAGCCTAGTGAGGCGTTGGCGTTGTTGATGGAGCGTTCGGCGACGTGGAGGTTGTTGCCGGGATCGGTTGTCCCGCGGGCAAAGCTCCCGGTGCTGGACTGTCTGCGGGCGGCAGTGTCGTCGTGTCTGAGCTCGGCTTCGTCGCTGGCGTGCTTTGTCCAGGCTGCGCGGAGACAGGTGAGCTGCCGAGTACAGGATTCACCGTCGGGGAAACAGGAGTCGCGGAAGCAGGCTTCTCTTTCTCTTGAATGCGCTCCTTCTGTTCACCCTTCACGTGTTTCTGCTTCGGCTTCTTCTTGACCGTGTCCCCGTTCAGGCCGAGCGGCGCGGCTTGCTGCTTCTCGTCAGCATTCTCGGTGCTCGTCGCTTTTATGGGGCGCGCCGCGGCTTTTACTTCTGCCTTTGCTAGAACCGTCTGGTCGTGCTTTTCTGTCTCTTCAACATGCCGCGAACCTATGCGGCTTTTCCGTGTAGGAGCGGCTTTTGGCGCAAGCGGGTCTTCACTATCCACACCCGTACCCGTTGAGATTGTTGTCGTGGCTTCTAGCGAGCCCATAGCAGCACCGGGAGCCTGCCCTTTGAGCGGTGGATTCGGTGTCGCGTCTGCCTGCTCCGTCAGTGCCGGTGGCAATGCATTGCGCGGAGCCTGGCCAAAGCGAACCTTTTCTCGGCGAATCTTCGGCTGCTTCACCGGTTTGGATACGTTCTCCACTGTTCCGCCGTTTTTGGCGGCCTGAGCGGCTGCTCTCTGTGCGTTCTTCTCCGCAACCTTCGAACGCGCCTCCGACAGCTTCTCCTGCGCTTTGATGGCTCTGGCCTGCTCGGCTGCCTGGTGCTTGACGATCTTCTTCTTTACCGGAGGCGCCGTGTACGTGGTGAACAGTGGCTTCGCCGTGGTGCGATTCGATCCTGTGTCGACAAAGCCCGGCTTGACATCGACGTAAGCTTCGTCCCGCGCTTTCGTCAGGTATGCGCGCAATGCGGGCTGCAGAGCATTTGTATACAGCGCTTCTTGAACCTGTGGCTCGACATCCGCAAGCGGTGGAACCCCGGCTTGTTGGTGACTATCGACCTTCAGAATGACGAAACCTTGGCGCGTGCGAATGGGTTCGGTGTAGCCTCCTGCCGGGAGCGGGAACGTTGCCTTCTCCAGCACATCGCCAAGCGCACCGCGCTTAAAGTCACCCAGGTCTCCGCCGGCAGCGGCGGTCGGGCCACCTGAGGACCTCTTCGCCACATCAGCGAAGGCCGCCCCACCCTTCAACTGCTTCTCAAGCTCGTCTGCCTTAATCTGCGCTTCGCTGACTTGCGTGTCAGAAGCGTTCTCTGAGGTCGGAACCAGAATCTCGCTGAGATGAATCTGTTCGGGTACGGTGAAGTCGCTGCGATGCTCGTCGTAATACGCCTGCTCTTGAGCGTGCGTCATGGAGCTGCCCAGACGCCGGCCAACTTCTTCACGCACTACCTGCTGCTGAATCACTTGGTCGCGAATTCGCTGCTTGAAGTCCTCAAACGAGACGCCTTGCTGCGCAGCGGCTTTTTCCAGCTCTTCCATGGAGGCCATGTGATTCTGCTTGCGAATTTCGTCCAACTGGCGCATCGTTTCCGAATCACCGGAGATGCCAAGCTCCTTACCCTTTGAGAGCAGCAATTGCTGATCGATCATGTCGCGCAGTTGATTCTGGGCGCGTTCTTGGAATTCAGCTTGTGGAACGTTCTGCTGCTGGGCTTCTTGCAGCAACTGCTGTTGTGCGCGATCGTACTCACTGCGAGTGATGATGCGGTCGTTCACGCGAGCAATAACATCTTCAACGACAGCCCCGTTCGGCGTGATGGCATCGGCTACGGGAAGCTGGGGCAGCTGAAGGGCACCCGTGGGTGTAAAGCTTCCGGGCACCGGAAAGTTGGGTGGTTGCGCCTTCACCTGCGCGCGCAGCGTACCTGCACCGGCCAGCAGCAATAACGCTGAAACCTGGCGCACACCAAAAGAAGCCACTTGTTTCTTGATCATCCGTCCCTTTATAAACCGTGTTCGCCGCCATGGAGCGCACCGGCTACACCGGTCGCGGTGCTCCCGCTCAAATCAATTAGGGATTTGACCAAGACGAGCCGCAGAAGTCACCTGACTCCTGTATTTTACCCGTGAACGTCACAGCCCGGCGGGTACCGCGAAAGCTAACCTGCCGGTGCTATACTCCGTCCAATCCACAGGGCACAAGGCCATATCTCGCCTTTGACGCTGCCGAAGAATCCGAGGTCATTCCAGCATGGTTTTACGTTCCCGGCGCGCACTATTCTCAGCAACGATTTTTCTCGCAGCGTGCGGGGTGGTTGGATCGTTCTTTGGCGGTGTCAGCGCACAGTCTTCGTCGGACGAATCGACGATGCGCGACTCGATGA
Organism: Verrucomicrobia bacterium Tous-C9LFEB; assembly: GCA_903970445.1. GTDB lineage: Bacteria > Acidobacteriota > Terriglobia > Terriglobales > Acidobacteriaceae > Granulicella. The sequence goes on along the minus strand of CAJCIP010000075.1, from coordinate 32,769 downwards.
AGGCGTTTACGAATGTGTATTCCATCGTCGAGGCCAACTACGCGGACAAGCTCGACGGTGACAAGATCGACAAGGTCGTTTATGACGGCGCTATTCCCGGCATGCTTCATGTGTTGGACCCGCACTCGAACTTCTACGATCCGAAGTCGTATGCGCAGATGCGCGAGGACCAGCACGGGAAGTACTACGGCGTCGGTATGCAGATTCAGCCGCAAGGCAACAAGATTGTTGTCGTGGTACCGTTTGAAGGAACTCCATCGTACAAAGCCGGCATACGCCCGGGAGACGTCATCCTTTCCGTAGACGGCAAAGCGACGGAGAACATGGATTCGGCGGCGGTGGCTTCACTGCTCAAGGGACCTCGCGGTACGCATGTCTCGGTAACGATGGGCCGCGAAGGCTCGCCGAAGCCTTTGACGTTCGATCTCGTCCGTGACGAGATTCCGCGTTACTCCGTGGACATTGCCTTTGAGGTGCGTCCCGGCATTGCCTACATTCACATTACAAATTTCATGGAGACCACGTCGCACGAGGTACAAGATGCGCTGGATAAGTTTGGGCCTAACCTCAACGGTCTTCTCATCGATCTCCGCGGGAACCCAGGCGGCCTTCTCAACGAAGCAGTGAATGTGTCTGACAAATTCCTGCAAAAAGGACAAGTTGTAGTCTCCCAACGCGGTCGCGCTTTCCCTGACCAGATCTACCGCGCGCCCTCCGGTTCGGCCCAGAAATTCCCAATCGTCGTTCTCGTCAATCGCAATACCGCATCAGCAGCGGAGATTGTCTCCGGTGCCTTACAGGATCATGATCGAGCACTCATTGTCGGAGAAACCACCTTCGGCAAAGGGCTGGTACAGACCGTGTTTCCGATTTCAGAAAATACGGGCCTCGCCTTGACGACCTACCACTACTTCACGCCATCCGGGCGCTTGATTCAGCGCAACTACGAAGGTCTTTCGCTCTACGACTATTACTACGGTCGCGAAGGCGCGCAACCGGCGAACAGTGCGAATAAGGAAGTGAAGACAACAGATGCAGGCCGCACAGTGTACGGCGGCGGTGGCATTACTCCCGACGAAAAGATTGCTGACCTCAAGTCCAATCACTTCCAGGACATTTTGTTGCAGCATTACGCCTTCTTCAATTTCTCCAAGCACTATCTCGCAGCGCATACGGTCACGAAGGACCTCACCGTAGACGACGCTCTCATGCAGGAATTCAAAGCATTTCTGCAATCCGAGAAGATCGAATTCACATACAAGGACCTCCAAGACAACGCGGACTGGGTAAAGTCAACCATCAAGGCTGAGCTTTTCACTTCGCAATTTGGACAGATGGAAGGTATGCGCGTTCGTGTGGCTTGGGATCCGCAGATTAATAAGGCGCTGACATTCATGCCCGAAGCCCAGGCGCTGGAAGATCACAAGTTGCCTGCTGAGCAGAAGACGCAGACAGCAGCGCGCTGAGCGCATAAACAGCAGGCGGCAGCCGAGAATCAATTCCTTGGCTGCTGCCACGCACTATTAGGCTTGGAGCGGGAGACCGGGATCGAACCGGCGACATTCAGCTTGGGAAGCTGACGTTCTGCCACTGAACTACTCCCGCAAACTTGCAATCTAACTCACAGATTCGTGCAAAGTCGGCGTTCCCACTATTATCCACCATCCTCTTGTCTCTGCCGAAGTCCTGTAGGCCAAGACGTGGTTTGCGGAACGATGCCCGTGTCACTCACTCTGTCGGCAACAAGAGCGACGATGCTGATAGCAGTGGCATTTTCCAGCTACAAACTTCGTCAAGCCTTATCTGGTTAGAACATGCTTGCCCGGCCTCAAGTTGCGCACATGACTGGCAAAAACAGTTTTGTGTCGATCCGGCGTCATCATAGCCTGAGACTCTTTCTTGATTCCGGTCCATCTTTTCTCCTGATATCCACAACATCTAGTAGCTTCTTCCGTGACATACGGAATATAGTGAGGTCTTCCACGGTCTGAAGAGCGACAGCTCAACGGGTAAAAGGGAATCCGGTGAGAATCCGGAACTGCCCCGCAGCGGTAAGCAGGTACGAACGCCGACGATGACACTGGGTCCAACCTGACCTGGGAAGTCCGGTAAGTAGGTATGAACCTGCGGAGTCCGAAGAACTGCCTTGGAAACATTTGCTGGTGCCTCCGAGGGGAGGCGAGGTGGCAGCGCTTTGCTTTGCTCCGGGCTCGCTTGGCTGCAAAGGCATCCGCTGTCTCTTCGCACCACTTCGAAGGGCAAGGAGAACTTCCATGGCCGAAAACGCAGTATCCGATCTCGACTCCTCACTGCAGGTTCCTCCAGCCTTTCTTGCCACTCCAGGCGAGACGGCATCCTTAGCTACTGGATTTCAGGTGATTCGCCGCAGTGGGTCGCTTTCGCCGTTCGACGAGAGCAAGATATCCAATGCCATCACCAAAGCCTTTATTGCAGTGGAAGGCGCGACGGCTACGAGCTCGCGCCGCATCCACGAAGCGGTTCGTCATCTCACGGCGCAGATTGTGGCTGCGTTGAGCGGACGCGCTGATAAGGCGCGTGCGCTCCATATAGAAGATATTCAGGATCAGGTGGAGCTCGCACTTATGCGCTCCGGCGAGCACAAAGTAGCGCGTGCGTACGTTCTGTATCGTGCCGAACGCGCAGAACAGCGCCGTTTGCGGTCGGAAGTCGTCATCGATTCCGTACCTGCGCTCAAGGTGCGGCTGGCAAGCGGAGAGATGGCGCCGCTGGATGAGGCTCGTCTGTATCGCGAGGTGGAAATTGCCTGCAAAGGTCTCGACGGTGTCAGTGCCGATGCCGTGATGTCAGAGGTGCGCCGAAACATTTATGACGGCATTCTGGAAAAAGAGATTGGTCTCGCTCAAACCATGGCGGCTCGCACCCTCGTAGAACAAGAGCCAAATTACGCGTTCGTCAGCGCACGGCTGCTCATCAATATCCTTCGAGATGAGGCTCTGGCTTACGTGATGCCGCAGGCCGTAGCGAGCATGAGGCAGGCCGTCACCATCGACTACAGAGAGTACTTCCCCGCGTACATCCACAAAGCCATTGCGCTACAAATTGTCGATAAGGAACTTGGCCTCTTCGACCTCCCACGCCTGGCTGCCGCGCTCGACGCGAGCCGCGACGGCAATTTCCAGTTCCTCGGGCTGCAAACGCTCTATGACCGGTACTTCCTGCACGAAGGCGGTGTCCGCTTTGAGCTTCCGCAGGCATTTTTCATGCGTGTAGCCATGGGCCTGGCCGTCCGCGAAATCGACCGCGAAGCCAAAGCTATCGAGTTCTACCAGCTTCTCTCCAGCTTCGACTTTATGTGCTCTACACCGACGCTCTTCAACTCCGGCACCCTGCGCCCCCAGCTCTCCTCGTGCTTCCTTACGACGATCGATGACGATCTCGCCGGTATCTTCAAAGCCATCAAAGACAATGCCCTGCTATCCAAATATGCCGGCGGTCTTGGCAACGATTGGAGTGCCGTACGCGGGCTCGGCTCACACATCAAGGGAACCAACGGGCAATCGCAGGGTCTCGTCCCCTTTTTGAAAGTGGCCAACGACACCGCGATCGCGGTCAATCAGGGCGGCAAGCGCAAAGGCGCGGTATGCGGCTATCTCGAAACCTGGCACATCGATATCGAAGAGTTCCTCGATCTTCGCAAGAATACGGGCGATGAGCGTCGTCGCACCCATGACATGAACACGGCCAACTGGGTGCCCGACTTGTTCATGCAGCGCGTTGAAGAGGACGGCAGCTGGACACTGTTCTCGCCCGACGAGGTGCCGGACCTGCACGACCTCTACGGACGAGCATTTGCGGAGCGTTACACGCATTACGAAGCCTTAGCGGCCAAGGGCGACTTGAAGATCACGCGAACCGTTCGAGCTGTCGAGCTGTGGCGCAAGATGCTGACGATGATCTTCGAAACTGGTCATCCCTGGATCACATTCAAAGACCCCTGCAATCTGCGCTCACCGCAGCAGCACGTGGGCGTCGTGCACTCTTCCAACCTCTGCACAGAGATCACGCTCAACACCTCGTCGCAGGAGATCGCGGTTTGCAATCTCGGCTCGATCAATCTTGCCAACCACATGACCGACACCGGTCTGGACGTGGAGCGGCTACAGCGTACGGTTCGTACAGCTATGCGCATGCTCGACAACGTCATCGACATCAACTTCTACACCGTGCCGGAAGCCCGTGCCTCCAATTTGCGGCATCGTCCGGTCGGCCTTGGCATCATGGGCTACCAGGATGCACTCTACAAGCTGCGCATTCCATTCACTTCAGCAGAGGCAGTGCGTTTTGCCGACGAGAGCATGGAGCGCATCAGCTTTGAAGCGATTTCTGCATCGGTTGACCTCGCGGAAGAGCGTGGACGTTATCCGAGCTTCACCGGATCGCTCTGGTCGCAGGGCATCCTCCCCGTTGACTCCGTGCAGTTGCTGCAGGACAGCCGCAATCACACGCTCACGGTTGATCGTTCTTCTACGCTCGATTGGGACACACTCCGCACGCGCGTACAAAGAAGCGGTATGCGGAACTCCAACACGCTTGCGATTGCACCGACCGCCACCATTTCAAACATCTGCGGCGTAACGCAATCCATCGAGCCGACCTATCAGAACCTCTTCGTGAAATCGAACATGAGTGGAGACTTCACCGTCGTGAATGCCTCGCTGGTAAACGACCTTAAGTCACTGGGTCTGTGGGACGAGGTGATGATCTCCGATCTGAAATATTTCGATGGTTCCCTGGGCCTCATCGATCGCGTGCCGGATGATCTGAAGCGTCTCTACGCCACCTCTTTCGAAGTCGAAGCCACTTGGCTGATCCAGGCTGCGGCGTGCAGGCAAAAATGGATCGATCAGGCGCAGTCGCTCAATCTCTACATCGACAAGCCAAACGGCCGCAAGCTCGATGCGCTCTATCGCGAGGCATGGCACGCCGGACTCAAAACGACGTACTACCTGCGCTCACGCTCTGCGACGCACGTGGAGAAATCAACCATGAAGCGCACCGATGGCAAGCTGAACGCCGTTGCTGTCACGACCACCCCGGCAGGCGCTGCGTGCGACATGTCCGACCCTAATTGCGAGGCCTGCCAGTAGGCAGGAAAGGAGCTAGAAATGCTTGATTGGTCCGACGTAGAGATAGAAGAAGCACCAGCACCTGTACTCACACAGAAGCCTCCTGTCCTCGTGACTTCGACACCGCCGATTGCGACGGTAGGCGCTGGGCGTGTTCCCGTTTCCAACACCACCACGTCATCGGCCCAGCTGGCGGTCGATAGTAGCGGTGGAAGAGTGCGCGTGGACGACAAGGCGATGATCAACTGCCGCGCCGATGTGAATCAGCTTCTTCCGCTGAAGTACAAGTGGGCATGGGAAAAATATCTCGCCGGCTGCAACAATCACTGGATGCCCACCGAAGTCTCCATGCAGGCGGACATCGCCTTGTGGAAGAGCCCGAACGGCCTCACTCCGGACGAGCGCCGCGCGATCAAGCGCAATCTCGGTTTCTTCGCGGCCTCAGAGTCGCTCGTCGCAAACAATATCGTGCTGGCCATTTACCGACACCTCACCAATCCTGAGTGCCGCCAGTATCTCTTGCGTCAGGCCTTCGAAGAAGCAGTTCACACGCACACCTTTCAATACATCGTTGAAAGCCTGGGCCTTGATGAAGGCGAGTTGTTCAACATGTACCGCGAAGTGCCCTCCATCACGGAGAAGGCTTCCTGGGCCATCAAGTACACGCAGGCTCTGTCCGATCCCTCTTTTCAGACCGGCACCGAGGCAAACGACCGCGCATTTCTTCGCGACCTCATCGCGTTCTATGTCGTTTTCGAAGGTATGTGGTTCTACACGGGGTTCGCGCAGATTCTTTCGCTTGGCCGTCGCAACAAGATGGTCGGCATTGCAGAGCAATACCAGTACATTCTTCGCGACGAGAGCATTCACCTGAACTTTGGCATCGACGTCATCAATCAAATCAAGGCCGAGAACCCGAGGCTGTGGACAAATGAATTCCAGAACGAAGTAAGCGGCATGCTTCGTTCGGCCGCCGAGCTTGAAGCTGCTTACGGCCGAGACACGATGCCGAACGGATTTCTCGGCCTCGGTCCGGGCCTCTGCGAACAGTACATGCATTTCATCGCAAATCGTCGTTGCGCGCAGATTGGTCTGGCGCCCGTGTTCCCCGAAACCGAAAATCCGTTTCCGTGGATGAGCGAAGCCATGGACCTCAAGAAGGAGAAGAACTTCTTCGAGACACGAGTGATCGAGTACCAGACAGGCGGCTCGCTCGGGTGGGATTGAGCGAGCGTCTGCTCTTGTAGAGCTTATTCACAGATTCGCTAAGAAATGCCTCCCAACGGGAGGCATTTTCCTTTGTTGCGGAGTCATGCCCGACACTCTTAGCTCTTTCCGTGTGCGCGAAACTGCTCAAGCTGACACTAAGCTACAAGCAAGACGTTGCGCAGCCTGACCGCATCCTAGAGCTATATCGACGCACGCAAATGAGAGATGGAGTCTACACATGACACGTCGTGAGTTCGTCCGCAGCGTTGGGGTGGCATCTGCCGTTCCAGGCGCTTTCATGCAAAATGATCAGAGTCCGAACGCAGCGAATGAGGTTCAGCTTTCTCAGATTCATGGACCTTCAGAGCAGGATGAAAAAGCACCAGGGCCGTTCCTGCCCACAAAGCGCCGCATCGGGTACGCCATTGTTGGTTTAGGAAGACTTTCTCTGGATCAGATTCTGCCCGCGTTCGCGGTATCCCAATACTGCACACCGGTTGCGCTTGTCAGCGGCGATCGTACGAAGGCGCTAAAGATTGCCGACCAGTACGGCATCGATGCCGCAGGTGTATACGGATATGACTCCTTTGAGCGTCTCGCTGAAAACCCTCGCGTAGACGTGGTGTATGTCGTCCTCCCGAACGGCCTTCATGCGGAATACGTCACGCGTGCAGCGAAGATCAAGAAGCATGTCCTGTGTGAGAAGCCGATGGCGGTTTCGAGTCAGGAAGCTCGCACCATGATTCGCAGCTGCAAAGCCGCGGGCGTCAAGCTGATGATCGCGTATCGGCAGCAATATGAACCCAACAATAAGGCCCTGCGCCAAAGCATAGCAAACGGTGCGCTGGGCAAAGTGCATGGCTTCGTATCCTCCAACTCCCAGCAGCAGGGCGATCCAACACAGTGGCGTTTGAATTTGAAGCTCGCAGGCGGAGGATGCCTTCCTGATGTGGGACTGTACTGCTTGAATGCTGCTCGCTTCCTCTCAGGAGAAGAGCCCAGCGAGGTTTCGGCAACAATCTGGCAGCCGCGCGACGACCCTCGCTTCACGCAGGTTGAAGCGAGCTGCAGCTTCACCCTAAAGTTTCCGTCCGGTCTCATCGCTAGTTGTTCAACGAGCTACGACGTACATAAGAGCCAGTTCCTCCGCATCGAAGGCGATCAGGCATGGGCTGAGCTGTCTCCGGCATTTGCTTACCATGGCAACAAGCTCCGCTACTCCAAGCTGCAGGGTGATATGGAAACAGAAACAGCGCCGCAGATCGGAGAGAAAAATCAGTTTGCCTTAGAGATGGACCATTTCGCTGAATGCATACTCGAGAAGAAAGAGCCGCACACACCAGGCGAGGAAGGTTTGCGTGACCACGTGATCATGGAAGCCATCTACCAGGCCGCCCACAGCAGAAAGAGCGTCGTTCTCGAAGCATGATTCTATTCGTCATGGGCGTGAGTGGCTCCGGCAAGTCGACCATCGGCAAGCTGCTCGCGGAGCGTCTGGCGATTTCCTTCTACGACGGAGACGATTTCCACCCGGCCGCGAACAAGGCGAAGATGGCGGCTGGCCAACCACTTACCGACGCTGATCGCAAACCTTGGCTCGCCGTGCTCAACAAGCTCGCACAGAGCTTGCATAAACGGAGGCAAGGCTGCGTGATTGTCTGTTCAGCGCTGAAGCAGCAGTACCGAGATTTGCTTTCCTCGGGGCTTCCGTCGAAGCAAGTTCACTTCGTCCTATTGGAGGGCTCCCGCGAACTCATTGCCGCCCGCCTGGCGAAACGCCAGCATGAATTCATGAATCCAAAGCTGCTCGACAGCCAGTTCGCTACTCTCGAGCTGCCTTCCGATGCGATTAGCGTTATCAACGACCACGAACCTCGCGAGGTCGTTAACGAGATCATTGCTAAGCTCACATCCAATTAGCAGATGGAGCGTAAGCACCACTGCAAGCACAGCAGCCGCTGCACTCGCATCGAGTGCCTCCAGATTTCTTGAAGCAGTCGCTCTTATTTCGGTGTTGGACTCGTACGAATGCGAACGGCCAGATACACAACAACAGCTACATTGATGACGAGCACGATTGCCTTCGTCGCCGTCGCATGACGATGCAGCTCGTAGATTTCAAGCGGCACGAGCGAAGCGGTAATCATGCATGTGAACCACTCCGCCCAACGCTTCCCTAGCCACAGCCCGAAACCCTCAACGAAGAACAGCGCTGCATAGACGAAACTTCCTAGTCCAACATCCTTAATTCTCTCTGGCGGCACGCTCGCGAGTCTGCCGGCGGCAAGGTCCACGTACCTTCCTCCGGCTTCTAGACCAAATCTCTCAACCCAATGATCTAGCTGTGTTGCAGCATCAGTATGGAGCAGTTTAAGAGCTGCCCATCCCACGGCGAGAAGGCTTAAAGCCTTTAGAAGTTTGAAGATCGCAATAAGTCGAATGATTACGCTGTTAGAGGTTTGTTCCATTGGTTTCTCGCTTGCCTAGCACTTGACGCGTGTGCAGCGCGATTTGGAGCTCTTCTTGTGCCGGGAGATGTAAAACCTCGTCACCGCTTTCCGTTAAGCCGAGGAACTCTAAATTAGCAAGGATATTTTTTCGGATCTCAGCCGAATGTTCGCCAATGCCCCCGGTGAAAATCAGCAGATCGATGCCTCCGAGCAACGCTGCATAGCCCCCGATCGCTTTCCTGATGGATGTAACAAAAACATCGATGGCCAGAGCAGCAGCCTCGTCACTCCGACTAAGGAGAGCCTGCATATCGGACTCGCCATTGGACAACGCAAAGAGACCGCAGTCATGGTTCACGAGCTTCTCAATAGCGTCGGCGGAAAGACTCTCCGTACGCAGCAGGTAAAGCAGTACCGCTGGGTCAAGATCGCCTGTGCGTAGGCTCATAGGTACACCGCCGGTGGGGCTCAGGCCCATGGAAGTATCTCGTGATTTGCCATCGAGAACCGCCGTGACACTCGATCCTCCGCCAAGATGGGCGATGACGATCTTCGCGGGCAGCGGTTGCGCGATGCGACGCAGCACTGATTCGCAGGAAAGTCCATGGAAGCCATAGCGCTGCACACCGGCCTTGTAATAACGCATGGGCATAGGCAAGTGCGTAGCTACTTCGGGCATCGTGCGATGGAAGGTTGTGTCAAAGCACGCGACCTGAGGTGTCTTCGGAAATAGCTCCTGCGCTTTGCGGATGATACGAAGCGCCTCTGGAATATGTAGTGGAGCGAAGTGCACTGCCGATTCCAACTGCCGCATTACATCAGGCGTGATCAGCACATGCTCGCGTAGCTGAGGCCCCCCGTGAACCACGCGGTGCCCAATAGCCGTGGGCCCTTGCTTGTATAGTCCGCGGAGCTTCGTCACCAGGTGCTCGAGAGCTTCCTCTTGCGATGCGATAGGTTGCTCTTGTCGCAACAAGGTCTGGCCGTCCGCGTCCTTCAGCTCGAGTTTTCCCGATGCTCGGCCAATACCGTCGGCCTCACCTTCGCACAACGGTTTCAAAACTCCTTCTACCTCAGTGAACAATCCCAACTTAAGAGAAGAGCTACCACTGTTGAAGACCAGGATCGAACCTTGTTCCGCCATCACATGCCCTTCGTTTGCGGCACACCTTCCGGCCACACCCAGTTGCTGATTTCAGGCCTATCAATGCCTTCCGTGAAGGCATACCTGCGATGCTCAATGATTTGCTCCTTGAGCCACTCTTTCACGTGAGAGGCGGTGGCCTGAAGCTGCGGCACTCGCTCAATCACGTCAATGCACAGAGTAAAGCGGTCAATCCCATTCAACATGGCGAGCTCAAGCGGAGTATCGATGTTTCCCTTCTCACTGTAGCCATGCACATGCAGGTTCTCGTGGTTCTTACGCTTGTAGGTCAGCTTGTGAACGAGCGCTGCGTACGCGTGGAAGTTGAAGATCACAGGCTTGTTCACTGTGAACAGCGAGTCGAAGTCTTCATCGCTCAATCCATGCGGGTGCATCGTCTCAGGCATCAACTTGAAAAGGTCTACAACATTGACGAACCTGACTTTTAGATCCGGGAACTTATCCCGCAGGATTGCGACAGCCGCCACAGCTTCCATCGTTGGAATGTCTCCAGCGCAGGCCATGACGACGTCCGGCTCACTGCCAAGATCCGAACTCAGCCAATCCCAAATGCCGATTCCTTTCGTGCAGTGCCGGACGGCGGTTTCCATGTCGAGATAAACAAGATGTTCTTGCTTGTCGGAGACGATGACGTTTATGTAATCGCGGGACCGGAGGCAGTGATCTGTCACGGAGAGTAGGCAGTTCGCGTCCGGTGGAAGATAGATCCGTGTCACCTCCGGACTCTTGTTCGTCACGATATCGAGGAAGCCGGGATCCTGGTGCGAAAAGCCGTTGTGATCCTGTCGCCACACCAGTGAAGAGATGAGGATGTTGACGGATGGGACGGGTGCTCTCCAGTCCAGCTCCTTCTTGGATTTCTCAAGCCATTTCGCATGTTGATTAAACATGCTGTCGATGATGTGAATGAAAGCCTCGTAGCTGGAAAGCAGACCGTGCCTCCCTGTGAGCACGTATCCTTCAAACCATCCTTCAAGCGTGTGTTCTGAGAGCATCTCCATTACGCGTCCATCATGCGCGATCTCAGTTCCATCGGCATCGATCTCTTCGATTGGTTCCATCCATGTCTTGGGCGACGCTGCGTAGATTCCATCCAACTTGTTGGAAGCGGTTTCGTCGGGACCAAAGACACGGAAGCGGTCCATGTTCCGCGCCATCACATCGCGCAGGAACTTTGCCGTTGTTCCGGTCGGAGAGGCGTAATTCGTAGCTGGCTTGTCAAACGTCACGGCGTAATCGGCGAAGCGCGGAAGGTCTAAAGGAACTGTTAGGTTGCCGCCGTTCGCATGAGGATTCGCAGTGATCCGTCGAGTCCCTTCCGGCGCCATCGCCTGAAGTTCCGCAACCAACGTGCCATGCTCATCAAAGAGAACTTCGGGCTTGTAGCTGCGCAGCCAGCTCTCCACAATCGCAAGGCTGCCTGGATCGGTCAGGGGGTCAGTCACCGGAATCTGATGTGCTCGCCAGAAGCCTTCTACTTTGTGGCCATGAACTTCTTTCGGCCCAGTCCAGCCCTTCGGAGTGCGGAGCACAATCATCGGCCAGCGAGGACGTTCGGCTTTCGATGCGTCATTCTTGCGAGCGCGTTCCTGAATTGCACGGATTTCCAGGATGCATTCTTCCAAAACATGTGCCATGACCACGTGCATGGCCGCAGGGTCGTCACCTTCTACAAAGTGTGGCGTATACCCATAGCCACGAAATAAGCTGTCGATTTCATCGTGATCCAGCCGCGCAAAGATTGTGGGGTTCGCGATCTTGTAACCGTTCAGGTGCAGGACGGGAAGAACTGCTCCGTCGCGCACAGGATTGAGGAACTTGTTGCTATGCCAGGATGTCGCCAGCGGGCCTGTTTCGGCCTCCCCATCGCCGACAACGCAGGTCACGATGAGATCAGGATTGTCGAACGCGGCGCCAAACGCATGCGAAAGGCTGTAGCCGAGCTCGCCGCCCTCGTGTATCGATCCAGGTGTTTCTGGAGTGCAATGACTACCAAGTCCGCCAGGAAAACTGAACATCTGAAAGAGGCGCAACATGCCTGCTTCATCCCGGCTGCGATCAGGATAGATTTCAGAGTAGTGACCTTCAAGATAGCCATTCGCAAGGGTCGCCGGAGCTCCATGACCAGGACCAGCCACATACATTACGTTGAGGTCGTACTGCTTGATGAGCCGGTTTAGGTGCACCCAAACGAAGCTCTGGCCGGGGTCGGTACCCCAATGCCCGAGAAGCCGCCGCTTGATGTGTTCAGGCTTCAGGGGTCCTCGTAACAAGGGGTTTGCGCGAAGATAAATCATGGAGCCCGCGAGATAGTTGCATGCGCGCCAGTATGCATCTATTTTCCGAAGTTCATCCTGCTGTAAAGGCTCCATTCATCTCCTTGACCGATATCGTTCCTATTGAGATGCAAGTTGTGCGAATGGCCGTGAAATAAGATCCTGCGCCATCTTTGCAACGGCAGTGAACTGCTTGTGACGTTTCGATTCAGCTGCATACCAACTCGCAACGAGTACATGCATTCCTGTAGGGCCGCAAAGAACGTCTTAAAATGTCTTAATTTGATCACTCTCTACTTGAGCCCACCTCCCGCAGGCGTGACATGCTGAATTTGCGAGGAAAAGAGAATCACGGTTCAACGAGCGAAAGCTGGTACGCTCAGGTTGATGCCAGCTAAGACAGGAATCGAGCACCGGGGCTATCCAACTATTGCCTCGCTAAAGGCCTTCGCCCAGGACAATACCCTACTTCTGGAATGCGAAGAGTGCGGCGCCTGGGTAGGAGCGGCGACGAATGCAGTTGGAGACCTTGAGCTCGAGAAGCATCTCGACCGCCGCCCAAAAGCGCCGAATCGCAATCGCCTGTTCAAGATCAAATCCGGTCGTGGCTTCTAAGCCTTGCGGTACAAGCGTCTCGCGCAAGTTGGATCTGGTGTGGTGCCGCTAACGAGGCTGACGCCCCCTCTTGATCCTTTCCAAGGTCCGCGTTGAGCTAGCTCTCCATAAGCATGCTCAGCTTTACGCATGCTTCACGATCCACCTCTACAAACGACTGTTCCGTCTCATGCAAATGCTCGATTGCACGTCTCATCTCCGCCGTAAGCAGTTGTGCAGACTCGAGTGCGGCTTGCAAATCGTAGACCGTCAGGAAGCGTCTGCTGAGGCAGTTCACATCGTCCTGAACTGCGCCGCTTACGGCGCATGTCGCGTTCACGACGATCATCCCCAAAGGTCGTTTGAAAAGCAGGAAGAAGCGTTGCATCTCGTGAGTCTAAGCTGCTGAACACAACCTTGGCATCTGTTGATTGCAACAAATGGTATTCCCTTCGCTCCCAGAACGATGTTGCCCGATGCGTTGAAGGCCGCCGGCGAACGGTATCATCAGACCTGCCGGTGCCAATCTCCTCTGAAAACGAAAGCACGACAGCTAACTCACAGGGCCCACGCACATCGACGCGAGCGGTTGGCACCTGGGTTCTCGTAGCCACGATCCTTGGCTCAAGCATGGCCTTCATTGATGGCACGGTGGTGAACGTCGCACTCCCTGCGTTGCAGGCCGCCTTCCACGCAACGGCAACTCAGATGCAATGGATTGTCGAAGCGTACGCGCTGTTCCTGGCTTCCCTCTTGCTCGTTGGTGGGTCGCTTGGTGACATTTACGGTCGCCGCGTTGTTTACACTTCCGGCGTTGCGTTGTTCGCGGCTGGTTCGGCATGGTGCGGGCTGGCACAATCCGTTCACTCGCTGATTGTCGCGCGGGGACTCCAGGGCTTCGGAGCTGCGCTGCTGGTGCCCGGCAGCCTCGCGCTCATCAGCGCAACATTCCCCGTAGAGACACGCGGCAAGGCAATCGGAATCTGGTCAGGTTGCAGTGCGCTGACAGCCGCGGTCGGTCCCATTCTCGGTGGTTGGCTCGTCGATCACACCTCCTGGCGGTGGGTCTTCTTCATCAACCTGCCGATCGCAGCGGCAGTGCTTGTCATCAGCTCATGGCGCGTTCCTGAAAGCCGCAATCCGGAGATGACGGGTGACCTCGACTGGTCAGGCGCACTCCTGGCAACACTCGGTCTCGGCGGCATCACGTTTGCCTTGATAGAAGGTCAAAACGCCGGCAAGGCCGGCATTTTAACGGCCCTTACGGGAACGCTGGCGCTCGTTCTTCTGGTTCTTACCGAGCGGAGAAAAAGTGCGCCCATGCTTCCGCTCGGATTATTTCGATCAGCAACATTCTCTTCCGCTAATCTGCTGACCTTGTTTCTCTACACAGCGTTGAGCGGCCTGCTGTTTTTCTTCCCGCTTGACTTGATTCAGGTGCAGCACTACACCGCAACACAGGCCGGCGCGGCTCTGCTGCCATTGATTGCTTTGCTGTTCCTTCTATCTCGTTGGTCTGGTGAACTGATTGGCAGATACGGTCCACGACTTCCACTTACGGTTGGGCCGCTCGTCGCAGCGGCCGGCTTCGCGCTGGCGTCACGGCCTGGAGTCGGCGGTTCTTATTGGACGACATTTTTTCCTGCGGTCACTGTGCTCGGGCTCGGCATGGCGATTAGCGTCGCTCCACTCACGACTGCGGCGATGAACGCGGTGCCCGTCAAACAGGCGGGAGTGGCCTCCGGCGTAAACAACGCGTTTTCCCGTCTCGCGGGATTACTTGGTGTTGCCGTGTTTGGATATGTGCTGCTGATCGCCTTCCATCACGACCTTGATCGCCGGCTGGACCAATTACCGCTTCAGGCGGCTGAGCGAAACGCCATCAAGAGCCAACGAGCGCAACTCGCTGCAATTCCAACAAATAATCCTGCGGTAAGAAATGCAGTCCAACAGGCTTTTGTTTTTGGCTTTAGGCGCATCATTTGGCTCTCGGTTCTGCTTTCCTGTGCTGGTGCCCTCAGCGCACAATTTATGACCGACGCAGGAGCGAAACCAGCAGAACAAGAAAATGACGACGGAGCGGATAGAAAGAACCGAAAGCTGGAGGCTCAAGACGCCTGAACGTTGCCGCCCCACATCAGTATGTCTTGGTGGAGCTGAGCGGGATCGAACCGCTGACCTCCTCGTTGCGAACGAGGCGCTCTCCCAGCTGAGCTACAGCCCCCCACCATGCAAAGTGACCGTCACCTGGCGGTGTGCTCGCTCTGCAGCGAGTCACAGTTTAGCAGAGACCCTCGCACGCACCAACCGTTTGAACGGAGCATCAGCGATATGGAGCGAGTATCATCCGTGCAGCACTCGAAACGCAGCGCGAACACGGTGCTGCTGTGTTCATTGCATGGAGGATCAGGAGCATGAACCCGCAAGAACAACGCATCGCCGATGGGCTCGTAGAGCGCATCCGTCAAAGGCGCGACACGGTCGATCCGGAACTCGCGCAGCGGATCCACCAGGGTCTCCGCGATGCGCCTGACGCGTTTTATCTGCTGGCACAAGCTGCCGTCGCACAGGGAATTCAACTCGAAGCCCTCCAGGCACAAATGCAGCAGGCTCCCCAAATGCAACAGTACTGGCAGGTGCAGCCGCCGCCCCCGCCGCAGCAACCGGGTTTTCTCGAGAGCATCTTCGGTTCAGGAAACCCTGCTCCACCGCAGCAAAATTACTATCCCCAACAGCCGGCGTATGGTCAGCCAATAACGCAGGCACCAATGCCGGCTCCGAGCGCTATACCGTCCACGCCAGGACAGCCACTTGGCTCCGCGGGATACCAAGCAGTAAACGCTAATCTGCCCGGAGCGAACGCTAACCCTGCACCTCAATATCCGGGGTACGCCCAGCCCTATCCCGGTCAGCCACAGCTCTATCCGCCGCAGAGCGTTTACCCACAGCCGGGTTATGGCGGAGCGCAGTACCCCAACCAGCCCAGCCCCCAGCAGGGCTACGGGCCGCCAGTTGCGCCCTCGGGTTATCCGCAACAGGCTCCTTACCCACAACCGGGCTACGGACAGCCCGCCTATCCCGTCGCCGTAAATTCGCCCGCTGTCTACATGCCCGCCGGCGTACCCGCTTCAGGCTATCCATCTGGTGGCGGATGGTCGCAACCCGGCGGCAACATGTTGGGTGGAGTGGGCGGGATGGTAGCAGGCGCTGCGGCGGGTGCGCTGGCGATAGGTGCTGTCGAATCCGTGGTTCACGGCTACGAAAACCACGAGCGGCGCGAGGAACAAGAAGCTCATGAGGAGCATCGAGGTCAGGATGATTCCTGGAAATCGGATCACGACCGTGGCCTTGCCGACACAACCCCAACTCATGAGGACAGCAGCTTCTACAACCCATCGAACGATGCAAGCCGAAGCGACGGGGCAGAACCATCGAAGTTTGCAGACACGGACAGCGAAAATTCGAGCAGTGACGACAACAATACCGGCGACGAAGTCAGCAGCAACGACGACGCATCTGACTTCGGTGGCTTCAGCAACGACAACAGCTAGGCTTAGCGCTGAACAAAGAGGGCAGGACACACTCTGCTTGCCCTTCGCATGCCATCTACTGCTTTTTAACCTGCTTCAATCCAAGCTCTGCCATAACCATCTGTAGGTCCTTCCACGCTTCACCCTTTTGCCGGGGATCCCGTAACAAGAACGCTGGATGATACGTCACGACGAGCTTTGCTCCGCGCGTGCTGTGCCATCGGCCACGTAACGAAGACAAAGACTGCTTCACACCGAGCAAATACGTAGCTGCTGTCGAGCCCAGCGCCACGATCACTTGCGGACGCACAATGTCGATCTGTCGCACCAGAAACTGTGAACAGGTGTTCGCTTCAAGCGGCTCGGGAACGCGATTCGCTGGCGGGCGGCATTTCACAATATTTGCGATGTAGACCTGCTCGCGCTGTAGACCCATCGCGGCGATCATGTTATTCAGCAGTTGCCCGGCCTTGCCGACGAAGGGCAAGCCACTGGCGTCCTCATCCGCACCTGGTCCCTCGCCGACAAACATCAGCTTTGCATTCGGGTCGCCGTCGGCAAACACAATCGTGTGCCTGCCCGCGTAAGCCAAAGGACAACGCGTGCAGTCGCCAATTTCGGCCCGCAAAGATTCAAGCGCGGCAGCGCGCCCACTTGGGGGAATGATGTCCACCGGGAGTGGCGCCAGTTTGTCAAAGGAAACAGGAGTTGGCATGGGACTCGCTAAAGATGCTGGGAGCTCGGTCTGCGGCTCGATATCGAAATAGTTCATCGGCGGAGCAGCCGGCGACGAACGCTGATCAAGTAGTGGCTTTGAGCTTGCCGGTGCAGGTGGCCGAGAGGGCGTCGGTACAGTCGTTCTTTGTGCCGTGAGTTGAGCAGCGGCGCGCGCAGACTGAGCTACAGGCTCTTTCGGCGTAACCGCAGCAAGGAATATCTCCCGCAGTTCCGGTGTCAGCACGGTTCCCGGGCTTTCACGCTGATATAGGTCGTAGATGCCCATGTCGCGGAGATAGTCCACGTACGCTCGGATATGCTGCGGTGTCACATCCATCGGAAAATTACGACGCTGCGGGAGGCTGCGGCTTTTTTGCGCTGAGGCAGTAGGTCACCTTGCCGCTGCGAACTTCATCTGTTGCAACCCTGCAGGCCTTCATCGAGTTGGAGACACCAAGCGGCGGCGCTCCCGACTGTAATTGCCGTGCACGCCGCGCTGCACCCTTCACCAGGCTGTACTTGTTCTGTGAAGCATCATTCGCAGACATATTGCCTCCTGAGGAATGCTCCTATCTTAGTCTCCGCATTCGCACGCGGGTCGCGAAAGTGAAAACTTTCGTACGTTCTAGGGCAGGATGTCGAAGCTCTTGAGCGCGGCTTGCAGGCGTGGCGACTTGGGAGTCGTAAGGCATTGCGACGCGATCTTCGCAGAGCTACCGTCTTCGCCTCGCTCCTTCAACACAATGGCACGCATCTCTGAAGCGGCCAAATCAAGTTGATCGTTCACCAGCGCATACTTGTAATCCGATAGACGCTCCATCTCATCGCGTGCCCGAGACAATCTGCGTCCGATGACATCTTCCTGCACGACGCCTTCCGCCTGGCTGCGATTGCGCAAGCGCGTCTCCAACACCTGCGGACTGGGCGGAAGAATAAATAATGAGACAGCGTCGGGGGCCTTGCGCATCACCTGCAGAGCGCCTTGCACGTCAATATCCAGCAATAGATCCTTTCCCTGGTCTGCCGCGCGCTGCAATGCCGAACCGGCTGTGCCGTAGAGGTTCCCAAAGACCTCTGCCCACTCCAAAAACTCACCGGCATCGATCATTCGTTCGAAGTTATCGCGCGTGGTGAAGTGATACTCGCGCCCGTCTTCTTCCGACCCGCGCGGCTCGCGCGTCGTGTAGGAGATAGAGAAATCCAGGCCTTCGACAAGGCGCCGCACCTCAGAGACAAGGGTCGATTTACCGGAACCGCTGGGCGCCGAAATGATGAATAAGATTCCTGCCATACGCTCTACTAATTTCTTGACAGTTTACCGTCATGCGATACCTTCAACGCTCGCGGCCAACCTATATGATGAGTGCACGCTATGCAGCACCGGATATTTCGTCATCGCCGAACTGAAGGTTATAGAGTCTGCTATACATACCACCTTTTTCTAGCAGCTCTTCGTGCGAACCTAGCTCGGTGATGCGTCCATGTTCAATGACCGCAATGCGGTCTGCGTTGCGAACAGTGGACATGCGATGCGCAATGACCAGGACGGTGCGGTCCTTCATCAGATTGCTGAGTGCTGCCTGAACCGCCGCTTCGCTTTCCGTGTCCAATGCGGAAGTTGCTTCATCAAGCACCAGAATCGGCGCGTTCTTCAAAATAGCCCGCGCGATTGCTAACCTTTGCCGCTCGCCACCTGAAAGCCGCAAACCGCGCTCGCCGATAACTGTGTTGTAGCCTTCCGGCATGCGCTCGATGAAGTCATGCGCCAGCGCCATCCGTGCGGCTTCATGAATGCGTGCCAACGGAACATCCGGTTGACCGTATGCGATGTTGTTCCGGACCGTATCGTTGAAGAGCGTCGTTTCCTGCGTCACCTTCCCAATCTGCTTCCGCAGCGACTGCAAAGACACGTCGCGGATGTCACGTCCGTCCAGCAGAATCGTTCCAGCCGTTACGTCATAAAAACGCGGCAAGAGATTAACCAGGGTCGACTTACCCGCGCCGCTCGGCCCAACCAGTGCCACAACTTCCCCGCGATGGATCGTGAGCGAAACATCATGGAGCACCTCGGTAGACTCACCTTGTCGTTCATAGCTGAAGCACACATTTTTGAACTCGATCGCTTTGTCGAAGCCCCGCACGGCGATCGCCTTCTTGCGTTCACGCACTTCGTCCTGTGCATCCACAAAGCGGAAAATCTCCTCACTCGCCCCGATTGCCTGTTGAAATGCGTTGTAGTAGATAGGCATTTTGCGAACAGGATCATAGAGCGCAATCACCGCCACAACAAACGTTGCAAACATACCCGCTGTATCGCCATGCTTAATACGCTCCCGGCCCAGAAGTAACAAAAGCGCGATGGCGACGGCGCCTAGCGCATCCATGAGCGGGGACGAGATCGACTGCACAGCTACCGAACGCATGTTCGCAGTCAGCAAGCGTTGCGCCGCCCTGCGAAAGCGCGTCTGCTCCCACATCTCCATGCCGAAGGCTTTCACGATGCTGTTGCCTGTGATGGTCTCGACGACGATGTTTTGGATTTCAGCCAGCTTGTCTTGCCCGCGCCGCGTGGTGCGGCGAACACTTCGACCGATCCTCCTTGCAGAGGAGATGATCACTGGCACAAACAGCAGAAGTACCCAGGCGAGTCTTCCTCCCACGAGGATCACCGTGACGATCATGAAAATCAGCGTGAAAATCTGCTGGAGGAAGTCGCTCATCACCGTCGCCATTGCCGACTGCACGCGTTCGACATCGTTGATCAACGTAGATGTCAGCGTGCCTGTGGTGTGCCGGTGAAAGAACGCTGCAGAGCGTCGCAGCAGAGCATCGTAAAGGTCGTTGCGCAGATCATTCATCATGCCGAAACCTGCTCGATTTGCGAGCAGCGTGCCAGTGTAATCGCAAACAGATTTCACAATGGCGGAGCCGACGAGCGCGACCGCAACAACCGTCCACGAATTGTGAAAGTGATGCGGGAGCAATCCTTGCAGATCGATGACGTGAATGGTTCCGGGAATCCTGAAAACTAAGATCCGTTTGGGTGAGACGCCCGCGTTTAGGACGTTGTCCAGAATGGGCTTGATGAGGAGAACGCGAAAACTGGCAAGCGCCCCGACAACAGCCATGAGCAGAAACGCTGCCACGGAATACAGCGCGTACGGTCGCATGTAGTGCAGAAGTCGCAGAATCTTATTCATGCGTGCGCCGTCGCATACGTACAAGGAACTCCTCGCGCAATTCTACTCGCGCGTGCTGGAGCGCGAAGCCCTCGGCATGTCACGGTGCGCCGCTTTCACTCGATACCCTGCTGCCCCAAGCCGCTTCTTCAGCTCCTCCGTGATCATCACGGAACGGTGCTGTCCTCCGGTGCAGCCGATACCAACGGTCAAATAGCTCTTACCTTCCATGATGTAGTGCGGCAATAGGAAAGTCAGAAGGTCTGCGGTCTTATCCAGAAATTCCTTGGTCTGCGGAAATTGACGAACATACTTCGCGACTTTCGGATGCTTCCCAGTCAGCTTACGAAACTCCGGTATGAAATGTGGATTTGGCAAGAAGCGCACGTCGAATACGAGATCGGCATCAGCAGGAACACCGTTCTTGAAACCAAAGCTCATCACAGAAATGGTGAGGTTCTGCCCAGTTCCGTCGCCTTCTCGTTCGAATTGCGCATTGATGTGCGCACGCAAGTCATGAACGGTGAACTTGGTCGTATCGAGGATGATGTCAGCAACGTTGCGAATGGAGTCCAGGTGCTTTTGTTCTGTCTTTACGGACCGGCTAACCGTCTCCTTACGCCCTAATGGATGAGGCCGACGCGTTTCTGAAAACCGGCGCACCAAGATTTCCTGGCTTGCCTCCAGGAACAATACTCGCGTTGCGATGACCTTGCGAACCTGCTTCAGAATCGCCGGAAAGCGATCCAGTCGACTGCCCTCCCGCACATCGACGCCAAGCGCCGCGTGAGCAATGTCGCCGGACTTGAGAACCAAGTCCGCAAAGCGCGGAAGCAGCTCCATCGGAAGATTGTCTACGGAGTAATAGCCCAGATCCTCAAGCGCCTTCAACGTGGAAAGCTTGCCCGCGCCTGACATCCCCGTAACGATAATCAGCTCCCGGCCGGAGCCTTCCTGCCCCGCTATTGCCTTCGCTGAACGCTTCTTTCGCGGGGCCATGGCTGCATCCTAGCACCGCTCCTCGTTCCCATCGACGGGCAAACGCAAACGCCCTCAAACCGAGAGCGTTTGTACACGCGTTTGAGCTACTTAGATAGCGTCGGGAGCTGGTATCGCCTTCGGGTGATCGCGCACAGTCGCGAACTTGTCTTTATGTTTAACGGCCTGTATTTCAACCTTTTGCAAGGCGTCATGGAGCGCGGTTTCCATTTCTGTTGACTCGCACTTCGCTACCAGCTGCTCGCCCCGACACTGCACAGTAACTTCAGCAATCATGCGATATTTATCTTCTGTCAGGATGACGTGAGCGCTTGTACAGCGATTCGCAACCTTCTCCACACGCGCAAGTCCTGCTTCAGACTGCGCTTTCAATTTCGCCGTGACTACGGTCTGTCGACCGGTGTACTCAACATTCATGAGCTGCCCCTTCGTCGTGCGATAGCCCGCGACCGCTGCCATCAGGTTTCAGATGCCGTCAGCGTACACGACGTTGGTGTGTGCTGGGAATCTGCATATCCTCACGATATTTAGCAACGGTCCTGCGCGTGACCTGGATCCCCTGCCGTTGCAACTCTGCCGCCAGCGCCTCGTCCGTGAACGGCTTGCGCGAGTCTTCTTCCTCAATCAGCTTCTTCACTTTTCGCTTCAGCAGGAGGAGCGGCAAGTCACCGCCTTCAGGACCATTGACCGCCTCCGAGAAAAAGAACCGCAGCTCATACACTCCCTGAGGTGTGTGCACATACTTGTTGGCGACTGCCCTGCTCACTGTCGAAGGATGCACGCCAATTTCTTCAGCCACTTCCTTGATCATCATCGGCTTCAACGCTGACACGCCTTCTTCAAGGAACTCACTCTGCCGCCGCACAATCGCCTCGCAGGTACGAACAATCGTGTTCTTGCGCTGCTCGATATTTCGCAGCAGCTGAATCGCTGACCGGTAGCGCTCCTTCACGTATTCCTTCACGTCCTGCTCTGTGCCTTTGTTGCGCAGCATCTTGCGATAGCTGTTGTTCAAACGCAGCGCAGGCAGGTCTTCTTCATTCATCACAACGACATAAACATCGTCGCGTTTCACGAAAGCCACATCAGGCTCAATCAGCTGCGTCGCAGACTGGTTATAGCGTTGGCCGGGCCTAGGGTCCAACCGCCGCAGCAGCTCCACCGCTTCAGCCACGTGCTCTGCGTCTTGCTTGCAAACACGCGTCAGTTCGCGCATGTCCTTCTTCTGTAGCAATGGGAGATGTTGATCGACGATCAGCTTCAGCGTGCTAAATAAAGTTTCATCTGTGTCGAGGCCATTCCTACGTTGCGCATCGATCTGCAACATCAGGCATTCGCGCAGGTCGCGCGCACCCAGGCCCGAAGGATCAAGCTGCGCGAGCACGTGCCGAGCCTGCAGGAGTAGAGCTGAACGCTGCTCAGCCGAGAGGAGTTCATTGCCGTTCAGGGCTTCCAGTAGAGAAGCTTCCAGTTCCTCGTCCGACGCTGTAAGGTAACCATCTTCATTCAAATTACCAATCAACAACTCCACCGCCGTACGCACATTGTTTGCGAGTGGCATGGACCCGAGCTGCCAGATCAGGTGATCCGTCAGCGTGCTGGGCTGCGCAAGGAAGTGCTCAAAGGAAGGTTTGTCGTAGTCCTCGAAACTCGATGAGGTACGGAACCCGGGATCCAGATAGTCTTGGAAATAACTTCCGAAATCGATCTCGTCGAAAGGGTCTTTTTCTGCTTTCTCCGGCGCGCTCGCCACTTCCTCGGCGCTGCGTTCCTGGTCGCCTTCGCGGCCCGTGCGTTCTTCCAGGGTCTCGGAGGAAAACTCCAACTCCTCGAGCACAGGGTTCTCGACCATTTCATTGTTCAGCATGTCCTTCAGCTCAAGTTTATTGAGCGCAAGGACACTCACCATCTGCACCAGGCCGGGCGTGAGCACCTGGCGCTGTGCCACCTTCACATTCAGTCTGGGCTGCAACAGCAACTTGCTACCTGGCGACCTCCGCTGCGACTTCGACCATGCTTAGCACGCAATGACAGCACATCGCGTCTTGGCTCAGTGTACTCGCGTTCTCCGCTGCGATAGGCCGCACCCGACGAACGGTTTATCATCCGTGATAACTCAGACATTTCCGAAAGAAAATCCCTCGCCGAGATACACACGCTTCACTTCCGGGTCACGCCCGAGTTCACCCGGGGTGCCTGTGCGGAAGATGCGTCCCTCGTTGATGATGTAGGCACGGTCCGTCACGCTCAGCGTTTCACGCACGTTGTGATCCGTGATCAGAATGCCGATACCGCTGGCTTTCAGGTCATGAATGATCTCCTGCAGCTCCAGCACGGCGATGGGGTCAATACCGGAAAATGGCTCGTCGAGCAGAATGAACGCCGGACGGATCGCAAGGCAGCGCGCGATCTCCACGCGACGCCGCTCTCCACCTGAGAGCGCATAGCCCCGCGTCTTCCGCACATGGTCAAGGTTCAGCTTCGAAATGAGGCTTTCGCTGGCTTTACGCCGCGCTTCCCAGGTGTCGTGCTGAAGCTCCAGCACGGCAAGAATGTTTTCCTCGACCGTAAGCTTGCGGAAAATCGAAGGCTCCTGCGGTAGGTAGCTGATGCCGTGCTCCCGTGCCCGCAAATACATTGGTGTTTGCGTAATGTCTTTGCCATCGGCCAGTATCTGCCCGGCGTCAGGTCGGATGAGGCCAACGATCATGTAGAAGCTGGTTGTCTTCCCGGCCCCATTGGGACCGAGCAAGCCAACGACTTCGCCCTGGTGGATTTGCAGGCTGACACCACGCACTACCTGCCGGCCGCCGTAGCTCTTTCCTATCTCATCGGTCGCCAGAATTCTCATGCGGATTTACTGTCTTGCTCCCGTTTCCGTATGCACCCGGACGTGATCGTCAGCCGCGGCGTTCGAGCCCGAGACCTCCACAGCATTATCACCCGACCTGAATCGCAGCGTTGCGCCCGTAACGCTGCCTCGCTCCGCATCAACAATCTGGGGAGGATGCCCGGGACTTCCAGTCAGAACGAACGTTGAGTCTGAGGCCGTGTAAACCAGTTTGTCACCCCTACCAGTCTTCCCAGGCTGGCTAAGATGCACGTTTCCCGAAACCACGGCCTTCTCCAACGATCCGCCCATGGAGGGAGCATTGCCGAAGCCAGCAGAAGACGTCGCCGCAGGTGAGTCAGCTTTCGGTTTAGCAAGGAAATACATCTGCGCATGTTCTGCTTGCACTTGGCCCGTTGCTCCCTGCGCGTGGAGATTGCCGGTAAATGTCGCCACATGTGACACGTCATCGTAGTCCATGCTGTTCGCTACAACCCGCTCTATCTGAGGATCGTGAGCCGAGGCAACACTCGCTGACTTGCCGCCTGCAGCGGCGCCGAACACAGCGCGCACGCTCCCCCCCGCCACTGCAGGTCGCGCCGCCAACGAGTGCTTCTTTCCATCCAGGGTGATAGTGGCCGCCTCCACCTGCGAAGCTCCTTGCCAGAGCCTCGCCGGAGTTGCATCGCTTCCGTAGAACAGCCCAACCTGCGTATCCCGTACCAGATGCGCGCGATCTGCATGTAAGTGGGTCGCTTCCACGCCTGTGCGCCCATCAGCCGGTGCGAGTGTCGCGAGCACGTTCCCCTTCGCGTCACTATCGCCGGTTCGTTGGTTGATAACCAAGGAACTCGCCGTGATGAGTGTGTTGCCCTGCGAGAACCGCGCGCTTCCCATAAGCGTAAGCGCCTCCGTCCCTCCGTCATAGCTGGAGTGATCTGCGCTCGCGGAAACGGGTTCAGGAGACTTGGCCCCGTTGCTCTTCGCAGCCGCCCGGCTTCTCACCCTCACATCGCCATCCTGCGTTGCGGTCGCGACCTGCAGCTCACCCCGCTTGTTTTTGTCCGGCCTGAAACTTATGTGCAAGCTATCTCCCGTGCTGATCTGCTGCGCGCCTCCGGGCGCGTCCTGCTGCAAACGCGTCTCGCCTGTGCCGACAACGCTTTGCAATGTCGGAGAAGCTCCGTCCGCCCGGGTAAAGAAAGCTCTCAGATCATCGCCGTCAATCTGCGTTGTCCTTGTTCCTCCTATGGCGGCAGCTTCCGCAGAGGCATGCGCCTGACCTACGACATGAATGTCTGACAAGTCGTCTTTCGACCTTGTCTTTCCCCCCGGCTTCATCGCGGCCACGATCTGATTGCCCTTCAATGAGCGCGAAAGCGTCTGCCCAGAATCATCACGCAGTGAGGTCGTGAGCTGTGCACCGCCACTGGCGGTCCACTTCATGGGCGCACCGGATGCGTCGAAGACTCCATCAAGGCGGCCCGCCGAACCACGCATTGGCTTGGCTGCATTCGTATCCACAAGCACTACGCCGCCTGTCAGGCTCGCACGCTGCGGCACGTTGTCGCTGGTCAAGCTGCCATCCAGACGTGCGGCTTTGATCTGGCGCGTCAGCTTTTGCAGAACGACGGTACCTTCCGCATGAGCTGTTTCGACAGAGCCATCGTGCCGCAGATTCAACACCGCATTCGTCGCGCGAGCCTTCTCATCTCCACTCTGCACATCGGGCTCCGCCAGCGCGATGGAATCTGTCGTGTGATTCAGGTCAGCCTTCGCCGCGTGCAATATCACCTGCTTACCGCGAAACACGCCCTGAAGCTGGACATTCGCGAGGAGATGGATGATTCCCTCTCCGGAGTTGAACTCAGCGCCCTTCGCCGCGCATTGCAGACCTGCGTAGCTGAACATGACAGGCTGGTCCGTCGCTGCTACTCCAAGCTTACGAACATAGGTCAGCCCGCTCGTTCGCACGTGAATGTCGTGCTGATCGACGGCGGCGCCCATCTTTCCGGCACCCTGCGACCTTGCGGGTTTCGTCAGGGAACCAGGTGCGCGCAGGTCCATCTCTACATCGCCGAGTGCCCTGGCGACACCACTCTTATCGTCGTACTCAAACTCTGAGCCGTAGATGTGGTCTTCGCTACCGTCCTTCTTTCCATACAACGTCAGTTGCACATTGTGCAGAATTGTCTTCCCGTCTTTGTGCTGGACAGCTTTACCAGCACGGAGCGTGAACACCGTACGACCCTGGATCGTCTGCGAATACGTCACGTTGTCGGTGGTCTGCTCAAGGTGAACACCAAGCCCGGCCAGCCGGTTCTTCCAAAGACTGGCGGCCCTATATCGACCGTATCCAACTACCGCAATCAGCAATAGCAGCAGAAAGAGCGAACCGCCCGCCAGCGCCCACCGCAGCTTATCGATTGAACCCTTCACTAGAGCTATCTTCTCACTCGTATGACGTGGCCCGGCCAAGTACAGCACCCTACAATATGCGTATGGCCGATCAGCTTTACCTGAGTCTCTGGTTCCCGAATTTTCGTCTTGCTTCACTTCCGGCCGCGCTTACATCTGTTCTGCGTCAGTTTGCCTTGATCGCAAAGGACGGCCAGACAAACAGCACGCTGGGACGTGTTGCTGCAGCAAGCGTCTATCCGATTGACTGGACGGAGTCGCCTACCTACCAGCGCATCTACGTTAACGATGATCGCGCTCAGCAATCAGCCGATACCGAGGGTTCGATCATCGAGAACGCCGTCGCCGAAGCGACCGAGCAGCTGCACGACGACATGGCCTACGAATTCGAGATGCGCTGGATGCTGTGGACGCCGGAAGCAGACAGCGCGTCCTGCCTGGATACAGCGTGGCGACTCGAACCGGCACGCGTCCGCATCTGCGGCTTTGGCCCCGACTTCGACCACAATAGCTACGAGCAAAACGGTCAGATACGCGTCGATTTCGGCCTGGATACACCATGGACGTTCGAGGGCCAGGACGATGAAGAGATTGACGCAGATGCTGCGGAGCACGTACGCCAAAACGTTGAGAAGCTGCTTGCCTTCACGCTTTCGGTGGAGAAGCATTCTGGCATTTCCAGCCGCTTGCTTTGGACCGAAAGCGGTGAGCCACTCGCGGAAAAGCTCGTCGCACGTTTGCAACGTGTGAATTAGCCGGCGGTCACAATCTCGGAGAAGTCCGCTACGCGCGAGAAATCCGCGACCATTCTTCCGAGCAAGGCAAGTCGGTTTCCGCGGAGTTCCTCTTCCGGAGTCATGACCATCACCGCATTGAAAAAAGCATCGACATACGGACGCAACGTTGCAATCTCCTCCAGCGCCGAGATGTAGTTCGCGTCTCCACGAAGAGCGTCTACTCGCCTGACAAGTTCCGCTGAACGCGCGGCTAGCGCAATCTCCGAGGACTCAACTAGCAAATGCGCCCGCACTTCCGAGCCCATCTCAAGGTGCTTGTCCAAAGCTTGCTGCAGAATGTTCCTCATTCGCTTGAACGCGGCGCTCACCGCGACAAAGTCCTGACCGTCTCGAACAGCGCTCACTGCTTCTGCCCTTGCCAGCAAATCAGGCAAGTCATCGCTGCCGGAGATCATGACTGCGTTCACCACGTCGTACGCTTGACCCCGAACCTCTCGCAGATAAAATGCGATGCGTTCTTCGAAGAACAGACGAAGCCGTGTGGCAACGCTCTCCGAAGCAGCGGCTGCGGAAATCACTTCACTCAGCATCAAGTGAACCGACGATTCCGCGAGAATTCGCACGACAGCATTGGCCGCACGGCGAAGCGCAAAAGGATCCTTCGACCCCGTCGGCTCCATGCCGAGTCCAAACATGCCGGCGAGCGTATCGATCCTGTCTGCGAGCCCGAGCAAGGAGCCTTCCACAGTCCGCGGGATCGCATCGTCGGAACTCGCCGGCAGATATTGGTCGTAGATCGCATCCGAGACGGTTGCATTCGCGCCCTGAGAACGTGCGTAAAGGCCGCCGATCACTCCCTGCAGTTCCGTGAACTCTTTTACAAGCTCCGTCGTGAGATCTGTCTTGGCCAGCAGCGCAGCCTCATCCACCGCTTCAACATTCGCAGCAGCACCGCGCGCGTTAGCAGATGCGACCAGCTTCGCCGCAACGGCTCGAACCCGCTCCTTTTTTTGCCCGTAGCTGCCGAGATCCTTCTGGAAAGTGATGTTGTCCAGCAGTGTCGCGCGCTCGCGCAACGGAACACGTTGATCAAACTCCCAGAAGAAACGTGCGTCGTTGAAGCGAGCGCGCAAAACACGCTCATTCCCTTGCCGGATAGTCGACTCATTTTCGGGGCTGAGCTCAATATTGAGCACGGTGAGGAAGTGCGGCGCCAGCTTGCCCAAGCTGTCATCCACCGCAAAGTACTTCTGGTGATCACGCATGACCGTGACGAGGACTTCTTCAGGCAGATCCAGATATTCAGGCGCGAAGTTCCCCAGCAGGACATCAGGCCACTCTGTCAGGTGGGTAACGGCGTCAACTAACGCCTCGTCTTCACGCCAATGTGCTCCAACAACTGCACGTGTCGCACGATCAAGGCCCTTGCGAATCCTATGCCGCCGCGCCTCTATATCAACAAGGACGTACTCGCCTTCGAGTTGCGCCGCATAGCTGTCCGGCGCGACGATCTCAAACGGCTCGCCTGTCGAGAGCACACGGTGTCCGTAGGTCGCGCGTGCTGCAATCTTCCCGGCAAACTCGACCGGCACTACAGCGTCACCGAGCAGACAAACAAGCCACAAAACAGGCCGCACAAAACGCTCAGGCTTGCCCCGACGCCAGTACATGTTCTTCGCCCAATAAATAGCGCCGATTTCCTTCGGCAGCTCAGACGCGAGCACCTCACTTGCGCTGCGTCCTTTCTTCACGCTCGAAGCCGCAAGATACTCGCCCTTTGGCGTAGTGATGATCTTCAACTCAGCGACAGCTATACCCGCCTTGCGTGCGAAAGCTTCTGCCGCAGGAGTTGGCTGCCCATCTCTGAACGCGATCTTCACTGCTGGGCCGGTCACTTCTTCGGTGAGGTCCGCCTGCTGTTCGCGAACACCGCGCACAAGTACGGCAAGTCGACGCGGCGTTGAGTACGAAACCACGCGATCACTCTCCAGCGTCGCGCCCTCTTCCAACAAACCCTCGCGGCCTAACAGAGCCACCGTGCGCCGGAGCAGCTCTGCTTGCGCACCCGGCAGCATGCGCGCGGGTACTTCTTCCAAACCGATCTCTAAGAGAAAGTCCGCCATCATTCCTTATCTTTCAAACGGCTGAGGCCGCTCTTGCAGTTGCGTCCTTCAAGCGGCCCTGCTCCGCGTACACCTTGGCCACACCGACAATCAAATTGCGGATGCGCCCCATCACGCCAACACGCTCCGTCACCGAAATAGCTCCGCGCGCATCCAGCAGATTGAACGTGTGCGAACACTTCAATGCCAGCTCGTAGGCTCCCATCGTGGGAA
Organism: Verrucomicrobia bacterium Tous-C9LFEB; assembly: GCA_903970445.1. GTDB lineage: Bacteria > Acidobacteriota > Terriglobia > Terriglobales > Acidobacteriaceae > Granulicella. Next base: position 3,221 of record CAJCIP010000075.1, on the reverse strand, counting down.
ACCGCAGCACCGCCAACGGGTCAGCACCCTCTTCCACGAGTGTTGTCTTCGCCCTGGCGAGCAGGTCTTTGCATTCCTCTTCATAAAGATTCAGGTGCTGCCAAAGCTTCGACACGTCCGCGTAATCGAAGCTGTAGGCAGAAAACTGCTGCTCTTCATGCAGCCGAACATCACCGTAGGTTCGCTCTGCTCCGGTCACCGGATCTCGCGACCACACGATCTCATAGATCGAATCGACATCCTGCAGGAACTGCGCAATACGCTCCAATCCGTAGGTAATCTCCCCTGAGATGGGGTCCAGATCGAGGCCGCCGCACTGCTGGAAATAGGTGAACTGCGTGATTTCCTGGCCATCGAGCATCACCTGCCACCCAACACCCCAGGCCCCGCCCACCGGCCACTCCCAGTTGTCTTCCTCGAACTTGATGTCGTGTTCGCGGAGATCAATGCCGATCGCCACCAACGACTCCAGGTAAAGTTCCTGCACCCGTTCCGGTGGCGGCTTCAGAATTACTTGTAACTGCGTGTGACGAAACAGCCGGTTCGGATTCTCTCCGTACCTTCCGTCCGCTGGCCGGCGAGAGGGCTGCGCGTAGGCGATATTGATCGGCTTTGGCCCAAGAACGCGCAGAAACGTATCGGGTGACATGGTTCCCGCGCCAACCTCAAGATCGTACGGCTGCTGCAGAACGCAACCGTGCGCCGCCCAGAAGGTCTGCAGCGTAAAAAGAAGCTCCTGAAATGTCAGAGCTTTCTTTTTCTGTGAACTGCTCATCCGCTCATCATATCAACGGCCCCCACGATAAATTACGCCGCGCGTCCGGCGTCGGCGGCTCCGCTTGCATCCAACGGCTGAAAAGCATTGGGCCACATTTCAAACAAACACTTAGGAGGAATCTATGGGTCACGGAATTATCGCGTGGATCATCATCGGCGTTATCGCAGGTTGGCTTACAGGGAAGATCATGAAGGGTTCCGGTTTCGGATTCTTCGTAGACATGATTGTCGGCCTGGTGGGCGCCATGATCGGCGGCTTTCTTTCTTCTCACCTTGGACTTGGGGGTGTGGGCGATCACGGCCTTATCATCAGCATCGTCATTGCCACAGTGGGCGCTGTCATCCTCACGTTCCTGCTGCGTTTGGTCACCGGCAACCGAGACTAGCGCGAAGATACCAACGTGAAAAGGCCGCCTACCTTAGGCGGCCTTCCTGCTTCTATGTGAAGCCAGAAATTCCTAATTTTTCACGTCTTCGGCAGCGCGTGTCCGCGCCGTCGCATTTTCTTTCGCCAGCCCCTGGCGCTCGGTGGACACGTTCGTTACCGGCTTCGGGTCTGCGCTTGTGGTCTGCCATCCGGCAACCGACCAGTCCCATTGCCGCCCTGTTCCTGTCATCACGACACCTTCTGTGCGCCAATGCCGAGCGATTTACGGCGCGCCAGCATTGATATCAGATGTGAGATCGAAAAGGAAAGTAGCTAAGCCCTGATAATCAGCTTTGAACACTTTGCACGATCCCCTTGGTCCGCAGACCAGCCTCAATTTCACCGAAATAGTCGGTGATTGGGCCCTGCGTGGCGATCCATTCCAGGTACCGAGCGATCCCCTGTTCCAGCGTCACCTGTGGCTCGTACCCGATCGTTCGAATACGCGAGATGTCAGAAATCAATGACCGGATCTCGCCCGGCCGAAACTCTCCCCGCGCCAAAGGCTCTATTCCCAGCCCCAGCCCTTTAGCGATAATCCCGGCCAGGTCCCGCACGCTCGTAGCCCGGCCGCTGCCTACGTTGACCGGCAGCCCGTCCAGCTTGTCCGTCTCCGCCACCAGCAGGTTTGCTCTCGCGATGTCTTCCACAAAGCAAAGGTCGCGCGTCTGGCCGCCGTCCTCGTACATCACGGGCGGCTTTCCATTCAGCAGCCGGGTGCAGAAAATCGCAATTACCCCGGTATAGGGATTGAACAGTGACTGGCGCGGTCCGTACGTGCAGGAATAACGCAATGCGACAGTGGGTATCCCGGTCTGCTTGCCCCACAGCAGCACCAGCTTCTCTTGGTCCACCTTCGTTAGCGCATACACCGTCTCGCCCCCGCCCGGAGTGCTTTCCGGCGTGGCAATGCTCGTCGTCGCCTCGCCGCAGGCCGGACAATGCACGTCGAAGTCACCGGCACGAAGCTGCTCCACAGGCCGAATCAGCGGGACAACGTGTCCATGCTCTGGGCAGAGCGCCGCTCCCTCGCTGTACACCGCCTGCGAACTCGCCACGATTACCTTCTTCACCGGAAGCTTGTGGTCGCGGATGATCTCCAGCAGCTGCGCAGTCCCGAAGCTGTTCACCAGAACATATTTCGCCATCTCCGGCATGTAGCCGCCGTACGCCGCTTCATGCCAAACCACGTCGATATCTTCCAACGCCGCCCGCATCGTGCCGTAGTCCTGCACCTCGCCCTGCACAAACTCCGCCTTAGGATTCACCCAGGCGGGCTTACCGTGTCTGTGTGTGTTCGGCTCCAGATTGTCCAGAATGCGCACTGTCCACCCTTCACGGATGAGCAAGTCGACGATGTGCGATCCAATGAGCCCTGCGCCGCCGGTGACAAGAGCGCGTTTTTGATGTGCTGCCATGCGTATGCTTCCTATTCAGTTTGGTATGGGCCCAGTGTAGCCGTTCGCGCTCGCATCTCATGAACGTACAAGCCTGTGTCGGCCGCCCTCTTCTTGACCCCCCACGAGCACACTCCTACACTCAAACTTGTCTATGCAGACTTCCGCGACACCTTACATATGGCAATACGTCCCGCTCGCGCTTCAGATCCTCGTGGCCATCGGCATGGCGGGCGGCATGGTGGCCGGCTCGTATTTCATCGGCAAGCACAAGCGCAACAAAGTCAAACTCGGCGCCTATGAGTGCGGTATGGACCCGGTGGGCGACGCGCGCGGACGCTTCTCGGTCCGCTTCTACATGGTTGCCATGCTGTTCATCCTGTTCGACGTCGAAGCTGTCTTCATGCTGCCCTGGGCAGTGATCTTTCGCCGCCTTCCGGCCATCACCGGCTCACGCTATTTTGGCTTCTGGGAAATGCTCGTGTACCTAGGATTTGTTGCGGTTGGGCTCTTCTATGTATGGAAAAAGGGCATTCTCAACTGGTCGAACGACAAGGCTGACCTCTAACGTTTTTAAAGCGCGGAGCATATCTGTATGCCTGATCCTGCAAGCATTCCCG
>CAJCIP010000074.1 GCA_903970445.1 Verrucomicrobia bacterium Tous-C9LFEB | reverse complement strand
CGTGATATTCGATGGACCATTCGAGTAAATGCTCCACCCGCCATCCGCATTCTGATGCCGCAGAATCTCGTTGATCGCGCGCTCCATCTTCCCGCGATCCCCGGTTCCCAGCAGCGTGTGCATAAAGATATAGTCGGCTTCGAGCATCGAGTCTGCCTCGAGCTCACCACACCAATAGCCGTCTTCGTGCTGCTGCCCGAGCAGCCAAGCCACTGACCCGCTAATGCACTCTGTGACGCGTTCCATCGCCAGATCAAGCCGCCCAAAGCGGGGCTGTTTTGTGGCTTGGCCGGTCGGATTGCTAGGGGATGAACTCATGCGTATCGGTTGTTCTCTGCCTCGGAAGTTCAAGCAAACGGCTCAGCCTGAGCAACCACTGATTCGATGAATGCAGTATGAAAACGGCTCAGTTGAGGTTGAAGGTCGCTAAGCTGAAGGTCGACTTGACTGCGGTGCTGCCGCGATCGCCTGCACGATCTCTGGTGGGAGGCCAAAGCGCACGTTTTCAGGCATCACTTCCACCTCCTCGACCGAACCGTACCCCTTACCCTGAAGAAAGAGAACAACGTCCTGCACGAGAACTTCTGGAGCAGACGCTCCAGCAGTAATTGCGACCGTTGCCACATCCTCCAGCCACTCCGGACGGATGTCCTCTGCTTTATCGATGAGATAAGAGTTTGTACCTAAATTCTGAGAGACTTCCACGAGGCGATTGGAGTTCGACGAGTTGCGCGAACCCACAACCAGAACAACATCTGCGCCGTGCGCGACATTTTTGACGGCAGTTTGACGGTTTTCCGTGGCGTAGCAGATGTCTTGCGCATGCGGCCCAACGATGTTGGGAAACCTCTTCTTCAAGGCCTCGATCATGTACTTCGCCTCGTCGAGCGATAGCGTCGTCTGGGTCAAATATGCAACCTTGTTCGGGTCAGGAACCCGCAATGCTGCCACCTCTTCGACGGTGGAAACGACCTGAGTCACATCCGGTGCTTCGCCTTGCGTCCCTTCAACTTCTTCATGGTCACGGTGGCCAACCAGCACCAGGGAATACCCCTGCTTTGCAAACTTAATTGCTTCAACGTGAACTTTCGTGACCAGTGGGCAGGTCGCGTCAATCACTTTCAGGCCGCGCTCTTTTGCCCGCTCGCGAACTGCGGGAGAAACGCCATGAGCAGAGTAGATGACTCGCTTTCCCTCTGGAACGTCCTCCAGATCGTCAACGAAGATGGCACCTTTTTGACGGAGATCATCCACCACATAGCTGTTGTGGACGATCTCTTTGCGCACGTAGATCGGCGCGCCAAAGGTTTCAAGCGCAATCTTCACGATATCTACGGCGCGAACAACGCCTGCGCAGAAACCTCGCGGCTTCAACAACAGAATGCGTTTTGTGGCGTTCTCACTAGCTGCGGATGGGGTGGTTCGAACGGGTTCAGCGATAGAAAGGCTCACCTTTCAAGTATACCCGATTGCCTTAGGAAGGTCCCAAATCTGCACCGCAAACTGTGCGCATTCGCAGGCTGGCAAGACAAGGCCAAAAACCTAGTTCATGCTCAAAAGGTACTTGGCTGGAACAATCTCAAGTGCCTGGGTAGAAGAAGTCGCTCCGTAGGTCTAGAGATGGCCCGCGCAACTCTGATGCGGACAATCGCAGGAGAGTGTCTGTGTACCTTTTGCGTCCTCACAAAACTGTGAGCAGTACTTCTTCCCATCCGAGCAGACACAACTACAGTTTTCGTTTGCGCACTTCTTCGGTTCTGACATGGTGAAATCTCCAAGTAGACAGGATGTTGGACATGCTTCGACATCGCCGGGGTTGCCCTAACGGCCCGCGGCACTCACCAGCATCTGCTCGGCATGCCGCAGCGATGTGTCCGTCAGGTTCGCACCGGAAAGCATCCGGGCGAGTTCCTCCACACGCTCCTTGCGCTCCATCTTTCGGACGCCGGTCTGAGTACGTCCACCGCGCTCGGACTTCTCGATAAGAAAGTGCTGATCGGCGAAGGCGGCGATCTGAGGTAGATGCGTGATGCAGATAACCTGCTGCGTTTGCGAGAGGGCCTTTAGCTTCTGTCCGACGGCTTCTGCGGCGCGACCGCCAATGCCTATATCAATTTCGTCGAACACAAGCGTTCTTGGGAGGGCAGCACGCTTACGCCTGCCCGCGCCCGGTGCGCCTTCCTCCACGGACACCTTTAGGGCAAGCATCACGCGGCTCATTTCACCACCTGAGGCAATTTCAGTAAGCGGCTTGAGAGGCTCGCCGGGGTTCGTCGCAATCTGGAATTCCACACTGTCCCACCCGGCGCTGCTCCAGTTCGTTTCGTCAGTGTTCGAGGAAATGGACGCGCGAAAGCTGACTTTCATGGCGAGCTCATTGATCTGCTCCTCCGCGGCTTTTCCCAGCTTCGTTGCGACTGCGGCTCGCTGGCCACTAAGCCCATCTGACAATTCCCGATAGAGCGTAGCGGCTGCGGCAAGATCTCCTTCCAAGGCGGCGAGGCGAGCGTCGCGTCCCTCCAGTTCTGAGAGCTTCGCATGTACATCTTCCCCAAAAGCGATCACCTCCTCGAGCGAATGCCCATATTTTCGTTTTAGTCGCTGCAGCATTGCCAGCCGGTCGTCGATTTCCTCCAGCCGCTCCGGTGAGGCGGAGATTGCACCCGAAAGGTCGCGGACAGTCGAAGCCGCATCTTCTATACCTGCTTTGGCTGCTGCCAACTGCTGCACCGTCTCGATGAAACGCAGGTCAAATCTAGCCAGATCTTCCACGTGTCGCAGAGCGGTTGCCAGTAACGATTCGACTGAGGTCTCTCCTTCGTAAAGAAGGTCTTGCGCCGCATTTGCGCCGGTCAGTATCCGCTCTGCGTTAGCCAGAATCTTGCGTTCGGCATCAAGCCGTATGTCTTCCTCAGCATCCTGAATGCCAGCGTCTTCGATTTCCTTTGCCTGAAAGCTCCACAGATCGGCAAGTCGAAGGCGATCCTGCTCCGCACCCTGCATCCCGGCGATCTCTTGCTTTAACTTTTTCCAAGCATCGTAGGCCTTCTGAATTTTTTCAGAGCTGATGTTGCCGTAGCGGTCAAGCAGAAGTCGCTGCTGTGGCGCATCGAAGGCGACCAGTGTTTCCGATTGTGCGTGAACCAGGGCAAGCTCCGGTGCGAGCGCTCGCAGTACACCGACGGTGGCGGGCTGATTGTTGATGAAGACGCGGCCTTTGCCATTGGCGCCGATTTCACGTCTGAGCAGAATTTCGTCGCCTTCAGGATCTATGCCGTTCTTTTCTAGAATGGCTTCGGCGCCGGGAGTCGAGTCGAAGACACAGGCAACGACGGCGCGCTCTGCACCGTAGCGCACCATGTCACTGGAAGCCTTCCCGCCGAGCAGGAGCACGAGCGCGTCGATCAGGATTGATTTTCCTGCGCCGGTTTCGCCGGTCAGCAGGTTCAAACCCGGACCAAAAGCGGCTACGGCGTGGTCGATCACCGCGTAATTTTCGGCGCGCAGTTCCAGCAGCATGGGTGTTTCGTCTTCGACGAGAATAGCAGGCGACTAGATGAGCCTCCGCCGCGCGCCACCGGCGCAGAAGCGCACCAGTCTCGACACCTCTGCAACACACCCGATTCCCTATCTCGATACACTTAGCAGTGATGAACTTGCTTCTTTTCGCACTCCTCCTGCAGGACGCCACGCCCGTAGGCACAACGCCACTTCCGCCGGTGGCTCCGGCACATTCCTCCGCGCTCGGAGACATGATTCACAACAGCGGGCCGATGGCGATGGCAGTCCTGCTCATACTGCTGGGCATGAGCGTGTTTTCTTGGGCGATCATGATCAGCAAATGGCGCTCATTCAGCGCTGCACAAACACAGGGCAAACGATTCGTTCGCGCGTTCCGGAAGTCCGGCCGCCTGAGCGAAATCGCCGCGGTCGCCGAGCAATTCAGGCCAAGCCCGTTGGTAGCGGTGTTCCAGGAGATCCATGACGAATACCACCGGCAGAGCGGTCGGCGCGGCGTTCCGCCAAATCCTCAGGCGCTCGAACGTGCGGCGATGACCGCCGCGAGTGAGTCGCTCACCGTGATGGAAAGCCGCATGACCTGGCTCGCAACGATCGCACAGGTCGCTCCGTTCGTAGGCCTGTTCGGGACAGTGATGGGCATTATCGACGCCTTTCACGGTCTCGGGACGGCTGGCGCGGCGACGCTACGTGCGGTTGCTCCAGGCATCAGCGAAGCGCTCATTACAACAGCTGCCGGCCTTGTGGTGGCTGTACCGGCTGTTATGGGCTACAACCAACTCACCGCGCGGCTACGTGAATTTGGTTCGCGCATGGACGATTTTGGACGCGAACTCCTGAATGGCATCGAAGACGCAGCGCTTGTGACGCCGCCGGCACAGCCCGCGCGAGATGAGTACCGGAGGTCCTTTTAGCCATGGCCTTTTCATCACGCGGACACACAAACACCGCGCTTGCCGATATCAACATCACCCCGCTCGTAGACGTCGTTCTTGTGCTGTTGCTGATCTTTATGGTCACAGCTCCAGTACTGCAGAGCGGCGTTGAGGTTGCTGTTCCGCAAACAAGGACGGTGAATCAACTTACCGAAGAGCACACCGTGGTCACGATCGACAAGGAACAAAATGTGTTCGTACAGGACAAACCCGTAAACATCCATGATCTGCCTGGCGTGCTCGGAAGCGCTCCAGCGAACGCGAAGCGCGTTGTCTATGTTCGCGCTGACCAGAAGGTGCCGTTTGGCGCTTTCGCGTCTGTGATGGACGCGGTGAAGCAGGCGGGTATCAGCAACATCAGCATCGTCACGCAGCCTATACAGCGCTAACCTCACCGCGAGAACGTCGAAGCAGACATGGCATCAGCCCGCAGCAACCCGGAGAGGATGGACGACGGCTTCGCCGGCGGAATGACTGGCGCGGTGGTGCTTCATGTCGCTCTGATTGGGGCCTTGGTGCTGGTGGCACTTTATTCTCAATCCCATCGGAAAGACTGGGGCGAGGATACGTCGACGGTAGGCGCGATTCAGGCCTCGCTCGTCTCGGCGATTCCGTTACCGCCCAAAGCGCCCCCTGTCGAGAAGGCTGTGCTGGCATCCGAGGACGAGAGCAAGGTGCCGGAGGCTACGCCGAAAGAGAAAGCTGCGCCTCCACCAAAGCCGACGGACGTTCTCATCAAAGCGAGGACTTCCGAGAAGCCGCCGCTCAAGACAGCTCCTACACCTACTGAGGCACCGCCGAAGCACCCTCAACCGACGCCGCCGACACCCAAAGCTGCCGCTGGCGACGCAGCGCCGCAGCTGCCGCAGTCTGCCGTGCAGATGAAGAACGGCGCAGGCACGTTGACGATTCAGAGCAAGACATTCGGAACTCGCTACGCCTACTATCTCCGCATCGTCGCGAACAAGGTGCAGAACAACTACTTCGAGCAGGACATTGACGGTCACAGCGCGTTAAACAAGAGCGCGGTTGTTGTCTTCGACATCCTGCGTGACGGCTCCGTAGCGAATCTGAAGTTAGAGAATGCAAGTGGCTCATCGTCTCTCGATGGCGCGGCAATGCACACCATTCAACGCATCGACAGCTTCGGCGCTCTTCCGGAAGGCGACCGCATCACAATCGAGTACAAGTTTGATTACCACTCCGGTCGCTCTTAGCGCCGGCGTGCGCTTGGAACGTCTACCATAAGGAAGATATGAAGTTTCGCTTGTCTCTGGCCCGCAAGGGCGCAAAGTTTGTTGCCGGTTGCGTTACGGCATTTGTTCTGAGTGCGCCAGCGGCTAAGTCACAGGATTGGTTCCACCTGGAGACAAACCGTGGCGATTCTGATCGGATTCGCATTGCCGTAGCTGACTTCAAAGCGAGCAGCGCTGATCCAAAGACTGCGCCGTACAAACGCACTTTCGACGCAACACTGTTCAACGATCTTTCAAACGCCGGCATCTTCGACATGGTTTCGAAAGCGATGAACCCGCAATCCATGCCAGGCTTCCAAGCGGAGCTGAGCATCGCGCAGTGGTCAGGAGCGCCTGGGAACGCATCGATGGTCGCGTTTGGCAATCTCACCGTGCAGGACAACAGGCTTGTCGTCAATGGATTTCTTGATGACACGCACAACACACAGTTCCCGCAAATTTTCGCAAAGCAGTACAACGAAGACGGCAGTGACGACAGTGCCCGCCAGATCGCGCATCGCTTCGCGGACGAAATTATTTCCCGGCTGGGCGGTGGCATTCCCGGTATTGCGGAAACAAAGATCTATTACGTAAAGATCGGCGATGGCGGCAAAGAAATTTGGGAGATGGATTATGACGGTGCGAACCAACATGCCATCACGCATCTCGGATCGATCTCTCTTTCTCCGCGTGTCTCGCCCGACAACAGCCGCCTCGCCTTCAGCTCGCTGACGCATGAAGGCTTCGAGATCAAGATGTATTCCCTCTTGCTGGGACGCCAAGTGAACTTCGCGGGTGCCGGCGGAACTAACGTCTCTCCTGCGTGGGCGCCGGACGGCCAGCATGTCGCGTATTCGTCATCCCGCGGTGGCGATCCCGACATCTGGGTGTCTAACGCGGATGGAAGCGCCGCGCACAAAATCACCAGCTTTCGCGGACCAGACGTGTCGCCTGTTTGGAACCCGCGCACCGGTGCTCAGATCGCCTGGATAAGCGGGCGCTCCGGCCTTCCGCAGCTTTACATCATGGATGCCGACGGTTCCGGCGTGCAGCGGTTGACCGATGGTGGCTACGCAACGTCGCCTTCGTGGTCTCCGAATGGGCAATTTGTAACCTTCGCGTGGGATCGCAAGTACGGACCGGGCGCACCTGGCGGACAGGACATCTACGTCATGGAAATCGCTTCAAAGAAGTGGATTCAGCTTACCCACGACGGTGGCCGCTGTGATTTTCCGTCATGGTCACCAGATGGACGGCATATCGTTTTCGCAAACTCTCCCGACGGACGTGGCGCACACACTCGCATCATGACCATGAACGCGGACGGCTCGAACAAGCGGGCGCTTACAAGCTCGGGCGGCGATATGCCGAACTGGAGTTGGCGCTGAGTACTTCCACATAGTTCAACTGAGATGGTCCAATGCATTCATGGCGAACATAATGACCGAAAACAAGGAACAGACACGATGATCTCGATCGAAACGAAACGCCAACTCACCCTCCCACTAGCGATCGCAATGGCGCTGCTCAGTATTACAGGTTGCCATAAGAAGTCGGCACCCTTACAGCCGCAAAATGCAAACGCGCCGGCTGCGACGACGACCGCTCCAACAGCAACCATCACAGCTGATCCGTTGGTCATCGAGCTGGGTCAATCCGTCGTTTTGAATTGGCGCACCACGGACGCAACCGCTGTGAGCATCGACGGCATTGGGCAGGTGAACGTAAACGGCACCCAAACCGTTTCCCCATCGAACTCGACAAATTTTCATCTTGTCGCCCGAGGCGACGGCGGCACGACCGATGCTAACGTCCGCGTGACCGTGCGCGTCGGCACGGTACCTACCGCTCCCGCGGGCACCGGCGGCGACGGTGACATGGGCTCGGACGCAGAGTTCCATGCCAATGTGCAGGATGTGTTCTTTGATTACGACAGCTTTGATGTTCGTCCCGATGCGCAAGCGTCCGTCGAAGCCGCGGCTCGCTACCTCAACGCACATCCGGCCACCAAGGTGACCGTCGGTGGTTATTGTGACGAGCGCGGCTCAGCCGAATACAACCTAACGCTCGGCGAAAATCGCGCCAACGCCGCGAAGACGGCTCTGGTCAGCGCCGGTGTAGCGGCCACACGCGTACGCACGATCAGCTATGGCAAAGAGCGCCAGTTCTGCAGCGAAGAAGATGAGAGTTGCTATCAACAGAACCGTCGCGCACAGTTCCAACTGGATCGGTAAATTGTGAGGGCTGCGCAGGGTGCGGCCTTCCGGTACGGTGACGGCACTGCAAGGAGGAACATTCCGATGACTCAATCACGCTTCGTTCGATTTGCCAGCGTGGCCATGCTCCTCACAGGCCTGGTTCCACTAGAGGCTCACGCCATCAACAAGGACATGGTGCAGCTGCAAACGCAAATCCAGCAGTTGCAGGATGCCATAGCGCGGCTGCAGCAGTCGAACGATGAGCGCATGGGCGTGTTGAAGGATCTGGTGCAACAGTCCACCGACACGATCAACAAGATGTCAGTGGCAGTAAATGGGCTCGAACTGCGCATGCAGAACCAGCAGGACGCGGCTGCAAAAAACACTGAACAACTTTCCGGACAGGTGCAAGCACTGAATGATTCCCTTGATGAGCTAAAGGCCCGGTTCGGGCGCATGGAAAAGACGCTCGGCGACGTACAAGGCCAAATTCAGACCACGAACGGCACACTCGCGAATATGCCAGCGCCGGCAGGAAGCGCTATACCATCTTCACAGCCTGCCCCGGCGAACGCGAGCGAAGCACCCGGCGACAATGCGACCGCCTCCGCTGCGCCAACCGGCCAGCCACAAGCGTCAAGTGGACCGTCGCCGCAGGCACTCTACAGGACCGCTTACAGCGACTACATGGCGGGGAACTACCCGCTTGCAACGTCTGAGTTTGGAGATCTGATCAAAGCTTTTCCTGACGACAACTTGTCCGGCAACGGCTACTTCTACATGGGCGAGATCGCGGTAAAGAACAACAAGCCAAGCATCGCGGTAAAGAATTACGACCGAGTCATTGAGCACTACCCGGACAATGCGAAGATTCCGGCGGCCCACCTCCACAAAGGAGAGGCACTGATCGCGTTGAAGCAGCGAGATGACGGTATCCGCGAATACCGCGCGCTCATCCAACGTTTCCCCAATTCTCCGGAAGCCGCACAGGCCCGCACGAAATTGACTGCTCTCAATGGAGCTTCGGTGCGTCGCTAGCAGCGAAGCTAATTCTTCAGTTCGCGTAAAGCAGATTCGACTCGGGAGCGTTCGTTTGCATTCAGGGGCAGGCGCGGTAGCCGCGGAAGGCCGCCGAAATAGCCGTTGAGGTCGCAGCCATATTTGACCGCAGCGATGCCCAATTCTGATGTCAGTGTGTCGGCAGCCTCAAGCCTTGCAGCTTTCTCGACCGCAAGAACCGGATCACCGTCTTTGAACGCCGCAAACGGTTCATAGCATGCCTGCGGAGCGCATGTTGCGAGACATGGCATCGCACCTGCGACACCAGCCTCCAGAAGCGAGACCATGCTGTTGGTACGCCCCGCGGCCATAATCTGAAAATTGACCATTTTCGTTCGCGTCTTCAGTGATGGCAGAGGTGGAGCAGTGGCGACTGCGATTCCTCCGCCTAGTGCATCTGCAGAAACAAACGTCGCTGCTCCGTTCGCTTGCTGCCGCTTCATGCGGCGCGTTACAGGAGCGAATAGTGTTGTGACCTCGACTTCACGCCGTTGGGATACAACCGCCGCGATCTCCGCATGTCTCCCCACTGTGAGATTTGTGGTGTAAATGCCTGTGATGTTCGAGTGGCTCGCCAGATCGCCAATCATGTTCGGCGGCAGCTCAAATCCGCCGTCTGCGTTGTCGCTCCAAAGCAGCACGGGCAGTGAAGCGGCATCGGCGACCGAGCGGAAGAACAGTGTCAACGAGGAATGATCGCCGGATCGAATTAGGTTCTGCCAGTTTCGAGGCGCTGCGACGAGCAGCGCGTCGAAGGCCGCCTTTTCTGCTACCTCAGCCAGGGCCAGAGCGCCGTACACACTGTCGCGCTCGATGCCCGCCACAAGCACTTTCTCGCGCGCAGCCGTTTCTCCAACGGCTTGCAGCATCTCTGCTGCCTCAGCATCTGAGGTGGCCGATGCCTCCCCACCCGGAGCAAGGGCGACGAGCCCATGTACGGGGCCTAGCGAATAGCGCCGAACGTTGTGCTCCAGCTTACGAAGGTAGAGTCCTCCGTCACGGTAAAAAGGCACGGCCAGTGGTACATGAATCCCATCAATCAACATAGGTCTTCACTAGTTTAGGCCTGTCACGTACACTCAAACCACTTATGCCAGAAGACATTGGAGTTTCCCAGGGTAAGTCTGCGGGCCTGCTTGGCCATGAGGCACTTTGGTTCTTCCTGCACACACTTTTCGCGTTAGGGACGCTGGTCGCCATGATTGTGCTGATCGGGCTGTTCAATCCCGATCCCAACGGCACAACACCGAAGTTGCTGGGCACGCTATTAGCTTTCGTTCTGCCCTTGATGGTCGGCTACACCGTCGCAAATCGGCAGGGCGATGAGATTGCCACCTATGTCTGGATTTCCGGTCTCTTGATCTTTGCCGTCGCGTGCGTCTGGGTCATTGACCTTCCCACCGGCAACGGGCTCTGCGACGACTGCGCGGGCCACATCTTTTATCGGCTACAGCGCACTTTCTTCTCTATCGAAAATGGAAGCGGACTTCTGGCAGGCAACGGGCTCGCAATCGGTGCCTGGGTACCGCTCTCGATGTTCGGCTATGCGATTGGAGCTCGCACCGCACTCAATCACTGATAGTTATTCTGCGATGTCAGCAGCAGGAAACCCATCACAGGCATGACGGAGTTTCTTCTTCATCTTCCCGCGCCGGATTCAACTTACGGGCGCGGCACCAGCGCGCGATGCATGGAGTTCCTGTAGTGAGCAGACGTGATGCTCACCAGTTTGCAACGCCTCAACGCCATCGGCAGCGGCGAAAGCAGCAGCCATCGTTGTGATTGTTGGCACCCGAGCAATCACCGCGGCACGACGGATAGCCTGCTCATCGAACACCCGTTCCTGACCGCGAGGTGTGTTCACGACCAGTTGAATGCGATCCCCCTTGATAAGATCGACGACGTTCGGCCGGCCTTCATTCACTTTGTAGATTCGCTCCACCTGTAGACCTGCCTCTTCCAGCGTCTCTGCCGTACCGTGAGTCGCAACCAAGCGGAAGCCCATGTCCACGAAGCGCCGTGCAAGCGCGTTGAGATTCGTTTTGTCATGATCATTGACGCTGAAGAACACAGTCCCCTTTTGAGGCAGATGAAGACCAGCAGCAGTTTGTGCTTTCGCGAAGGCCTCGCCGAATGTCGTTGCGATGCCCATTACCTCGCCCGTAGAACGCATCTCCGGCCCAAGAACCGGATCAACGCCCTGAAATTTCGCCCAGGGGAACACGGGAGACTTCACGAAATAATGTTCGCCCGTCGGAAGATCCAGGCCACTCTCGACGGTCTGGGGCAGCAGCTCGCGCAGTGTGCGCCCGGTCATCAGGCGGGAAGCTATCTTTGCCAGCTGTACTCCCGTTGCTTTGGACACATACGGAACCGTCCGCGACGCGCGAGGATTCACCTCGATGACGAAGACCTTCCCGCGCTGAATGGCGAACTGTAGGTTCACGAGGCCAATTACCTTCAAAGCGAGCGCGAGTTTTCGCGTGTATGCCCGAATCGTATCCAGCACTTCTTTCGAAAGATCCACGGCGGGCAGGACACAGGATGAGTCGCCAGAATGCACACCGGCTTCCTCGATGTGTTGCATGATGCCGGCGATGACGACGTCCTTGCCGTCGCAGAGGGCATCGACGTCGACTTCCTGCGCGTCTTCAAGGAAGTGGTCGATCAGCACCGGGCGTTCCTGCGAGTACTCAATTGCAGTAGACATGTATTGCCGCACAGCGGCCTCATCGTATGCGATCACCATGGCGCGTCCGCCGAGCACGTACGAGGGTCGAACCAGCACGGGATACTCAACTCGCTGAGCACCAGCAACTGCTTCCTCAACATTCGTCGCAATGGCACCAGGCGGCTGCGGAATCTCGAGCTCTTCGATCAGCTTTCCGAACCGCTTTCGATCTTCCGCGAGGTCAATGGATTCCGGAGAAGTTCCGATGATGGGCACACCGGCTGCTTTCAGCGGCAGCGCGAGGTTCAGCGGTGTTTGTCCGCCGAACTGCACAATCATGCCAATGTCGGCACCGCCGGAAGCCTCGTGCTCATAAACGGCGAGTACGTCCTCGAACGTCAATGGTTCGAAGTAAAGACGATCGCTGGTGTCGTAGTCCGTAGATACAGTCTCTGGGTTGCAGTTCACCATAATGGTTTCGTAGCCGTCTTCGCGCAGCGCGAACGCGGCGTGGCAGCAGCAGTAATCGAATTCAATGCCCTGCCCAATACGATTTGGCCCGGAGCCAAGAATGATGATCTTCTTCTTGCCGGTGGGCATTGCTTCGTCCTCCTCGTCGTAACAGGAGTAGAGGTAAGGAGTGAAGCTTTCAAACTCCGCCGCACAGGTGTCCACCAGCTTGTACACGGGCTTGACGCCGAGTTCATCGCGGCGCAGCCGTATCTGCGCAGCAGCATCTCTTCCTTCCAGACCAAACGCTGCGGCAAGCCGCTCGTCGGAAAGACCCATGCGCTTTGCGGAAAGAAGGTTGAAGCCATCGATCGCACCGAGTGAGGTTGCGGATACGCTCTTGAGTTCGTCGGCGATAGTCTTCATCTGGTACAGGAACCATGGGTCCATGCCAGTGAGGCGGGCGGCTTCGCGCACGCTCATGCCGTTATCAAATGCGTATCGAAGATACGGAAGCCGGTCAGGACTCGGCGTCACCAGGCGCTGTGTCAGCCGTCTCGGCTCGATGGAATCGGCTGTGCCCTTCTTGCCAGTTTCCAGGGAGCGCACAGCTTTCATGAGCGCTTCTTTGAAGGTTCGGCCAATTGCCATCACTTCGCCCACGGACTTCATCTGCGGCCCAAGGGTCTCGTTTGAGCCAGGGAACTTTTCGAATTGCCACTTGGGAATCTTCACCACAACGTAGTCGATGGTCGGCTCAAAGCAGGCTGGCGTGGCCTTCGTAATGTCGTTCTGCAACTCATCAAGTGTGTAGCCCACAGCGAGACGCGCTGCGATCTTCGCAATGGGAAAGCCCGTGGCCTTCGAGGCTAGGGCGGACGAACGCGAGACACGCGGGTTCATCTCGATGACTGTCATCCGACCGTTGAGAGGATTGACCGCGAACTGCACATTGCTGCCGCCAGTCTCCACACCAATCTCGCGAATAACAGCAATCGCTGCGTCGCGCATGCACTGATACTCGCGGTCGGTGAGTGTCTGCGCCGGGGCGACTGTGATGGAGTCGCCGGTGTGGACTCCCATCGGATCGAAGTTCTCGATGGAGCAGATGATCACAACGTTGTCTTTCAGGTCGCGGACAACCTCCAGCTCGTACTCTTTCCATCCGAGCACCGACTCTTCGAGGAGGCACTCGTGCACAGGAGACAGATCAAGCCCGCGCGAGAGAATCTCCATCAGCTCTTCGCGGTTGTAGGCAATGCCTCCACCGGAGCCGCCCAGCGTGAAGCTAGGCCGAATCACAACGGGGAAGCCCAGCACGGTCGCATACTCCAGTCCGTCGCGAATATTGTTGACGAGCTTCGACTTGGGCATATCGAGCCCGATCTTCGTCATCGCGTCTTTGAAGAGAAGACGGTCCTCAGCTTTCTTGATGGCTTCGAGCTTCGCGCCAATCAGCTCCACACCGAAGCGATCCAGAACGCCGCTGTCTGCGAGATCGACGGCGAGATTCAACGCCGTCTGTCCGCCGACGGTAGGCAGGACGGCGAACTTGCCGCCCTGGCCCTGCATCTTCTCGACCTCTACGCGAAGGATTTCTTCCAGGTAGTCAGCTGTCAGCGGCTCGATGTATGTGCGATCAGCGACATCCGGGTCCGTCATGATCGACGCCGGGTTCGAGTTCACCAGCACAACCTCATAGCCCTCAGCTTTGAGAGCTTTGCAGGCCTGCGTGCCCGAATAGTCAAACTCAGCCGACTGGCCGATCACAATTGGCCCGGAGCCAATAACCAGAATTTTTGCGATGTCATTCCTACGTGGCATCTATTCCTTCTTTGCGAGCAACAGGTCGCTTTTCCGCGAGCTGATCATCGCGCAGCTTTGTTCACCAACCGTCAACATTACGAACACCGATGGCTTCTTGCACCCCTCGCTTGCGGGCTTCAGCCTCCCTACGGTCGTTTCCACCGACTGAAAGCCAGGTGCGTTGACCTGCAGCCGAACCTCGTCACCTTGTGCGGCTACTGAAAACTTGCCGCTGATATCCGTGACAACGGACGATTCCGATCCAGCGGTACCAAACCGTACACGCGCATTCGGAATTCTCATCCCATACGGATCAATGACTACGCCACATGCTTTCGCACGCTTGATGCGTGGCGAAACGCAAACATCGGCGCGGGAAGCGGTAACAACGGTAGAAAAACAGAAGGAGATGAGCGCGAACTTCGCGAATATGCGCCTCACTTCTTCCATTCCTCCATCATCTTTCGAAAGTCACGGAAGAGATAATGCGAGTCGTGAGGGCCAGGGCTGGCCTCGGGGTGATACTGCACGCTGAACATCGGGTCTGTCTTGTGCTTCAGGCCCGCAAGCGTGTCATCGTTTAGATTCACGTGCGTCACGGCAACGTCGTCAGGCAGCGACTTAGGATCCACGTTGAAGTTGTGATTTTGCGAAGTGATCTCTACCTTACCTGTATCGAGGTTCTTTATCGGGTGATTCCCGCCGTGATGGCCAAATTTCAGCTTGTACGTCTTTCCACCCAACGCCAAACCAAATAGTTGGTGTCCCAAGCAGATGCCAAACATCGGGGTCTTTCCCTGCAGATCGCGAATGTTTTGCTGCGCGTAGTCCAGCGGCTCTGGGTCGCCCGGTCCATTTGAAAAGAACACGCCGTCCGGGTTCATTGCCAGCACATCCGCGGCCGGTGTTTTCGCCGGGACCACTGTCACCTTGCAGTTTTCACGAGCGAGCATGCGCAGAATGTTCTGCTTGATTCCGAAGTCATATGCAACCACGTGCATCGGCTCAGAGGATGCGTTCGCGTCGGAATCCGGCAGCAACGCATCGCCGGTTTCATTTTTCGGCTCGGCGCTGTCCCATGTGTAGCTCTGCTTCGTCGACACCACGCTCGCGAGATCGGTCCCATCCATCTTCTTGTGCGCGCGAGCCTTCGCAACCAACGCGTCGATGTCACCGATGTTCGTGGAAATGACACCGCGCATGACACCGTTTGCCCGCAGGTGGCGTACGACCGCCCGCGTGTCGATCTCTGCAATCACTGGAACACCGTTGCGCTCAAGATATTCATCAGCAACTTCCGTTGAGCGCCAGTTAGAGCTGATGGGCGAGAATTCCCGGACTGCGAGGCCTTCGATGTACGGCTTGGAAGACTCACCGTCCGAAGGAGTTGTTCCGTAGTTGCCAATGTGAGGATTTGTGAGAACGACGATCTGGCCGGCATAGGAGGGATCGGTGAAGATCTCCTGATAGCCGGTGAGTGATGTATTGAAGACCACCTCGCCGACGCGCTCAACCGGCGAACCGTAAGCTTTACCGCGGAAAAGGCGCCCGTCTTCGAGGGCGAGCACTGCCTGCATGGCTTCTCCCCGGAGCAATGGATTGACTCAAGTCTAACAGGCGTAAGTCATGCCTATACACAAACAAAGGCCCGGTTTTCACCGGGCCCTCATGTTCCACCTTGCACCGATGCCTAGCGGCAGACACGGTGATGATGGTGGTAGTGGCAATGACGATGATGATACTGAGCTTCAGCGGGCGCAAAAGCGCCAGCTACGAGGACGAGAGCAAAGAGACCCAGCAAGGCACGCTTCATGTTTGTTCCTTTTCCAGTCGCGGTCAATCGATCTTTTCCCGTCGATACCCGACATACGATGAGACACAAAGCTCGCAGTAAAAGTTTTCCCGTGCTACCAAAGAGTCAACCGATATCCACAAGAATCTGGTCCGCCTCTCTCTTCACCGGGAACACCGCGATGTTTCCGCAATCGGGTGGCAGCACCTCTCCCGAAAACATATCGATGGCCCACGAATGCAGAGGGCAAATTACCGCATTGCCTTCCAACCAGCCCTGACCTAACGGTCCGCGCTGATGCGGACACCAGTTATCGATTGCAGCGAATCGTCCGGCAATGTTCGCCACGCAAAGCGCAAGACCAGCAACATCCATCTCCGACACCTCACCGGCTCCCGGAGCTTCCTGCACGGAACATAACTTTACCCACTTGCTCACAGATCGCTCCCCTGCATACGTGACGTGAGATGCTGAAATCGTCAGGATGTAACGATGGCACCACGCACAAAGAGTCCGCAAAGAGTCACACCGAAATCGCTCGATGCCACGCAGGAACTTGTTGATCCCGCGTGGATGCTCAAGATGGTCATCGCAGTGGTTCTGGTCGCTGCGGTCTGCGCCTACCTTGCCATTTGCGCGTTGTTCTGGCTTGGCCAATGGCAGATCGTTCTATCGCCATCGCGCGCCGTAGCAGCTAATCCATCTAGCGTTGGCCTGCCGTTCGAGGATGTACGGTTTGGACCAGGTTCTGGTGGACAACCTGAGCTTACTGGTTGGTGGATTCCCACAAACCAGCCTCAGAATGCGACGGTGCTGGTCATGCATGATGGCTCGGGTTCCATGAGCGATGTACTTCTACAGGCTCGCATGCTGCATGACAGCAACCTGAACGTGCTGCTGTTTGACTATCGCGGATACGGCAAGAGCAGCGGGGATCATCCGTCGCAGCAGATGATGGAGCGGGACACAGAGGCAGCCTTCGCATATCTCAGCGGCCTTCGTCACATTCCCACAAAGAACCTTATCGCCTTCGGGAATGGTGTTGGTGCATCGCTGGCGACGCGCCTGTGTGCGCAGCATCGTGACGTGGCGGCACTCATACTCGAGAGTGCGGATGGCGACCTTGCTACACGCGCGGCTTTGGATTCCCGCTCCCGCATGGTTCCTTTTGGCTTGCTTTTCAACCAGAAGTTTCCTCTCGCAGACCAGCTACACGAGCTGCCCACGCCAAAACTTCTCCTCTCCTTCAGCAAGGGCGCGACGCCTCCAGTCGATTTTGCTCGGGCCTCTGACCCAAAGCTGACAGCGGAGATTGACTCGCCGCAAGACACGGTAGTTCTCTCATCGACACTTCGTCGATTCCTCGATAGCTATGTCGTACGACAACCTTCCACACTCATTCCGCAGAGTCCCAACAGCGCGCGCTGACACGGAGCGCGGTTAAAGGCTTGAAGGCCGCCGATGTTCCGGGGCCTTCAGAAAAGGTAGGGGAGGGTGGTGCGGATTGGGGATGCCGGGTGCCGAGGGAGGTGAAGGTCCGGCTGTTGCGTACTGCACTTGTTAGGACGTATTTTCGGCAGAAAAGTTGTGGCTCGAAATACCCACAGGCCTTGCCGAAGTACAACCATCGTGCGACCAGGAAGCGGGCGATAGCACCTCGCTCTAACAAGTACGCAAAGATGAGTACGCCAGGGACCTAGACGAAGTTCAAGAAGTGAGCAGGCGAAACCTGAGCGCCAGGAAAGACAACATCGAGACTACGGGAACCAAGTGTCTTATAAGCTGCCTCGCCAAGAACACGACGGAAATCGGTTGTTACAGTAAGATCACGGCCTTCGTTCAGTTGATCATTGTCCAGTCCCGGCCACTTGCCGTACACTTTTCCACCGCGCACCTGTCCGCCGAGAACGAACATCACATTCGCGTGACCATGGTCTGTGCCACCGGTGCCATTCTGACGCGCAGTACGACCGAACTCCGACATCGTGACAAGCGTGATGTTTTCAGAGTCTTGGCCCATATCCTGCCAGAATGCCGCGATCGAGCTGGAAAACTCTTTTAACCGATTGGCAAGCTGGCCGCTCGCTGCGCCCTGATTCTGGTGGGTATCCCATCCGCCGATATCCGAGAATGCGGCTTCAACACCAAGATTCGCTTTGAGCAGTTGCGCAATCTGCTTCAGGCTATTGCCAAACGGCGTGTTCGGATAGTTCGCTCCACTAGCGGGCGTGTAATGCGCTGGATCAGCAGCCTTGAGCATCTTCACCGCTTCGAATGTTTCCTGGCCTGTACCATGCAGCATTGCGTCGGAACTCTCGTCATACATAGCTTGAAATGCGTTTGAGATGGGTGATGTAGTCGGCCCCCGTCCGGCGACAGAAAAATCCTGCAGGTTGGCGACAGCAACAGCAGGTATCTTTCCCTGCAACGTGCGCGGTACTTGTGTACCCAGCGCGACAGCACGGAATGGCGATAGTTTGCCATTGAGCGTCTCGACCTGCAAGGCGCGGTTTAGCCAACCATCCGGCGTTACCTTGACACCCGGCGTGCCGGACTCCATGTAGTCCTGCGCGTCGAAGTGCGAGCGCGTTGTGTCAGGCGAACCAGCGGCGTGGACAACGGCAAGGTGCCCTTGGTCATACAACGGCTTCAGAGGCGCCATTGCCGGATGCAGACCAAAAAAGCCGTCCAGATCGAGGACCTCGTTCGGTTTGATCCCGATCGTGGGGCGCATGGCGTAGTAGTTTTTTTCCGCGTAGGGCACAACAACATTCAAGCCATCACAGGCACCACGCTGAAAAATCACGACGAGCTTCTTCTTATTCGCGGCTGCCGTTGTCATCTCGGCGTAAATCGAGCGGGTCAAGAAGCTCGGGATCACCGACGTACCGACCAGTGCCAACGCTCCGTTGCGCATGAAACCACGCCGCGTGATGGTGTTGCGGCGGGCAACATCGCGCCCCTGCATGTCGCATCCCCAGTCGCTGCTATCGGTGAAAACTGTCTTGAGTGACATGGTGTACTCCTCCTGTGTGCCACCGGTGATTAGTCACAACCGGAGTGAAACAGACTATCTTCTCTAACGCTACGCTCTGACTGAAGTTGCTGAACATACATCCATGCGGCCCCAAATGCGAAGAGCAAAGCTAACGACGCTGAAAATCCGGTGACCCTAGTAGCAGGCCGGCCATCGTGTCTAGCGGAGTTTCTGGCAGGTCAGCGCGCAAGAAATCCGTAGCGCCGCCTTTCCCCTGACGTTTGCGCTTCAATGTCGCTCCTCCAACGTCGGGGTCGCTCTCATCTGCAGGCTTCAGTGCGAAGCTCTCCAGCGCGGTCTTTTGCAGATCCGGATTCGACGCCTGCTGCAAAACCGTTGTGCGGGTGCGTTCGGCGGCTGGCCCACCAAGGATCAAGGTTTCTAGCTTGTGCTCTGTTGCCGGGCTCACCGCGGCACCCGGTTCGCCCAGGAGCTGCGGCCAGTCAGTCCTTGTTCCTGGAAGGCGGCTTCCGCTCAGAACGACCGCGAAATTCATGCGTGACACAAGCGCGTTGCTGCTGGCCCAAGGCTCGGACTGCCAGGAGTAGCCGTTAGGCGTCTGCATGCCGTAAACGGGCATCCCTAGCTGCTCCATCGCCTGCACCAGCGGCAACGGATTGTTTACTGCGGCATCGCTTGCGCGCAGGGCTGAAGCCATGAACTCAATCGGCGTCTTGAGCTTTGCGCGGTATACCTCGGGCGAGCTGAACTCCTGAGAGTGGAACATAGTCCCCATCACGGCCTTGATGTCACCGTTGGTTCTTAGGAATGTAGCGGCCATGCGGTCTACCAGTGCAGGTGGCGGTGTGTCGCTCACGAATCGCACGGCGAGTTTGTTGGAGATGAACTTTGCCGTAGCAGCATTCGTTGCAAGCATGTGCAGAACTGTGAGCCCCTCGTTCATTCCGCCTTCAGGAATTGTTCTGCCGAGCACAACCTTGGATCCGCCTTCATGCCGGTTTGGCTCGAAGCGAAAGCCGCCACCCTGGTACGGCCTATCGATTGTCCAGCCGGTAAAGCACTTCGCAACCTCGATGACATCCTTCTGCGTGTAACCGCCGTTCACGCCTAGTGTGTGCAGTTCCATAAGTTCGCGCGCATAATTCTCGTTCAAACCTTTCGGCACTGCTTGCGCCAGCTTTGGAGCGAATTGGCCGAGTCTCTTTACGCGAGTCGCGGCAAGGCTGTCGGGTCCAATGCTCTGCCAGTTATCCAGATACATCAGCATTGCGGGACTTTCCGCTGTCGCGACAAGCAGGTCTTCAAACTTGCCGAGCGCATTCGGGAGGACGGTCTCGTTTTCGTAGGAAGCGAGGTAGTACGGCTCGTTCTGGCTCTTCTTCGCATAGACGCTGAAATGATTGAGCCAGAAGTCCGTCATCACGGCTTGCAACTGGCGCTCGGAATACACATCGCGAACTAGCCGGCTCTCCAGCGCCTCAGCACCGACCACGCGCAGCGGGCCACCTTGTAAAGCCGCCGCGATCTCGATCTGCTCTGGTGTCAAACCGCGCAGCACTTCCAAGCGCTGTCTTGGCTTCAAGGCAGCGCGAAAGCTGAGCATTTCAGCAGGCTGCATCGAGATCAGGCGCTGCATGCGTTCGTCCGGAGACAGGGCCAGGACAGCCTGAACATCTTCCGGCGAAGCGGCAGTCACATCCGATTGGCGCTTGCCTTTGGCATCTGCAGTTTGTGACATCACCGGTTGCCGATCGCCTGTTTGGGACGCTTCCGCCTGACCGTCTTCCTGCATTCCGGCATCCGGCGCCGTCGTGGAGTCCTTCTGAGTCTTTGCATCTGCGGCGGCCTTATCTATCGTCTTGGCTTCAAAGGCTGAGATCGCGTCACCGTAAATCGCTCGCTCAACTGGGTCACTCGGCAGCGAATCACCACGCTTTGCCATTTGCCGAATGACAGCTGGTGATGGGAAACGCCGAAGCAGATCCGCCTGGCTTAGCCGCATTGCCGGGAAAGCATCCATGCGCGCTTCAAGATCGCTATCGTCGATTGTTTCGGGATGCAGTTGACGATCGAACCACGCGTCTAGCCCCATCTTCGCGACCGTTTGTTCGTCCCCAGGCCGAGGACCGAAGGTAAAGCGGTTCAATGTGTGGAGAACTTTCTGATGCTGCGTCAGCGGCGCTGCCAGGCGCGGATCAGGAATGCCGATTGCACTATTAGCCGTTTCTGCAAAGGCTTGCGGCGCCACTAAAGTAGCGCAAATAACACTAATGACTGCCGCTTTGGCTGCTTCCAGCCATGTGTAGGTTTTTGACAAGGTCACGGCATCTGCTCCTGAGCAGCAACGGTTCGCTGCCGTCCACTAAGTAGACACGCTGTGAACTAGCGTGTTGCGCAATGGAACCAGATTCGCCACAATTTACGTCTAAAACGCCGCGAGCTCGCTCATGGCGCGGAACAACTTCTCAGGTTGCGGAAGGATTTCGTCTTCCAGCAAAGGCTGGTAAGCCACGAACGTGTCCATCGCCCCAACACGCCGAACGGGGGCGTCGAGATCGTGGAACAGCTCGTCGCCAATCCGCGCAGCGATTTCCGCACCATAGCCCCAGCTCAACATGTCTTCATGGGCCACAAGCACCTTATTCGTCTTCCGGACCGAACCCGCGATGGCTTCCCAATCGTAGGGACTAAGACTGCGTAGGTCTATCACTTCAACTTCGATTCCCTGCTCTCGTTCTAATCGCTGGGCTGCCTGCAACGCGCGCGGAACCACCGCACCGTAGGTGATGACGCTGAGGTCTTTGCCAGGCTTGACCACATTTGCCTTGCCGAACGGGATGGTGTACTCAGGCCCCGGGTAAACTGCGCGACCGTATGTTTCGCGATAGAGTCGCTTGTGCTCCAGAAAGAGAACAGGGTCGTCGCAGCGGATCGCGGTGCGTAAAAGGCCAATCGCATCCTGCGCGTTCGATGGCATCACAACGCGCACACCAGGGGTATGGGTAAATATGCTTTCGCCTGATTGCGAATGGTAGATCGAGCCGCCTGTCAAATATCCGCCCGTCGGTACCCGCATGACAAGCGGGCAGCTGAACTCTCCGTTTGAGCGCCAGCGCATGACGCTCAGCTCATTCCGCATCTGGTGCATTGCCGGCCAGATGTAATCGAAAAATTGAATCTCAACGACGGGCTTCATGCCTCGTACGGCCATTCCTATCGCACGCCCCACGATGTTGGCTTCCGCTAGAGGTGAGTTCCAGACGCGATCGTTGCCGAACTCAAGCTGTAGTCCGTGAGTGACCTTGAACACTCCGCCTTTGCCCTTGATCTTGCCTGCGCGCAGCTCTGCGTCACGCGTCGCGTCGGCGACATCTTCTCCAAATACGACAACGCGATCGTCACGGCGCATCTCGTCGTGCAGGCAGCAGTTGATGAGGTCCAGAAGCGTACGCTCCGCAGCGTCAGCAGTCTTGATGGGCCCGGTTTCGAAGCGCGCATCCGTAGGCTTCAAATCCTCTGAGTAAACGTGCGTAAGGATCGAATCAACCTTTGGGGGCGCCGCACGCAGGGCTCGGTCCGCGGCTCGTTGTACTTCTTCGTCGACTCCGTGCTCGAGTTCCTTCAATCGCTTTTCGTCGAGTATCCCCTCGCGCAGCAGCCAGGCCTGCATTTTTGCGATTGGGTCTCGGAGCGCGTCCGCCTGCAATTCTTCTTCGCTGCGATACAGGCGCTCATCGTCGCTGAGGGAGTGCGAGTACGGACGTACCACGTGTCCGTGCACAAGCGCAGGTCCCTTCCCGGCACGGCAGTAGGCAACGGCTTCGACCATCGCCTCGTAGCTTGCGACGGGGTCGGTTCCGTCGACTTCCGCAAAGTGAAAGTTCGGAAAGTTCGCGATCAATCGCGAAACATTTCCGCCAGGAGTGTTTGCTTCTACTGGAGTCGAAATCGCGTAGCCGTTGTCCTCCACGACGTACAGGACCGGGAGCTTGCCGTTAGAAGCCGTGTTTAACGATTCCCAGAACTCGCCCTGGCTAGTCGAACCCTCGCCTATCGAAACGTAAACGACTTCGTCTCCATGGAACGAAACATCTTTGAACTGCCGGTAGTCGCCATCATGCTTCCGGGCGGCATCGGGGTGCCTCGCGAAGTAACGACCGGCCTCGGCGCATCCGACAGCCTGTAGACACTGTGTCGCCGTTGATGACGACTGCGAAACAATATTCAGGCGTCGGCTCGTCCAATGCGAGGGCATTTGGCGGCCGCCGGATGCTGGGTCGTCTGCCGCGCCTACCGCTTGAAGCAATTGCTCTTCCGCAGTGTTTCCTAAGGCGAGACACAGTGCGCGATCGCGGTAGTACGGGAAGAACCAGTCGTATCCAGGCTTCAATGCCATGCCCGCAGCTACCAGCAAAGCTTCATGCCCGGCACAGGAAATTTGAAAAAATATCTTTTGCTGGCGTTTGAGCATGATCTCGCGATCATCCACACGCCGCGAAAGGAACATCAGGCGATAGAACTCGATGAGTTGTGCAGGACTCGGCCCGGAAGCGGGAGGAGCTTCAGCGATCAGCCCGGCGGATTTCCCGTTCGAATTCTTTTCTTTCGCCACCAGGACGCTCCTTCCCTGCCTCAAAGGATTTTACAAGCACGTGTCAGATGCGGCACAGACACCGCTCAATAGCTGGAGGCTGGAAACTCTCATTCCAAGGCGTTCAACCCTTCATACGTTCCCGTACATCATGGGCGAGCTTTTCCACCTCAGCAGCTTTTCGGATCACATCTAGAGACAACTCGTTCTTTGTGGACTTGTCCACGTCCGCCTTCAATTCTGTTGAAAGCTGCAATAACTTCTCCGTGTCGCTCTGAATCCGTTTGAACCGTTCGGAATTTCGTGACTTTGCCGCTTGTTCTTCAAAGCGCTCATGAGTGGATTGGTCCATTCCAGATTTGTCCTGCGGCATGTGCAGGTCGCCGTTCGTTTGGCCGGTTTGTCCTAGAGGATGTTCGGCCGAGTTCGATTGGCGAGCGCTGATAGCCGGAGTGGAAAGCAAGCCCACGAACACGAGCGCGGAACTCGCCGCGCACATCCTTTTTAATTGCATACTGGCCCCCTTGCCTGCGTTGCTTTGCGAGCGGCTTCGCTGTTCAGGTCTCTCGCATCCCTAAAGTATTCGACACGAAATATGATGAACCTCTTGGCGTTGGCTTCACAAGACCTATCCCAGTAATGTCAGGATGCTCCGTTCAAGCTCTCCGACAGCTTGTCTGCATCCGTTATAGGCGGGAGACACAAGTTGCCTCTGCACAGAAGAGCAAAGCTGCCCGGCACGGCAGGCAGATGGGGTAGCGTCTCTGCAAGGGCTGGCGGCAACCTAGTGAAATGCTCACGGCGCAAATGTACGACACTCTTGTTCACAGCGTAACGGGACGTTGCCGCAGCCAAGAGCAGCAAGGCCTGAGCGTCATCACCAACCACACACACCTGTACGGGCGGCTCGATCATCCGGCGCAGAGCGAGTCCATAGCTCGCCGCATAGAGGCCGAAGTGTTCAACAACGCCGGCGAACGTTTCCAACGTTTTCCCTGCAGATCTTTCGTATCTCTGTTGATTTGTGAGTGCATGGAGACGCAATAAAACCATCGCGGCGGTTGGGTTGCCAGCGGGTGTGGGAGCATCCTGCAATGGCTTTCGCCGCACACTCAATACCCCAATCGAAGCTGTCCCTCCAATCTTTTCGGTGTCGAAGAAGCCGTGCCCAGCATCGTCATAGAAGCGTTCAAGCATGACATCAGCGATGTCTCGGGCCGCTTCAAAATAACGGAACTCGCCGCTTGCTTCCCACGCGTCGAGCGCTGCGAGGGACACAAAGGCGTAGTCATCAAGTAGGCCGGCGACGCGACCGGCTGTCCCACCAGCCTCGCCATAGGCAATCACGTGCGCAAGTCCACGCTCAACGGACCATGCAGTTGCCAGGACGCGGTCCAGAGACTTTAGCGCAAAAGCTTTGACTTCAGGCAAACCGAGAACGCGTGCGGCTTCAAGGTACGCAGAGATGCACATACCATTCCATCCCGCATAGACCGTCTTATCGACATAGGGGGTACGCCGCTTCAGCCTGGCAGCGTGCATCTTCTCCCTTGCCGAATTGAGCAATATCGCAAGGGCCTCTTCCCCGCTCTCCGCGGCGAACTCTTCCATACCCGTGCGCGTATGGAGCACATTCTTTCGTGGATTGTGGTGCATGTCCCCAATATCGCGGAGGTTGTAACAGTTTGCAGCAATTTCGAACTCTTCTACAGTGAGAACTGCCTTGGCTTCCGCGCGAGTCCAGGTGAAATAGTCTCCGTCATCCTCAGGGGAATCGTCTGCATCCTGCGACGCATAGAAACCGCCGAGATCACGGTCGCTCAACCACTCATCCATCCAGCGGATGATGCCTTTAGCCACGGCGGCGAACTGAGGCTTCAAGAAGGTCTGGAAGGCGTGCACATAGTTCTTGAGAAGACCGCTGTTGTCGTACGCCATCTTTTCAAAATGTGGAACGATCCAGCGTTCATCAACGGAATAGCGGTGAAAGCCGCCGGCAAGATGATCGTGTATGCCACCCGCAGCCATGTTTTTTAGTGTCACGATTGCGGCATGTTTGGCGGACTCAGCTAGTGAACCCCGGCGCGAAGCTGCGTCTATCAGCAGATCGATCGCACCTGAGTGCGGAAACTTAGGCTGCGAGCCGAAGCCGCCATTGCGTGTGTCAAACTGGCTTACGATTGAGTTGAGGAGCTTATCCAGCAAGCCGGGATCGAGCGCACTCGAATGTCCGGAAAGCGTTTCGTTATGCTCAATTGCCTCGAGAATGCTGCCTGCTGACTCGTTTACCTCCTCACGCTTGTTCGCGAACGCCTCCGCCATCGTGAGCAGTACACGCTGAAAACTTGGTCTGCCGTGGCGATCAACAGGTGGGAAGTAGGTTCCGCCAAAAAAAGGTTTGCCCTCCGGAGTAAGGAACGCAGTTAGTGGCCATCCCCCTTGTCCGCTTATGGTCGAGACAGCAGACTGATAGCGTGTGTCCACATCGGGCCGCTCATCGCGGTCGACCTTCACTGCGATGTAGTGCTCATTGATCAGCGAGGCGGTGGCGGGATCTTCGTAGCTTTCGCGATCCATGACATGGCACCAGTGGCACCACACCGCACCAATATCGAGCAGAACCGGTTTGTCCGCTTGGCTCGCTTTGGCAAACGCCTCTTCGCCCCACTCATGCCACTCTACGGGTTGATGTCTGGCCGAGCGAAGGTAGGCGGATGATGCGGCGGCAAGCGAGTTTTCCTGGTTGTCCATAAAGTGATGTCCGTATTCAACGGATGAGATGACACAAGACAAAGAAAGGCCGCAGCAGGTCGCTGCGGCCCCGGCTCTGAACCCTCCTTTACTGCGGCATGGGAGGAGGATTGTCCGTGAGCGGCTTTGGGGGTTCAGGAGCTTTTGGTGCTGTGAGCCCTGGAATGTTGGGCTGCTGCGTCACCGTTCCACTCGCTGCGTCAGTCAAGCTCACGCCGTACTTATCCAGTGTGTTGGAGAGAATCTGGTTCAGTGAAGAGCGATCGCGAGCGTAGGCAGCGCCGGCGGAATTCAGATTGTTCTCGGCAGTCGCGAGATTGCGCTCCTGTTGCAGCACATTTGCAGTGGTCGATGCACCGAGACGATATTTCTTCTGTTCTGCGTCCAGTGCCTGGGCCGCGTAATCTCGCGCCGACTGTGCTGACAATACGCTCGCTCGATCATTGGTGATTGCGTAGACTCCGTTGATCACCTGGATGCGAATCTGCGTGTAAAGCTGCTGCAAGCGCATCTGCGATTGCCGGTATTCCATCTGTGACCGAACCTGGTCGGCCTGTGCGACGCGATTGCGCAATGGAATATTGATATTCACGCCAACGCCATAGTCCGGTGAGGAGTTGTTGACGAGGTTGGTAAGAACACCGCCATAGCTGTTTCCCGTGGGTGGATTTGCAAGCGAGCTGCATGAAACGGTCGCAAACGTCGTCGGATCCGTGCAATTTGCTACGGTTCCACCTTGTGCTGAGGAGCCGTAGAAGCCAAACGCATCGATGGTAGGCAGAAGTCCATTGCGCTCGGCCTTGATTGTGATCTCATTGTTCTTCATCGAAAGCACGGCTTGCTCGATTTGCGGATTATTGACGAAGGCCTGGCGCACCAGATCTTCGGTCTTCATGTCTTCTTCAGCAAGGCGGTCCAACCCAACCCGGTCGGTTGGGACTACTGGCGCATTAGCCAGCTGCGGATCATTCAGGTTGCGCGCAATCGCCTGCTTCATGAGCAACTGCTGATACTCCAGATTGCTGTTCGAGGTAACCAAGGCCTGCCGGTCAGTGGCCACGGCTGAATCAGAATTCACCACATCCAGCGGCGCTAACGTTCCGATTTGCAGCTGCTTGCGATTGTCTGAGGATAATTGCGTGGATTGCTGCAGAGCCCGTTGTTTGGCCTGATCATCTTCGTACGCACTCACCAGCGCCCAGTAAATGCTTTCGACCTGAGTAATGGTGTAGATCACTTGCTGTCGAAATGCTGAATCTGTGATGCGGCGATCGTTCTTAGCTTGGATGATGAAGCGCCGGTTGATCCATGGGCCAAAGCCCTGAAGCAGGTGCTGCGTTGCAGTCGCTCGGAAGCTCGAATCCAGCAAGGGATTGAAGTTTGTTCGCTGGCTGTTTGTTGTCGAACGTGAGTTGTCGAAGGTCACATCCAGGCTGGTTCCTGTCACGAAGCCCTGTGTGTACTCGAAGTTGTAGGTCGTCGTGTTCTGCTGCAGTGTGTTGGTTCCGGTCAGGACCGTTGTGCTCTGTGGAGTGCGAGCATTCTCATATTGAATTGTGCCGGTCAACAATGGGTCGAGCATCTCGGGCAGCGGCCCGCCGCCGTTGGTGCTCAGAACAAGTCCAGAAGCACCTGCGCCGCTGCCACCTGCTGCGCTCGTCGTACCACCCGGACCGCCGCCGCCGGTGATAGTCGATGTTGTGCCGCCCAACGTATTTGCAACGAGCCCTGTCGATACACCACGCAAAGTTGAACCGGCGCGTGCGCGCAGAATGTCCGTGTCGGCGATATCGAGATTGATGCGGGCGATCGCTATGTCGTAGTTATTTTCCAGAGCCAGCGTGACGGCGTCGTTCAGGCTGAGATAGATCTTGCCGTCGCGCAGCAGGTCGTCCAACCGAGGCGTGTTTCCAAGTCGCGGCGCCGGATAGTTCGTCGCCTTGTAATCCTTAATCGGATTAGGAAAGAAGCGGTTCGCAATCGTGTAGTCCTTGCTTGTGGGACGCAGGTAGAACGGCTCCGTCAGCTTGGGCGACGGCGTTTGCGGTAAGCCCGGTGTTCCTGTTGTGTCGTTCTGCACAGTCTGCGCCGCGGCGGGCGCTGTGGGGTTGGTCTGCGAAGCAGTAGTCTGGCTAGTATTCTGCTGGGCAGGAGCAACCGCGGTCTGCGCCATGCTCGCCTGCGCCATGCTCAATAAGGTCAATGACACACATACGGCAGACTGCAATTGCCTCAAGCTCACGGTCGGTTTCTCCACACGGTTTCTTAAATCCCTACCTCTTGATACGGCGAAGGACTCAAGCTAGTTCCAAGCGATTTCATTCGAGGATGGGTGCGGCCCCAGTATATCGCCCGGCAACGGGTGGCTGCCGTCACGCAGTGTCCCATGTTTCAGGAGGGATGATAGCTTCGGCTAGGCGATGCAACACTGGAAACTCACACTGAGCTATGACGGCTCACGCTTTCACGGCTGGCAGGTGCAACCAGGCCTCCCCACCGTACAGGGCGCTCTGGCCGATGTTCTTCACCATCTTTTCGGTGAGCAAGTACTTCCGCAGGGGTCCGGCCGGACGGATGCAGGTGTTCATGCCCTAGCCCAGATCGTTTCCTTTCCATTGGAGTCGCCGATCCCTCCACGAAATCTCATCCGCGCCATGAACCGAGCATTGCCACAAAGCGTTCGCGTCCTGGCCGCAGCGAAAGTAAACCAAGGTTTCCATGCGCGCCACTCTGCCCGAGCAAAGTCCTACGAATACCGCATCTTCCAGCGTCGTCGTTTACTGCCGGACGGCGCAACATCTTTAGACTTCCCATGCTCGCCCTTTCTTGCGCCCTTCGTCTGGGACTGCCATTGGCCTCTCTCCGTCGAGCGTATGCAGGCGGCGGCGGCGCTTGTTTGCGGCACTCACGATTTCACATCGTTCGCGGCCTCCGATCCCGATCTCAGTGTGCGCTCGATTGAAGCGGGCGCAGCCAAGATGAATCCGCAAAAAACGATCTGGGAATCTACTTGGTCCACTGAAAGCGACCTACTTATCTACCGGATACGGGGGAGTGGATTTCTCCACCACATGGTGCGGAACCTTGTTGGAACCTTCGTTGATGTGGGCCGCGGCAGCCTGGAGCCGCAAGACATCTCGCAAATCCTCGATACGCGCCAACGGTCAGCCGCTGGTCCTACAGCGCCGGCGCAGGGTCTCTTCCTTAAGTCTGTTGAATACGATCCGGGATTCGAGGACTCCCTTGACGAGCATGAGTAGTGCCGCCAATCATCAGCGCATTGCCGAGCTCGCGAGCGATCGTGCGGTGCACCGGGCATTTGCGTGGTTCCATTTGCATGAACAGCAGATTCGCAAATGGCAATTGGAATTTGTCGCGGTGCCGGCGCCTCCGTTTGGCGAAGCGGAACGAGCATCGTGGTTTTCCAAGAAGTTTGTTGAATTCGGGCTGGAGGACGTACGCATCGACGAGGCCGGCAATGCACTGGGTGAGCTTCGCTCCGCGAACTCTACGCAGAGCTCTCCGATTGTTCTGCTTTCTGCTCATCTCGACACCGTGTTCCCGGCCGAGACCGAGTGCATGCCGCACGAGGAGGACACGCGAATCTTCTGCCCCGGCATCTGTGATAACGGGGCAGGACTGGCCGCTCTCCTCGGGATCGCTGCCGCGTTCCAAGCCACCACGCTCGCTCCACAGTGCACGATCTTATTCGCCGCGAACGTGGGTGAAGAGGGCGCAGGCGATCTAAGAGGAATGCGACATCTTTTCGGTGCATCTCCGTACGCGAAGCGGCTTGCCGTCGCGATGGCTCTGGAAGGAGCAGGAGATAACACAGTCGTCGACCGCGCGTTAGGCAGCCGTCGCATCCGCGTCACCGTGACAGGACCTGGCGGACACTCGTGGGCTGATGCCGGCCGACCAAATCCGATCCTCGCACTAAGCGCCGGGTTGCTGGCCATCTCGCGTATCCATTTGCCACGAACACCACGCACTACGCTGAACTGCGGCGTCATTCGTGGCGGGACGTCGGTTAATTCTATCCCTGAGTCAGCAATGGCAGACCTCGATCTGCGGTCTTCTTCGGCGCAACAAATCGAGAGCGCTGAGTTGACGCTTCTGAACGTGTTGACGGACGTTATCGCTGAAGAAAACCAACAGAACACGACCGGTGGCGAACTTCGTTTGCATGCCGAGCGCATTGGCGATCGTGCAGCGGGTGCCCTTCCCGCAGATTCCGCGCTTGCAGCAAGCTTACGCGCGGTCGATCGTCATCTTGGCCTCGTAACCGACTCGCGCATTGGTTCAACCGATGCGAATCTGCCGTTGTAGTTAGGCATACCGGCGGTTGCCATCGGTGCGGGCGGACGCGGCGGCGGCATGCATACTCTTAGCGAATGGTATGACCCCACGGGACGCGACCTGGCACTCCGCCGCATCCTGCTTCTGCTTCTCGATACCTGCGCGCAGACAGCGTACGTCCAGCAGGACAAATCCACGCTGCTACACTCACCCTCGTGAATCGCTTCCACCTCATAGCCGCCACGCTAGCGCTGTTTCCCGTTTCTTTGACCGCACAGTCCACTGCGCCGGACATCATCTACTTTCACGGTGACATCCTTACTGGCGCGCATCTGAAAAGCGAAGACAACGGGGTTGCTCCCGCTCGAATATCCGCGGTTGCGATCAAGGATGGACGCATCATTGCCACGGGTACGGACAAACAACTCCTTACTCTCAAGGGCGAGAAGACCCTCACGGTAGATCTTCACGGCGCGTTCGCTATGCCGGGGTTCAACGATGCCCACACCCACATTGCCGGTGCCGGTCAGCAACGGCTCTCGGTCGATCTCGATGGAACCGCGTCTCTTTCCGAAATGCAGGCGCGTATCCGGACGTATGTAGCCAAGGCTGAACCCGGGCAATGGATTCTTGGTGGAGGATGGGACCACACAAAATGGCCTTCCAAGACTCTTCCCACCCGGCAGGACCTTGATAGTGTCACCGCTGGCCATCCGGCTTTCCTCTACCGTGTCGATGGCCATATCGCCGTCGCGAATACGGCCGCGCTGGACGCCGCAAACATTCACGACGACACGTCCGATCCGAGTGGGGGCAAGTTCGACCGCGCCAAAGACGGAAGAGCCACCGGGATTGTTCGTGAGAATCCTGCGCTCGCGCTCATTCAGAAACAGATACCAAAGCCGAGCTTTGCAACACGCCGCAAGGCATTGGAACTTTCGATTGCCGATGCTTTGGCGCACGGGGTTACCTCTGTCCAGGATTTCTCAGACTGGGATGACTGGCTCGTGCTTGAAGAGATGAAACACACTAGCAAGCTCCACCTGCGGGTATCCGAATGGCTCGACTTCAACCTGCCACTCAGTGTGCTGCAGCAGCGCCGCGCCAGTCATTCAGCGGACGATCCACTACTTCACCTCGGCATGCTCAAAGCGTTCATGGACGGTTCGCTTGGCTCGCGCACCGCCGCGCTGAATGCGCCTTATGTCGATGACGGCGAGAACTCGGGCATTCCTCGTTACGAGCAGCAGAAGCTGAACGAGCTGGCGACCGCGCGCGCTGCAGCAGGCTTTCAACTCGGCTTTCACGCAATTGGAGACAAAGCCAACGACATGGCGCTTGACGCGTTCGAAGCCGGTGAGCAGGTTGCGGAACCTCCAATTCATTCGGGGAGCTGTCCGCCGGATGTGCGAAGGGACAGTAACGTCGTATGGCATGGAGCGCCATGCGACCCCAACTACCAACGGGATTTTCGGTACCGCATTGAACACGCTCAGGTAGTTTCACCAGACGCCTTTGACCGCTTCCATGAACTTGGCGTCATCGCTTCCATGCAGCCAAGTCACCTGCTCACCGACATGGAATGGGCTGGGGATCGCCTCGGGCCGGAACGCAGCCGCCGTGCCTACGCATGGCGCTCCTTCCTGAAGCACGGCGTCACACTTGCGTTTGGTACCGACTACCCAGTCGAATCCATTTCGCCTTTCAGAGGTCTCTACGCCGCAACAACGCGCATGAACGAAGCAGGTACAAAGACGTTTGAGCCCCGGGAAACGCTCACGATCAACGAAGCGGTCTATGCCTACACGCAGGCCTCTGCATACGCCGAGTTTCGCGAGCGGCTGAAAGGACGCCTCGAACCAGGCTTTCTGGCCGACATCGTCGTTCTCGACCGAGACATCACGAAGGCTGGTCCACAGGATCTGTTGCATACCCAGGTGCTTCGAACGATCGTTGGCGGAGTGACTGTCTTCACTTCCGATAGCTTGCCTCAGTCAGTGCCTCCCCCGCACGCCTTACCTGAGGCTCACGACTAATGCTGGCGTTCTTCCGGCGCTCGCCAGTGCTCACGGCGCACGTGTTGCTGTTGGGCGTGGTGTTCGTCTGGGGCACCACGTTCACCCTCGTCAAAGCGGCGCTTCTCGACGTTTCGCCGCTGCTGTTCAATCTCATCCGCATGTTGCTGGCGTTTGTCGTGCTGGCTGCATGGAGCTGGGGAAAGCTACGCAGCTCGACGAGACGCGATCTGCGCGCAGGGGCAGCTGCTGGGTTGTTTCTCGGACTTGGCTACCAATTCCAAACAGCGGGGCTCACACGCACCACGCCTACGAAATCAGCGTTCATCACAGGACTTGTTGTTGTTCTTGTTCCGCTGCTCGGAGCGATTCCCGGTGTGCATCCGCCGCAGATGCAGCCCACGCGCTGGAATGGATTCGCGGGCGCACTGCTCGCGTTCGCAGGCCTCATCTTGCTCACAACCCCACCGCACAGCGCAGCTTTGCTCTCGGGCATCGGGATCGGTGAACTCCTTACGCTTGGCTGCGCATTTGCATTCGCCGGACACCTTCTGACGATCGCACGCGTTGCCTCAACGCTCGACGCCCGCCGGCTTGGCGCTATCCAAGTGGGCGCAGCCGCTTGCTTGATGTTGGTAACGCTTCCTCTGGACAGCCGTCCCGTCCTTCACTGGAACGCAACAGTCGTCTGGGCGCTGTTGATCACCAGCCTGATAGCAACGGCTGCTGCATTCACCATCCAGAGCTGGGCTCAGAAACATATCTCGGCAACGCACGCCGCGCTGATCTTCACGTTGGAGCCGGTCTTCGCGTGGCTGACATCGCTTCTCTTCCTGCACGAGCGTCTAAGCATCCGTAGCCTTGAAGGAGCGGGCCTCATCCTTGTTGGAATCCTGCTGTCAGAGCTATGGCCGGCTCAGGAATCGCACCTGATTGCGCTGCCGATCGAGCCCATCAGCTCGTAACCTCCGCCGCCACTATGTGCCACAGAACGTCTGCAATACGCGCTGCTCGGGACGCGCCGGCGATTCGTAGTGCTCGTGCCCAGCGCTATCTTCGTATGGCCGCAAAACGACGCTGAGCAAATCTTCGAAAGGCCGGAAGTCTCCGCGATAGGCAGCGTCGATCGCTTCCTGCACGAGATGATTCCGCGGGATGAATGCAGGATTGACTCGCCGCATCATCGCAGCGCGCTCCTTCACCGATGCGGGTTCCAGCAGCAGACGCGTTCGCCACACCGCAGCCCAGGAGTGGAACGCACTGGGGTTCACGAAGAGGGCGGTAAAGCGCTCATCCTCGTCAGTGAACTCGGCTGCATCGCACAAGCGCCGAAAGGTAAGGGTGAAGTCCGCATCGCTCTTCGCCATCCTTTGCAGCAGGTCCTCCGCTAAGTCAACATCGCCTTCGCGTTCAGTAACCACGCCTATCTTGCAAAGCAAACCTTCACGGCGAGCCGCCTCGAACTGCGGAATGAATGACTCCAGTGCTTCCTTCGCAGAGTCCGATCCCGCAGCCTCGCTTCCTTCCTCCTCAGCAATCAAGGGAAGCAGGGTTTCGGCAAAACGCACCAGGTTCCAATGCATCGCATGAGGCTGGTTGTTGTAGGCGTACCGGCCCTGCTGATCAATCGAGCTGAATACCTGCTCCGGATCGTAAGCCTCTAGAAACGCACATGGGCCGTAGTCAATCGTCTCGCCGGAAATGGAAGTGTTATCCGTGTTCATCACGCCGTGAATGAATCCAAGCAGCATCCACTGTGCGACAAGCCGTGCCTGACGCGCGATCACACCTTCCAACAATGCTAGGTAACTCTTGTGCGCGTGTGCTGCTTCAGGGTAGTGCCGTTCGATCGTATATGTAGCAAGCGTGCGAACGGCCTCCACATCTCCGCGAGCGGCAAAGTATTGGAAGGTTCCAACGCGCAAGTGACTGGCTGCTACGCGCGTGAAAACAGCACCAGGCAACGGCCTCTCGCGCAACACAGTTTCGCCGGTTGCAACTACAGCCAGAGCACGCGTCGTCGGTACACCAAGCGCCGCCATGCATTCGCTCAGAATGTACTCGCGCAGGACAGGGCCAAGTGCAGCCCGGCCATCACCACCACGCGAAAACGGTGTGCGCCCAGCTCCCTTGAGCTGAATGTCAAAGCGCCTTCCGCTGACATCCACCACTTCACCAAGGAGGTTCGCGCGACCGTCGCCAAGCTGCGGAACAAAGTGCCCGAACTGATGACCGGCATATGCCGCCGCCAAGGGCTCAGACCCGAGCGCTACGCGGTTGCCGGCCAAGACCTCGACACCCTCCATGCTCGCTAAGGATTGCGGGTCGAGTCCAAGCTCCTGGGAAAGCTCAACATTTAGCTTGATAAGCGAAGGAGCAGCTACTGGGGTCGGGCTCACCTTGGCAAAGAAGTGTTCCGGCAGGCCGGAGTAGGTGTTCTTGAAGTCGAAAGTGATCGTTTGTTGCTCAGCCAAGTGGCACTTACCAGTTCTGTTAGCGTTGTATCTCGTTTGCCGACATGGTCCTGGAGCCGGACGCTATCGGCACGACTTGGGCAGGGGTCTGCGAACTTTGAGTTGCTTCAAGCAGCCTTGCAGATTGTCGCACGCGAGCGCTAAGGGCCGAAATGCTCAGTTCGTGGGGTTTGACGATTTCGCAGATTGCAAGAGTGGCCAAAGGCTGTCTTCGGCGCACAGCGCCACTAGAAAAGGCACCAGACCGGCCTAATCTTTAGCACGAGGGAGACAAGTTAGCCGTCGCCTCTCCCATTTGTTCCTATTCGCTAGAGACCGCCCCCACCCCTCTCGAAGACTAGTCTCTGCTCTTTATCACCAGCGATACTGTGCCGTTCAATAAGCTCAATGAGTTGCTGACCATCTTCAGAAAGAAAGTAACGTTGATGTAGCGTCATTGCGCCGCCGAACATTTGGCCTCTTTGCTGAACGAATATCGTGCCCCCCTGCCACTCGCCAGAAACCTTGGTCTTCACCGGGGGCATCCCGGGGAACGCACTGGCCATCTGTTCGTCCTGCTCAGTACCATCCAGCCTGAGTTCGCTTGTCGTCTTTGAGTCGGGGAGCGCGATATTCACGATCGAAGGGTGGATCTGTATGTCGGTGACGCTGAAGATATTTCCTTTCGCAGTAATAATCTTCGTGTACTCATAGTTGGGCATGTTGTGGTCACTACCCATAAAACTTTTCGAAATAAGCAGCTTCCAGGTTCCATTGAAATCAGGCTTCTGCGCCTGTGCAAGGGTACAGCAGGCCAACGCAACAACGACCATCCAAAGGTTCTTCATGTGATATCTCCGCATTGATAAAACCTATCGTTCGAATTCCAGTAAGACGACAGCATCGGGCGGAAGCACGACAGAAAACTCCGTGGGATTGCCCGGTGTAAGGGGTCGCGTTTGCGGTGCCGGGAGCTCAGCGGCGGATCGCAGCTGTGCGATCTGCTCAGCGGATGGCGAAGCGGGCCTGCCCATGGATTGCCAGGCCGGTAGGGCTGTACCTGTCTTTCTGTCGATCTGCTGAACTCTCACCGTCTTTTGGCCGCTCAGCCCGTGCAGTTTGAGATGGAAGGTCCTCGGACCGCCCGCCTCATCGTTACCGCCCGCTCCGGAATCTAAGGGATTTCCATTGGCGATTGCGCTCTTGTCGCTGGCCGCAATCAGATTCCACAGCAGGAGACACTTTGAGCCATCCGCGCGTTCCGTCGCCAGCACAGGACCGTTGTCAGCCTGCAAACGTTTCTCGCCAAGCTGATGCAGCAACGCAAAAGCGTGCAGAGAAGGACGCGCAATACCCCACTGGTCGATCATGCCGAAGGTCGTATTGAAGATGCCTGTAGGCACGCCTAGTTCTTCAAAGTCGTTGTTGAAGGTCCAGTAAGACAGCGACTCCACCAGGCCGATGCAGTTCTTGATCGTGTCTGCAATGAATGCGGGGTTTTGCGAACTCCACTCCGTGATCCATAGAGGCGTGTCGGGGCGAGGCGATGCTTTGATCTGACTGCTAACAAACTCCAAACCTCTAGGAATCACTTGCTCGAAGCTGTAGTGAGTGTCCTTACCAAAGAGGACCGTCTGCGGGTCATTGGGATAGACATGCGAGCTGGCAAAGTCCAGCGGCAAGTTTTGGTCTGTGCAAAACTGAATCATCTGCGGAACCCACTGCAACTGCGCCGTAGACGGACCTCCTACCTGTAGCCGCTTGTCCACAGACTTGATTGCGAGCACAGATTGCCGGTACAGCTCGAAGTATTGGGCCTGGCTCCCCGCCCAGAAATCGATGTTCGGCTCATTCCAGACTTCAAACTTCCATCCGCTCACTTCCCGGATGCCGTAACGCTTGACGCAGTGGCCGGTAAAAGCCTTTACAAGGTCGTACCAGTCCTGCCCATTGCGAGGTGGCGAAACGTTGCCCTTATACGAGAAGATCCTGTTCGCGCTGCTGGCGAGGGCCTCGGGCATGAAGCTCAGCTCGACGAACGGGCGAACCCCGTTGTCCAGCATGAAGTCGTAGATCTTATCGATGTACAAAAAGTTGAACGTGCCTGGACTTCTTTCGACGCCCATCTCATCGTTGAACAAGCCATGGAAGCGCACGGACTCCATCCCGGTTTCGCGATGCACGCGGATAAGGTCCTTCCGCCACTGCTCTCGAAGGCCAATGATTGCTCGGTCTGACCCGCAAGCCTTCTCCCAATAATGCGGTAGCGGGCCTACCACCTTGTCAAAGTTGATCGAAACTATTTCATCACCCGGCGAGCCTGGCAGGTGATTCAGAGCAGAAAGAGGCCTTGCCAGGGTGCCTGCCGCTACCAGGCTCGTATGGGCGATGAAATCGCGACGATTGAACACATGATCTCCTTTATGGTGAGAGGGGCAACCCACCGGGAACTGCTTCGTTGCCCGTGTGCCGATCCTCTCGTTGCCGCGAACGTGATTGTCATTCCTCGCTGTAGCGCTTAGGCGCACAGCCGCAGGCTTTGGCTCAAGACAAGGCACTCACTAGAAGAGCAGCTTCAAAGCGAACTGAAATTGCCGTGGAGTTTCATTCCCTGCCGTGGACGTGATCGTTCCAAATCCTGGGGTCTCAAGCGCGCCCGATGGCGTCGCAAAGTTGGGAGTGTTGGTGATGTTGTAGGCCTCCGCCCTGAATTGCAGCTTCGTCTCGCGGAACAAACCAAAATCCTTGAACAAGGAAAGATCCACCCGGCGCTGATGCGGTCCGTACTCCGAAAAATTCGGCGTGTCACCGGCTGTGCCAAAGGCCTGGGGCGCGAAGCACGGACCGGATGTTCCTCCGCCGAGACACTGAACCTTCCCACCCGCAATCACGGAAGCCGGAATCGCCGCGTACCGTGCGTAGCGATCAGGTCTGTCTGTGGATACATCAGGCAGGTTGATCTGCGGGGCCACACCATTGGAAACACCAAACGCCGTACCTGTCTGCCAGAACGCGATTGCGTTTACTTGCCAACCTTTGGAAACATAGGCAGCCGGCCCATGCAAGTTGTTTCCGAATGGCAAGGTGTAATTCGCAAAGGAGGCAATGCGATGACGGATGTCGACTGCTGAGTTGCTGTAGTCGTACCGCGGATTGTTTGTTACCAGTCCATTTGCACCGGTCGAACTGGGGTTGACGTTGTCGCCGAGCCCGTGGGCCCATGTGTAGTTCAAGTTGAAGGTAAGGCCGGAATGATACCTACGGATGTATGTCGCTTGTAGTGAGTTGTAGTTATCCAATGCGGTGCTGAAGTTACCTCCGATCGTCCCCGCGTTCGGCAACTGGGCCGCATACACACGGGCGGGCGCAGGGGTACCTGCCGCTTCCGCGGTTGCCGATGGTAAGGGTCGATTGATGTCGTTCTGGAAGAGGAGATTCCTTCCCAGCGAACCGACATAGCCGACGCTGAACGAGTTACCGCCCAGCTCCTTCTGGAGGACGAGATTGAACTGATGAAAGAGGCCTTGTTTGAAGTTGGGCGCTTTGTAAGTGAGGTTACCGGAAGGGTTAGTCAGACTGACCGTTGACGGCGAGGGGGGCAGCGGCATCGTTGGAAAGGAAGTGACAAAGCAGGGAAAGCAGACATAGTTATACGGTGGATTCGGGACCTGTATGGCGCCCTGAATGTCCTGCGGATAGTAGCTGATTCCGTAGCCGCCGCGAAGCACAGTCTTATGCGGAAGGGTTGCAGCAAAGCCCA
This sequence comes from Verrucomicrobia bacterium Tous-C9LFEB, assembly GCA_903970445.1. Taxonomy (GTDB): domain Bacteria; phylum Acidobacteriota; class Terriglobia; order Terriglobales; family Acidobacteriaceae; genus Granulicella. The sequence goes on along the minus strand of CAJCIP010000074.1, from coordinate 9,505 downwards.
GGCGAGGTGCGACGTCGCCATGTGGCGTGTTCACGCCGATGGCCCGGTTGGAATCGCTGGCTAGCTTGACCGAGAGTGTCGGCAGATCGAAGTTTGAGTACTGGTTGTGGGCTTCGGTAAACGCAGTGTAAACCTCGTAACGAAGGCCAAGGTTCAAGGTCAGCCACTTGCGCGCACGCCAGTCATCCTGGACAAACGTGCTCGGTTCCCACGTACGAAAACCCTGCACGCCGGTTTGGTCCCCTCGTGCAATGAACACATCTCCTCCGGAGAGCAACTGGGCAAAATTTGCAATCCAGAACATGCCTTGAGGCGCCCAGGTCGGCTGGCCATAGTTCACCTGCCGGCGAATCAGGGCACCGCCCGCCTTGATCGTTTGGTCACCGTGGTTCCAGGTCAACACGCCGTTGTACTGGAAGGTGTTGTTGTGATTGTGGATGGGGACAAAGGCGCCATCACCTACCGCTGCGGAGCCGTCCAGCATGTAAGCCGGGCTCAAAGCGGAAGAGGTCATGTCCCCGAGGTTGCCGTTGATCACGCCGATCTTATTGTCGAGATTTGTTCCGTAGTTGAGCGGGAGCGAGTCAATCTTGATACCCGTATAACCGGTGCGCAGTTCGAGCAGGAGGTTCGGAGTGAAGATATGGATGTAATCAATACCGACGCCTTGAGAGTTACTGGTGGAGGGACCGTCAAAGTTGAAGACTGAACCGCCCGGCTGTACCGTCTGGCCTGCCCACGAAGGCGTAACAGCGGGGAGCTGCCCTGGAACATACGTGGTGACGGGGTTATACGTGTAGCGGACGAACACCGTATCGCTGGGGGAAAAGTGATGGTCGATGCGGGCATCGATCGTCTTCGAATATTGCGTTTGATTCGGCGCGGACTGAAAGCAAGCTTGACCGCTTGGGCATGTCGTATTTGCAGCCGGATAAAGTTCAAAATATCGCAAACCCACCGGATTCGGTGTGGCTCCCCCGATGAGAGATGATGGATTGGCAAGCTGTGCAGCCGTAGGAACCGGCAGCAAAGAAGTCGTTCCAGAAACTTGACGGAAGAACTCGGCGTCGGCAAAGAAGAATGTTTTCCCTTTGAAGATTGGACCGCCGATACTGCCGCCGAAGTCATTCTGCCTTAGCTCTGGCTTTCTTCCGGTCGTCGCAAAGGCGTTCCGGGCATCAAAGATGTCGTTGCGAAAGAACTCGAACAGCGTTCCGTGAAAGGAATCGGTTCCCGACTTAGTCAATACATTGACGACCGCGCCCGTTGAGCGCCCTATCTCGGCGGAATAGTCGTTGGTCATGATGTGGACTTCCGAAATACCGTCGATCGAAGGGCGAACACCGATGAAGCCGGCATTTCGCTCGTTATTGTCCAGTCCATCGATTAAGTTGTTGTTCAAGTCGTCGGGTTGACCGTTGGCCGAGTAAGCGGAACTCTGCCGGCGATCATCCGGGCGTGCTCCCCCGGCAACCGAAGTCGGCAGCCCTGGATTGACGCCCGCAGTCAGCTGGACAAGCCCAACGAAGTTTCGGCCGTTTAGTGGCAGATCACGCACGGATTCTTGGGTGATCGTGTCCTGAACTGTTGCGCTGTCGGACTGAAGCGTCGGAATGCTCTCGGCATTCACGTTCACGGTCTGCTCCGTTGTGCCGATTTGCAGCTCAACAGGAATGCGCGTTCTGTCAGCGGCACCCAGCACGAAGGAACTCACAACATACGTCTTGAATCCCTGCGGCTCGACCCGCAACATGTAGGAACCGGGTTGCAGCGAGTTGAAGGCGTACTCACCGGCGGTCCCGGTCGCTACGTTCCTCTTGTCCTGCGTTCCGGTGTTTGTGACTGTCACGCGAGCTCCCGGCACAGCCAGCCCTGTGCTATCGGTCACGGTGCCGACCACGTCGCCGGTGACACTCTGGCCGTACGATGGCACCGTCGCTGGCAATGTCATTAGGAGGAGGAAGGCAACAACGGCCATCGGGCCTGACAACAATTTCATTCCTTGCCGCATGTGCTTTGCGATCCCGAGAATCGAACCGTCCTCTTTTGTAGTCAATCTTCGTATTTCTGATGCTCTGGTCATGCTGCTGCCTCCAAACATTTGTGCCTCTCTTGCCTGCGAGTGAGTCTGCCGTTCAGAATCCGCCGACCCTATCCTGAACTGCTCCGCCTAATTACGGCGTGACCGTTCACGCCGCGAAACCATCGTCTGCTCTATCGCGAAACACACTATGTACGCGAACGAACGACGCGCAAGATAGTACGGTATACACTCCGAATTCTGCCGCGCAGAGCCAACATACCGGAGGGTAGGTGGTACGTATCGTACGTCTGTATCAGCAGTACGAGCCTCCGCACGAGAGCAGAAGCGCTGGCCGGTAAGCACTTGCATGCTGGTGTACGTTGAGGAAGATGCCATACAATCGGTGCGTCAACCGACGCGTGCGGCTGACTCTTTTGCCTATTCATTGGGCGACGTCACCCCGTATCGCGGCAGGCCGATAACGACGACGCCTCATCGGCTCGGGTCGTACGATACGTGATACTTTTCTGTGGTGGTTATGCTTCAACATTTAGAGCTTCGGACTTTCGGTGTTGAAGAGACCTGCGCCCTAACGCCGGAGCAATGCAGCGCGGTAATGGCCGAGGCCGAGGTGATACTCGCCCACTCGACGTTCAAGAACAGTAAGCGTTGTGTGGCGTTATTCAGACACCTGGTCGACCGCGCACTGAGCGGCGAGCAGGAGGGCGAGAAGGAGCGCACGCTCGGGATCGAGGTTTTCGGGCGGCAGCCGGACTACGATACCAACGCTGAGCCGGTTGTGCGAATGACCGCCAACGAGATCAGGAAGCGATTGGCGCAGTTTTATCAGGAATCTAATCACTCGGCGGCTGTCAAAATCCGTCTTCTACCGGGCACTTACCTGCTGCAGTTCGACTTTCCAGAACAGCATATGCCTGCCGGGGTTGAACCGAAAAGGTACGCCCCGGAACCGATCCAAGCCGCCGAGATTGTGGATTCTCCGACCGTACGCCGTCGACGCGTCATTACTCCAAAGCTGATGGGCGTCGCGGTGCTCGTCTTCGGAATTCTGGCTACAGCAGCAAGCCTTGGGTACCTACGTATGGCTCGTTCTGAGCTCTCTCAGATATGGGCGCCACTCCTAGCGTCCCCGGAGCCTGTCATCGTGTGTGTAGGGGAACTCAACAAGGCAGAAGCTAATTCCGACTGGGCACGTACTGACGCGAGGATGATTGCAGACCGCACCATGCCTCAAACCCCTTTGGTCAGGACGGAGTTTCCAGCAGTGCCTTTTGTCGATGTAGCAGTTTCCAGTCGCATTACAAGCTGGCTGACGGCTCACCACAAGCAGTCCAGCATCCGCGGCAGTTCAGGGCTGACTCTCAAAGAGTTGCGTCAGGGCCCAGTCGTACTGATCGGCGCGTTCGATAATCCGTGGGCGCTCGTCCTGCTTTCCAACCTTCGCTACCACGTCAGGGTAGACCCGGATACGCAAGAGGAGTGGATCGAGGACACGCAGAAGCTTTCGGAGCGGGAATGGCGAGGGAGCGGATTGCTGGGCTTCCAGGACACCTCTACTGACTACGCGATCATCACCCGGGTCTTGGACCAGGACACCGGGAAGTGGATACTTGCCGTGGGCGGATTGGGCATGCATGGCACGGAAGCCGGCGCGGAGCTTCTCCTGGATTCCGAGTATGCAAAACTGCTACCGCCCGAGGTACTCTCTTCCAAAAAGAACTTCCAGGTCGTCGTTGGGACTACGGTGATCGGTGGCAATACAGGAACTCCGCGCATTCTTGCTTTTTACATCTGGTAGAGTCTCCGCGATTCTTGAGCATCGACGATCGTGCACCTCGGTGGCGAGCGTGCCGCCCGATATTCATAACTCTTCCATTCGAGGCTGTATCCTCAAGCATTCTCACCAAGCATCTCGTACTCCAACGTAGAGAAGCGATAACAAATAATCCTTCCCGCTAGCTGACAACCCAAACTGATACCCGGATGACAACTGCATCATGAAAAATCTGTTTTCACTCACGCGATTGCTGATCGCTATCGCCACAGTTGGCGTCGGCAACGCACGATGCTCCATTGCACAAGAGACGGCAAACTCATTTCCTCATTTAGGAAAGACTGGCTCCGCGACTCATTTATATGTCGATGGGAAACCATTCATCATGCTCGGCGGAGAACTGCACAACTCGAGCGCGTCGAACGTGGACTATATGGCACCCATCTGGGACCGGCTTGCTGCGATGCACCTGAACACAGTGATCAGCACGGTGAGTTGGGAGCTCACGGAACCGGCAGAAGGAAAGTTCGACTTCAATCTCGTTGACTCGCAAATTACGGAAGCTCGGAAGAGAAATCTGCACCTCGTGCTTATCTGGTTCGGCTCGTGGAAGAACGGCGAATCAACCTACGTTCCCCTTTGGGTCAAAGCGGATCATCAGCGCTTTCCCGTACAGAGCAAGAGCGCGCAAACTTCCACCAATCCCATCGTGTTAGCGATGTCGAGACTACAACACGATCCTCCGCTAAGCCCCTTGGGAGAGTCGACAATGGCCGCTGACGCCAAAGCCTTTCGGGCGCTGATGCACCATCTCAAGACGATTGATCAACAACACACCGTCGTCATGATGCAAGTTGAAAATGAGATGGGTTTGCTCGGCGACAGTCGCGACCGGTCGATCGCGGCAGAGGAGGCTTGGTCTAAGCCTGTCCCATCCAGCCTTCTGAAGTACCTCGTCAGCAACAGAGGGACGCTGCTTCCGGAATTGAAAGTGTTGTGGGGTCGCAGCGGATACAAGACAGAAGGTACATGGTCCGAGGTCTTCGGCAATAGTGAGTGGGCTGAAGAGGCTTTCATGGCTTGGAACTATGCGCGCTATGTGAACGCCGTGGCACTGGCAGGAAAGTCAGAACTCAACATTCCTATGTACGTCAACGCGTGGTTGGGACCGCAGCCCGGCATGTCGTTGCCAGGAGACTGGCCAAGTGGCGGCCCTGTCTCACGCGTCATGGACATCTGGCGCGCCGGGGCTCCCCAGATCGACCTGTTCGCTCCCGATATCTACGCGGATGATTTCAAAGGAGTGTGCGCTCTCTACACTAGATCCGGAAACCCTCTCTTCATACCGGAGGCCAGAGATCAAGCCGGCAACTTATTCTGGGCTCTCGGGAATAACTCGGCACTCGGCTGGGCGGTCTTCGGCGTGGACGACCTCACCCCCGAAGACCAAATTTCGAAAGCTTACAAAACCCTAGGCGGAATGCTTCCTCAACTTGCAGAGGCACAAGCAGGCAATAAGCTGGCTGCCATCCTGCTGCTCGATGGTGAAGCAAGTCAAGTCGTCTCTCTGGGCGGGTACAAAATCACTGTCAAGCGGCTCCGCACGACAGAGCCCACTGCGACAGCCCCCACGTTGCTGGCCGGTGGCGTGTCGTATGAGTCGCGTGCCATGCCAGGAGACACCAGACCGTTTGGACTGATATTGAATACCGGCCCCGATGAGTTTGTTATGGTCGGTTCCAATCTGACCCCGACTTTTGCGCTGGACGATGTTAACGGCGGCGTTGTTCAGCTTGGCACGATTGATGAAGGAACGTACAGCAATGGTCGTTGGATACCGGGACGAAGGCTCAACGGCGATGAGGGCCGTCCAGCCTTGACCCCGATGCAGTGGACAAACGGCCCTCAGAGTCTTCCTGCGTTGAAGATTCGACTCTATCGAACAGCCGCTACCCAGTGAAGTCCACTGGGTCCTTCTTATGCGGACACATTACGGCTCACATAGGATGAACAACGCCTGCTCGGCGATCGTGCCAGTGTCCAAGCAGTGAGATTTCATTCTGGTGCCCGGAGCCGGACTCGAACCGGCACGACCTGATAAGGGTCTGCGGATTTTAAGTCCGCTGTGTCTGCCATTTCACCATCCGGGCGATACGAAAGTGCGCTGCCACTTCATCGTATCCCAGGGATTCTTGGAGCACGGAACAAGTGGCTCGTCGCCTGCGTATTCCTTTCGACAGTGAGAAACATCATGCCCCTGCTCGAGATCTTCAAACAGACAATCGCCGCGCTTCTCGAGACCAAGCTTCGCAGCTTTCTCACGATGTTCGGCATCATCTGGGGCATCACTTCAGTGATTTTGCTGGTTGGCTTGGGCATTGGATTTGGCATCGACCAGAGCACGCGTTTGAAGTCGCTGGGCACGGACATCGCTATCTGCTTCGGCGGCAAAACGGGCATGCCTTCAGGCGGTTACGCCGCTGGGCGCAACGTCATGCTCAATCTGGACGATGCGCTTGCGATTCAGCAGGGGGCACCCTTGATCAAGACAGTTTCGCCGGAAATTCGGCGCACCGTAAGCGAGATCAGCCAGTGGAATGCATCGAGCCGCGCAGTACGTGGCGTCTGGCCGGAGTACCAGAACTTCCGCTCTCTCACTGTCGACGAAGGCCGGCTGATGACCACTGAAGACGAGCAGAGCGCATCACGCGTCGTTATCCTCGGCGACGACGCGAGTCGTCAACTGTACCCGGGCAAGCCTTCCATAGGGCAATCTCTGATGATTGCCGGCTTTCCGTATACGGTGATCGGCGTTCTCTCCAAGAAAAAGCAGAACGGCAGCTATGGCTCAGGACCCGACAACTCTCAACTCTTCGTACCGTTCAATGCAATGGAGCGCGACTTCCCTCCGGACTTCAAAGATCCCATAGGAAACAGCCTAGGTCCGAAAGGGACCGTAAACAACATTGTGGTGCAGCCCGTGTCAGCGGATGTTCATGAAGCGGCGCTGCGCGAAGTGCGAGCTGTGATCGGCTCACGGCACCACTTCGAGCCCGAAGACCTTGACGCTCTTTGGGTGTGGGACACACTGGAAGGCGCGAAGTTCACGCAGCGCATCTTTCATGCAATGACCGTGTTCTTCGGCATCGTTGCGTTGCTCACACTTGCGCTCGGTGGCATCGGCGTCATGAACATCATGCTTGTGGCTGTGTCAGAACGCACACGTGAGATCGGCGTTCGCAAGGCGCTCGGCGCGACTGCCGTCGATATACGACGTCAGTTCATTGCTGAGTCCGCCATCATCACCCTCGTCAGCGGAACACTAGGGCTTTGTATCGGCGTCGGCACCTGTTTGCTCATGAAGCTGGTTCCCCTGCCGGACTTCATCCCGCATCCAGTCATCTCCACGACCGCTGTTGTCGCTTCACTCGTCACACTTGCCCTCATCACCTTCTTCGCGGGCACCTACCCCGCCATGCGCGCTTCTTCGCTCACACCCATGGAATGCCTGCGGACGGACTAGACGATGAATCTTCGCGAAGCAACATCACAGTCCGTCGAATCACTGCTGCGCAACCGCGTACGCTCCGGGCTGACGATGCTCGGCATCGTTTGGGGCCTGGTCACGGTCGTGCTGCTGTTGAGCTATGGCCGCAGTCTCGGAGATGCCGTCATGCAGGGCTTTCTTGGTATCGGCAACAACGTCATCATGCTCTGGCCGGGCCAGACATCCATGCAAGCCGGCGGACAGCGCTCCGGCACGCGCGTGAAATTCCTCGACGGGGACATGGAAGCAGTCCGTGACTCGCTTCCGTTCTTGCGCGCAGTGTCACGTGAAACCGATGACGGATTTGCCGTCAAGTACGGTCCGAAGATGGTCACGATCTCCGCGAAGGCGATCGATCTTCCATACGGTGGTATGCGCCGTCTTGACGTGGACCAGGGACGCTACTTCGAAGCAGCAGACTTTTCTGAGCACCGGCAGGTCATCATCTTTGGCCCACATGCAGCTCAGAAGCTCTTCAACGGCTATCCTCCGGTCGGCGAAACCGTCCAGGTCGAGGGCCAGCCCTTTACAGTCATCGGTGTTCTCCGTAACAAGATCCAGGATTCTTCCAACAACGGCCCAGACAGTGAGAATATCTTCATTCCATTTCCCACGATGCGAGAACTGCGGCAGCAAAAGGATCCAAGCTCGCTTGTCTTTCAACCGTCTGCGCCTGAACTCCATTTGCAAGCCATTCAGGCTGTGAGAACAGTGCTTGCGCAAAGGCACCACTTCGATCCGCGCGACGAAAAGGCTGTGAATGCTTGGGACACGATTGAAGACTCCAAGCAGATGGTTCAGTTCTCCGTAGCATTGCAGGTGCTGCTGGGAATGATTGGAGCCATGACGCTGGCTGTCGGCGGCATTGGCGTGATGAACATCATGCTCGTCTCCGTAACCGAAAGAACTCGCGAGATTGGCTTGATGAAAGCGCTCGGCGCAAGGCGCCGGGAAATTCTCAGCCAGTTTCTGCTCGAAAGCCTTGTCTTAACACTGATCGCGGGTTTGGCTGGAATGCTGCTTGCCATCGTAGCGACGCATCTGATTCCGCCCATGCCGCTCTATTCCGACATGTACAAAACCGCGAATCACGAAGGCGACATCATCCTGCGCACTTCAGGAACAACGCTTCTGGTGTCATTCCTTATCCTCGCCGTCGTCGGTATCTTCTCAGGCCTGCTGCCTGCCATCCGCGCGGCGCGCATGAACCCGGTAGAAGCCCTTCGCCACGAATAGCGAACCTTAGTTTTGCTGATACACGGCGCGATAAATCTCTCGGTTGCGCAGAATGGCCTGAACGTAATCGCGCGTCTCAGAATAGGGAATGGACTCCACCCACTCGGGAATATCTTTGTAGTCGTTGCTCATAATCCATTGGCGCACCGGCGTGTCGCCCGCGTTGTAAGAAGCCAATGCGTATTCCAGCTGCCCATCGAAGCGATTGATTGTTTGGCGAAGGTCAATCGTCCCGAGCTGAAGATTGACGGATGGATTCAATAAGTCATTCGTGCTGAAGTGTTTGTTGCCGTTCTTTTTGGCGATCGATTTGCCAACAGACGGCAGCAACTGCATCAATCCATAGGCATTTGCTTTGCTCACCGCGCCCGGATTGAACTCTGATTCCTGCCGGATAAGAGACGCAACGAGGTAAGGATCCAGTCCATTCGCCTGCGCGTCCGCTGTGATTTCCTGCCAATATGGTCGCGGAAACACCAAAGCCCAGTATGCTAGCGGAACTTCATCCACAGGCAGCGAAAGAAATGGAATCTTACTTCGCTTCATCGCCTGGATCGCACGTGTGTTCTCACCAAAGCTCTGGTATATCTCAGCCTCCGCCAGCGCTCCCCACTGTTCTGAGGTAGGGCTCAATTGAATCTCCGGTCTTATGTATTCATTGAGCGCCGCGTTTGCGAGGAGGCGAGCCTTGATGAGATGTGGATCATTTTCCGGCAACGATGCGATCAGGTGCGGGTCGTTCACTGGGCGCACCGCAGCCAGAGGAGGCGCCGGGTCGATGCTGCCGCGGTTGCCGATGACCGCTAGACGCTGCCGGCCCAGCATTGCGTAGTAGCTGTTTACAAAGGAAGCGTTGAGAGCCTTGTAGTAGTTCGTCGCCTGCGGCAGGTTATGCTCAACATCC
>CAJCIP010000073.1 GCA_903970445.1 Verrucomicrobia bacterium Tous-C9LFEB | reverse complement strand
AGCAGGTGCGTTCCCTCGATGGTCTGCGGGCCATCATCGGTGGTGATCTGGAGTGTGACTGTGCCGTCACCGCCCTGCACCTGCGTGACCGCAGAGCAGGTCATGATGCGCATGCCGTCTTCTTTCAGGATGCCGCGCAGGCATTCAGCGACATCGTCATCCTCGTGCGGAGCCAGACGTTCGCCACGCTCGAGCACTGTGACATGCGCGCCGAAGCGCAAGAACATCTGCGCAAACTCCAGCGCGATGTACCCGCCACCAAGAATCAGCAGATGATCGGGCAGTGTTTGCAGCTCCATGATGGTCGTGCTGTTCAGAAACGGCGTCTCGCTCAGCCCGTCAAGCTTCGGCACATGCGGATTCGCGCCCGTATCGAGAAAGACGCGTGGCGAAAGCAGTCGCCTTTCGCTTCCATCATTCACCCTCACGTCAACCGCGTACTTGCCGACAGCAGGCTGTGCTTCCGCAAAGCTGCCCTCGCCAAAGATGAGTTCGCAGTTGTCTACATTCAGGCCCTTCTCATTGCCGCTCCTGCCGCCAAGCACGATCTTCTGCTTGCGCTCGTAGACCGTCTGCATATTCATGCTCACCGCGCCGCAAACGACCCCATACTCCGCCGCTCGCCGCGCCAGCTCGGCGACCTTCGCGCTCGCGACCATCGTCTTCGTCGGCGTGCAGCCATCATTCACGCAAGTGCCGCCGGCAAACCTGCGCTCTACTACCGCCGTCCTCCACCCGTACTTCGCCATGGCCTTGGCAAGCGGGTTACCGCCCTGACCGGAACCTAGTACCACCGCATCGAATTGCTCGTCCTGCATTCCTTCTTGCCTCACGTTCTTCCTGCGAGTAAGACGCGAAAAACCACCGCGCACCTTCGCAATCGCGAGCATAAAATACCGCTCCGATAAACTTGATAGCGTGCCGCTCGATTTCGACGTTCTCATCGCAGGAGCAGGACCCGCCGGCTGTGCCGCCGCCTACGATCTGGCCAGCGCGGGCAAGCGTGTTCTTCTCCTGGACAAGCGCAACTTCCCACGTCAGAAGGCCTGCGCCTGCGGGCTCACGCGTAAGACGCTGAAGGCCTTGCGCTACTCCGTCGCTCCGGTGATCGAGCGTGAATGCCGCGACGTCGTTCTGCAGGAAGCCGGCGCAACGTTCGCTTCAGGCACTCGCATTGCAGATCGTGCGCTTGAAGTGCGCGTCCGCACACGCGAGCCCTTCTGCGCAATGGCCGTCCGCGAGCGCTTCGACGAGTTTTGTCTGCAGCAAACTCTTGGGCGCGGTGCAGAGTTCCGCAAGATCGAAGGCATCGTCGCGCTTCGTGAATTCGACGATCACGTCGAAGTAGATGTCGCTCGAAACGACGGCAGCACGCAAATGTTGAGCGCCGCGGTCCTCATCGGGGCAGACGGCTCCAACGGCCAAACCCGGCGCCTCGCCAATGGCCCAAAGTACGACGGCCGCGCAGATGCATCAGCTCTGCCCAACGAACCCGTGTGGTACGCGCGTGGTTTCGCACTCGAAGCTAGTATCCCATTCGCCGATCTACCAACACAGCTTCCTGCAGGTGACGCTCCACTTGATCTCGTTTTCGACTTCTCACCCATCAGCGGAGGCTACGGCTGGCTCTTCCCGAAGGGCGATCACATCAACATTGGCGTCGGCGGCTTCGTTCCGCAAGGCACGGGCGCATCCGCAGGCTCATCGGACACACCCTACGAAAACGTCACGCGTACGCTGCTCGCCAACTACACACGCGCGAAACTCGGTGTCCCTCTACCGACCAATGTCGTAGGTCAGTATCTTGGTTTGGGTGGTCACGCCTATGTGCCAATTGGCCGCATTTTGCTGACAGGTGATGCAGCCGGTCTCGTCGATCCACTCACCGGCGAGGGCATCCACTCCGCCGTGGTAAGCGGCCAGGCCGCTGCGGCAGCGTTCCTTGCAAGCGAACGTACCCGGGGATCCGTCGCAGCGCTCTACGCAAACAATCTTCGCTCTTTACAAGAGACGCTTGCCTTCTCACACCGGGCCGCGCGTTCGTTCTACCGCGAGCCTGGCCGAGGTTTCCGCGTCATGCGCACGCCCATGCTGCGGGGTCTCGTGCTGAAAACGTACGCCGACGGCCTGCCACACACGCGGCTGCTTGCAAGCCTGGCAAAGCGTGTGGCGTAGACCTTAGAAATATTCAAGAAAGAGCTAGTCGAACTGCGGCAGATGCTCAACATCGCCCGCAGGCACCGGCTCCAGCGGTCCGCCGGCCTTCACCCATGCCTTCAAACCACCCTGGATCACCTTCGTCCGGCAGTTCTCCTGCTCCAGCATGTGCGCCACACGCACGCTCGTGGCCTCGCGCGCGCAGGAGCAATACAGGTAAATATCACACTCCGTCGCCATGAACTCGCGCAGCGCAATCAGCTCTTCTTTCAGGCGGCTTGGCTCCACGCGGATAGAGTTCTTGATGCGCTGCATCCCGGGGTCATAGTAGCCGTGCGAGCGCACATCTGCGATGACAACGAGGCGCTCGCCATTTGCCTCCCGCAGCTGATCATGAAGTTCCTGCGCCTGAACCCGCTCTACATTGGAAAATCGCTTGTCGTGTACCCAGTTGTACGCAAGCCAGCCGATGTAGGCGGCCACGGCGACCAGAAAGATCCCTGCCGTGAGGTGTCCAAACCGCGCCAACCCGCCAAGGATTTCCTTGAGGAATCGTGCAAAAACAAAACCCAGCACGCTCCAAAGCGAAACGTACAGCGCGACGCCGAACGCATCCAGCCGCAGAAAACGCGTCCACTTCATGTTGAGGCTTCCGGCCAGTGGCGCTGCAACAGTCGCGAGCCCAGGAATGAACTTCGCAAACATCAGCGCTTTCGGGCCGCGGCGATAAAACGAATTCGCTGACCCAAAGATGCACGTTTCAGGATTCATGCTGATGCGGCAGATGCCTGCCAGCAGCCACCAGCCCGTGAACCTGCCGCCAAGATACATCAACGTGTCGCCGAGCAGCGCAGATGAAAAACCCGCAAGAAGCAAAAGCCCTAAGTTCAGCGAGCCGCCGTGGGCCGCAGCGCCCGCGGTCAGCAGAACGACCGAGATCGGTAGCGGCACTCCGCACGAAGCGAGAAAGACGATGAAAATGGTGGTCGCATAGCCATGGGTTGTGACTAATGCCACGGGATTCATCGTGCGGGGCCCTCTGCTTTCTGCTGTTTCCTCTTGGATGCACCATTACTCCCACAGGTTCTCAAATCAGCCTGCGGCGTGCCTTACAACCTTCGTTACCGCTTTAGAAAACCAACCTCACACCGATTTCGGCTTGCCGTTCACGGCTCAGGCTTGTCGTGGAAGAGGTTGGCGTCCCGAACGGCTGCGCTGTCAAGCCTTCCGTCAGGATAGCGGCGGCATCCTGAAAGATCAGCGGTGTCGGCGCGCCCGCCGACGCTGGGGTTCCAAGCAGAAAAGCCCGAGTCTCCACGCGCGAAAGACTGCGTTGGTTCAATGCATTGAATGCTTCCGCAAACAGGCTCACCTTCAGCGAACCTGACGTCCATTCGCGCCCAAGCCGCACATCCACGCTCGCGCGCGGAGGCAAGCGCAGCGTGTTGCGGCCCACAGTCGGCAGGTAATTCGCACCGCCGGATCCGTTCAGGCTCTCGCGCCCGCCGTTCAACCTCGTTCCACCGAAGATCCCGTAGCTATACGGCGCTCCACTTCCCGCAAACGCGATGGAAGAAACGTGCCAGTCGTTCAAAGCCGCGCGCGTCCGTGGTGACTTGGCTCTGAACTGAGATTGGTAGAGCAGTTGTCCGCTGAAACGCACTGGAAAATCCAAACTAGACAAGCCTTTGTCATACCCATTCGCGAAAGGGTCAAACTGCCCATTTTCGCGTGGAGTCGCGCCTTGCTGCGGGCCGTAGTCGATTGCCCGGGAGAACGTGAAGCTGCCACGCACTTCGAAGGAATGCCAGCCACGAAGCTCCATCTCCACTGTTCCTGCGTGATAGGTGGAGTTTGCATTGGAAACAACAGATGTCACAGGGCCGTACTGCGGCACGCGTCTTGCTGTGTACAGCGGAACGGTGAATGTCTGCCCGGTATGCAGGCCCGGATAACTGTCTCCACCTTGAACGACGAATGTGCGCGAAACAGTCGCAGGCGCGATATTCAAGTCGCTGCTTCCTGGCAGCTGCGTTGCAATGCTGCCGGCGTACTCCGCATGCACGGACCCGTGCCTGCCAAGAGCTCGCTCCCATAGCAGCGAGCCACGCTGCACCGCTGGCAGCCGAAAACCTTTCGCAAAGAGCAGCGCCGAACTCGTTTGCACCACCGACGCTGGAGGAGTCGCTTCGAAGACGCAAGGAAATCCGAACCCCGATCCAGCCACCTGCGGACACGCCACCTCAGTTGACGGCGTGATTCGTATCTGCGTCGTGCTCGAGCGCAACGCCGTATCCGTCAGCGCCGCATGCGTTGTCGCGCCGGTCAGTCTCCCGTAGAACACGCCGTACCCAATGTGCACCGTTCCGAAGCTTCCGTGCGTGGGCTTCCACATCAGCGCAACGCGTGGCCCCACATTATTGCGGTCTTCCGGAAAGCTCGACGTCGCGCCTTGCAGCGCCCCACCTACATTCGCGAACGCTGCATCCAGTGCGCTGTTTTGCGCCTGCGGCAGAGGAAGCAGGACATATTCATAGCGCACGCCAAGCGACAACGAAAGTCCGGAGCGCACGTGGAAGTTGTCCTCTGCAAAGCCCGCGAAGTTATTCGTGACGAAGGAAGAATCTTCTCCGCCAAAGCTCTGCGCGAAGGAACGAAAACAAAAATCATGCACGGCCGCGAAAATACTCGGGCATCCACCGTTGGGATAGGCGTTCACGCTGAAGGTGTAGTCGGTAATCCAGTCCACCAGCCCACCGGCGCCGGTCGTCGCACTGTCATACAGAAACGCGCCTGCGGCATTTGAGAGTTGTGCGATGTGATCATCCGCTCGACCCCACTCACCGCCAAGCGATACCAAATGTCTCCCACGTGCGTACAGCAGCAGCTCTGAGCCCTGCAGTCTTTGCTCATCGGGATAGGCAGAGCGTCCAAGACCCGAAGGCGTTCCATAGGTGAAGCCGTTCGGCTCAATCGCGACCTGCGGAGCGAAACCGCCCGGGCTGATGGCTGGTTCCTGCGGCAGCGGCGTATGCGGCGTTTCCGACTCCAGATCGCGCGCCCATTGAAACCGCAGCTCTTGATTCGCGTGTCTGGTGAAGATGTGGCGCCAATCGGCGTTCAATGCATTCGCATCGATGGCGCGATCGCCCACGCTGGCCCGGCCACGCGCAGTCACCGCATCCGAGTCCTGGTCAAAGCCTGTACCCGCAGGCGACCGAAAACGGTTCAGCGCATAGCTTGCGCCGAGGTGATCGCGGGCTGAGATTTGCGTGTCCGCGCGAAGGAACACCAGCGTCCTGTTTGCGTGCCGGTCTACCGGTCCACTCAAGCTGTCGAGATAGTTCAATGCTGCAACCTGGCTGGCCGTCGAGACTCCACGCACCCGGAGCACGGTCGTCTGCACAGGAGACAGCGTATAAAACGATGGAATCGACGGCGTTGAGATCAGCGGATTGCTCCGCACCTGCTCTTCGACAGAAGCGAACAGCGTGGCCGTGCGAGCGTCTTGTCTCCTTCTGTGATCTCGCGTGAGCGGAAGACTTATGTGGCCGCCGAACTGGTTCAACTCATCCTGTGGCTTCACCAGCGACGAAGTCACGACTCCATTCGAGTATTGCGTCACAGTCGAGTAAGGATTTGCAGCCGCAAACGCGCTTTCGCGCAGCAGGTAGAACGCTCCACCATGCAGCTCTGAAGTGCCGCGGCGCGTGCGCACCGCCAGACCGTTGCCGGCAGGATTGCCCAACTGCGCCGAGAACGAACGCGGCAAAATACGCAGCGAGCGAACCGCACCCTGCCCATAGCTGCTGCTGCCGCTGACTGGCCCGCCTGCCGCCGCACCCCGCGGTCCCGACCGAAACTCCTGATCGTTGGAGAGGCCATCGACGCGCTCTGCATTCTGCGTCACCGGCAGTCCCGCGAAGCTCAGCCCGGAAGCCGCTTCTGTGCTGCCGGCCTGTGCGCCACCGCGCCGCGCAGCTTCGGCGGTGTCGTCGAAGCCGTCTCTTTCCTGCCCCGGTACATCATTCACTGTCGTCGCATCATTGATGATCGAAGAAGCTCTCGGCAGGCTTTCCCATTCACCCGCGTTCACCGGTAGTTGCTGCAGTTGGCCTGCGTCCATTTGCGACGGGGCGGCGCCGTTCGGAGCCATGACTGGAATTGCAACGTTCGCAGTCGTGCCTGCGGGGCGAAGCTGGATGATCGCCGTACTGCTCGCGCTTTCCTGAACAAGGACAGTGGACGTCGATCCCGCGTAAAGCACCGAGCCTTTCATCTCGACGCGGTACATGCCGGCAGGAAGGGTTACCAGACCGAAGCGTCCGTTCCGATCCGTCTGAACGCGGATGACGTCGTCTTCGCCTTCCTCCTCACTGTTGTTCTCCGCGAATCGCCGGAACTCAAGCCGCACCTGCGACGCTGGTGAGCCATTTGCCAGAAGCACTCGGCCCGAGAGAGCGCCGTCACCCGCTTCCTGTCCCTGCATCTGCATCGCCTTGAACAACACTGCAAGCACCAGGCTACGCAGCAGACAGATCGTGTGCTTCCCCAACAGCCGCAACAAAACTTCTCCCGAGTGATAGAACCCGAACAACGCAGTCTCTCGCGACACTGCTTGTTAGGCAGCTCGCGAAGACAAAGTAAAAGTGTGTTTCGGAAGCCTAAATGAAACCGTGGCTTTCTGAAAAGTTCGGCAGCCGCTTAAAGCAAAAGAACGGTGGCCAAAGCCACCGCTCTTTCCGGTTCGAGACTTCGTTAGAACACGAGACGTGCCGAGATTTGTATCTGTCTCGGGCCCAGTGCGTAATTTGAGTTCGCCGAAGTCGTTGTTCCAAACGCAGGGGAATAAACCAGGCGCGAAGTGGTGGCCGCCGGGGTGGTACCAATGCTGTTTGTGATGGTGTATCCGGTCGTGTTCACGCCGGTCACGTTCTGGTGATTCGGCAAGTTGAAGCCCTCGCCGATGAGCTGCAGATTGTACTTCTCCGCGAAGGTGAAGTCCTTCTCCACACGCGCATCAGCGATCACAGTGTTCGGATAGTGACGAACATTGCGTCCGAGTTGCGGGATGTAGGTCACTCCCGAACCGGCCAGACCCGATGAATTGACTTCAAAGCATCCTGCCACCGAGCACTGGTTCGGAGTTGTACCCGTGGTGTTCACAGAATAGGGAAATCCGGTTTGCGACGAGATGATCGGCTTGATCGACCACCCGTTTGTCAGGTAGCTCAAAGCGCTGCCCTTGCTCACGCCGGGAACGTTGAACAAAGCCCACGCCACGACACGGTGCGGAATGTTGAAGAGCGAATTGCCGTAGTTATTATTTGCTCTTGGACTTGCGTTGGGATCAAACCAGTTGTTGGCGCCCGCTGTGAAACTGGTAGCTGACGTCTGATTGAAGTCCAATGCATGAGACCAGGTGTAGTTTGCGTCGTAAGAGAAGTACTTACCGCCACGATGTGTGACTTCTACGGTCGCCGCATGGTAACTGGAATTCAAGTTGCTTACCACGTCAGTGATCCCATTGTAATTCGGGTTCAACAGCGGAGAGTAGTTGTAGACACCGGTGCTGGCACCGGTTTGCAGACGGTTAGCGTACACCTGCGTTGGAAATACTGTTCCGCAAGCAACGGGACCGCACGTGCCGTCCGTCCCCGGAGCAACGGTGTAGTTGATCGTGTATCTCGATGCCGGATTCAAATCAACATTGAGATAGTTCGGCAGCTCCCGGCCTAGCGAACCGAGATAGCTCACCGACAAAATCGTGTTGCTTCCGAGATCCTGCTGTACCGCCATGTCGAACTGCTGCGTGTAAGGATTCTGCAAATGTGGATCGAGGTATTCAATGCTGGACAGAATCGGTATACCTGTCGGCGACAAAGCGGGCGGGATGCTGGTTGCAACGTTTGGTAAGAATGGTGCGCCCACGGTTGTTGAGTTGAAGCTGTAGGCTGCCTGGCTGGTAGGTGATGCGCCTGCCACACCTGCGCCTGTGTTTTCCAAAGCATTCAACAGCAGGGCGTTAAAGATGCGGCCATAGTAAAGACCGTAGCCCGCGCGAACCGTGGTCTTGCCGAGCCCGTATGGATCCCAGGCAAACCCCACACGTGGAGCGATGTTGTTTTTGTCGCTGGGTGTGTGCGCGGTCTGCGAAATAGCCGAATTCGGGGCGAACTGGGCTGGAAGCTTTTCGTAGTCATAACGCACACCGAGGTTCACAGTCAGACGCGGGGACAGCTTCCAGTCGTCCTGCGCGAAGACACCGTAATCCTGCGTCGTCACCGAAAGGATAGGCTGTCCGAAACTTTGCGCAAATGAGCTGTAGCACGGCAGTGTTCCAGTAGAATTCCCGCCTGAGTCGCACGTTCCGGTCTTAGAAACAAGGTCGGAAATGTAATTCACGACCGAACTATAGCTATAGTAGCCGTTCGACTCATACAAATTGTTTTGTAGGTCATAGTTGTGAACGAAGTCTTCGCCGAACTTCAAAGCATGGCGGCCAAATACAAAACTGGCGGTGTCACCAATCTGCCATTTGCGCTCATCCGGATAAGCCACGCGATAGCTGTAGTAAGGGCTACCGAAATAGAAACCGGTGGAACTTCCCAGCAGATTCACTTCAGGCACGTTGCCGTTCGCCGATGTTAGGTTTGTCTTGGAATAACCGCTTAAAGGCTGCTGGCCTTCATCGTTCAATTCGCGGCCGTACTGGTAACGCAGTTCGTTCGTAAGATGCGACGAAAGTTGGCTGTCCAGCTTAGCTAGACCATAGTCCAGCTTCACGAAGTCTGTGCCGAACGTGTCGATGCCGTAGTTGTTAGTGCCTTGCGTCTGAACTCCACCGGGCGAATCCCAACGGAGACGATGGTAGAGAAGGCTCACGTGATGCTTAGAGCCGAGTTGGTAGTCCAGCTTCGGCGTATTGATTTCCTGGTCGCCGAAACGCGGCACCGTGCCCAAATCGGTGAGGAAGTTCTGCAACTGCTGGTTGTAGATACTGGTAGCGTTTGCAGTAGTTGTTCCTAGCCGTGTGGCTAGCAGAGTGATCGTAGCCGCGGAAGGCGCCGCAAAGAATGTGGTCGGTGTGTTCACCTTTGCCGTCCCAGGGAAATTGCGCCGGAACATGTCAAACGCATAGCTGAAGAACAGCTTGTCCTTGATCAGCGGGCCGCCAACCTGGAAGCCCAGCTCATTGCGGTTATCGCTGGGCTTGTAGGGATTATTGACGTAGGTATTGGTGGCTGCGTTGAAGGTCGTAATGGTAGACAGCGGCACAAAGGCGGCCCGGCTTGACTTACGGTTATAGAAGTAAGCTTCCCCGTGCAGATTGTTGGTTCCCTGCTTGGTCACCGAATTGATCACACCGCCAACTGCACGACCGTACTCGGCTGAATACACGCCAGTGTTGATTTGGAACTCCTGCACCATTGCCTGCGAGGTGGAGTAACCCGCGCGTGTGCGGCCGCGCTCTTCCGAGAAAAACGCCTGGTTGTCGTCCGCACCGTCGATTTCGACGTTATTCAGCAGCGGGCTGATCGCATGGAACTGCAACAGGCCAAAGCCGTTGGTATCCACAGTAATGCCGGGCGAGAGTAGCGCCAGTGTCGACCAGCGGCGATTGTTGATCGGCAGGCTCTCGATTTCGGATTGCTCAAGATGGCCACCGAAGCTCGCATCCTGGAAGTTGAGAACAGGAGGCGTGGAGGTCACCTCGATGATTTGCGCTTCACCACCCGCGCTGAGGTGCTGATCAAACTCAGTAGACAGGTTTACTTCAACAGTGACGTTGTTGGAACGCACCTGCTCGAATCCAGGGGCCGTGATCGATACGGTGTAGCTGCCTGGAGCGAGGTCCGGCGCTTTGAAGAAACCGCTCCCGCTGGAAGTCAGCGTGAGCTCAGCGTTGTTTCCGTTGTTGTGAATGACGATCTTCGCGCCGGGGATGGCTGCGTTGGTTTGATCGAACACCGTGCCCGTGATGGCGCCGGACGTGGTGTTTTGAGCAACAGCGGCCGCGCTGCAGATGGCAATGAGGCCACACGCCTGCGCGAAGCTTCCAAGCCGTTTCATAGAAATCATTGGTTCTCCTAGAGTTTGACTCAGCGCCCGGGAACACTATCGATGTTCCATGTACCGCCCGGCGCTGCAATTGTTCCCCTGCCTCAGGGTTTAGCCTCTTGCCGTCGCACGTTCACGACGGGAGCAGGTGTGTTTTGGTGTCTAAGTACGAACAGGGTAACAGTCGCTATCATCGCTGAGCAATGTGAAACCTGCGTAAATAGCAGCTCTTCGCACTCTTCCCGCTCGCGTTCCGACATAGCTGGGCCCATCCGCAAAGGCGTCGCCGATACGCTTCGCCTAAACTGATACGTGGAGCAACGATGTTTATTGATGAAGCGCGAATCCGCGTAAAAGCCGGCGACGGCGGCAATGGATGTATGGCGTTTCGCCGCGAAAAATTTGTCCCGCGCGGCGGCCCTTCCGGCGGGGACGGCGGCCACGGTGGCGACGTCATCATGCGCTCCGACCTTAGCCACAACACGCTCGTGCATTTCCGCTTCAACCCCGAATGGAAATCAGATCGCGGCGGCCACGGCCTCGGCTCCAACATGTCCGGCGCCACGGGCGAACCAACCGTGCTGAAAGTGCCCGTTGGCACAGTCGTCTTCGATGAAGACACCGGCGACGTCGTTCACGACTTCACCCACGCAGGCGAAGAAATCATCATCGCTCGCGGAGGCCGCGGCGGGCGGGGCAATCAACACTTCGCCACCAGCACGCACCAGGCACCGCGCGAACACGAACTCGGCCGCCCAGGCGATGAAAAACGCTTCAGGCTGGAGCTTCGCCTGCTCGCGGATGCAGGATTGGTTGGCTTTCCGAACGTGGGCAAAAGCACGCTGATTTCAGTGCTTTCCGCAGCGAAGCCGAAGATCGCAAACTACGCGTTCACCACGCTCGAACCAAACCTTGGTGTGGTGCAGGTTGGCGATTATCCGCATGTGAAGTCGTTCACCGTCGCCGACATGCCGGGCCTTATCGAGGGCGCGCATCTTGGCGCGGGATTGGGCGTACAGTTTCTAAAGCACATTGAGCGAACGACGATTCTGGTGCACCTGATCGACGTGTCCGATGGCAGCGGGCGGCCCGATCCGGTGGAGGATTACAAGGTCATCACGGCGGAGCTGAAGTCATTCGATCCGGCACTGGCGGCCAAGCCGACGGTGCTTGTGGCGGCGAAGGCCGATGTCGCTAACCCTGACAAATTAAAGAAGTTAGCGACGATGGCCAAGCGCAAAAAGCTGCCGCTGTATACGATTTCTGCGGTGACGGGCGAGGGGATTCAGCCGCTGAAGTTCGCGCTGGGTGACGCCGTTGCGCTGCATCGCAAGGTCCCGATGGATGAGCCAAGGAATGAGCCGGCGATTGCGAAACCAGCGCGCAAGAAGCCGCTCTATCCGCCGCCCGCGCCGAGCGCAAGAGGCCGCGCCAAATAAGGCGATTTCGCAAGTTGCAGGTTGTTTTTCGGGCTCTTTTGCGATGCAAAAAAACATGCATCAACCCGGGGTAAAAACACGTTTCGAGGCCCTAAAACGCGTTTCGCCAAAACAGCGTGCTCACTGTTCGCTGACCCGCTGCGAACTGCCTCACTAGTTCTGCGGGAAGCAGGCGAGGAACAGCACGAAGCTGACGCCGAAGAGGATGAGGAACGCCGGCCACCACTTGTCGAGCCAGGTGGTGTCGTCAAACCAGCCCAGGGCTTCCGACGATGCGTCCGACGAGTAATCCGCGTGGTCCTTCATTCCAACCCTCCGATAGCCGCTTTCTTTTCAGATGCTAAACGATGGAGGCCGTACTCGGGGCACTCTATGGGACTTCGAGCGGCACTTCGTGACGATGGGAACGCCCCAGAGTTTCGATTCGTGTTACCAAAGGGGCCGCAAAGTGATATCAATCGACATGACACTGGATAGGTCATGTCCAACGCAGAGCTTCACGCGCACCTGGAGAGCATCGCCGAGCGGCTCGAAGACATCACCGCCGCGCTGCTGAGCGATCAGCCCGGCATGAGCAATGCCCTGAGGGCGGAGCGCCAGCATCTTCTCGACGAAGTGGCCCGCACCTGCCACCAGCTCGAACGCCCATCGGCAACGCCGCTGCCCAAACCCACACCAGCCCTGGCCCAAAGCCTGCGGCTGATCAAAGGCTAGGGACGGGTTCACGACAGCTTCATTCGGGCGATGCCTCGAAGGCAGCGATCGCATCATGGAAGGTCCTTGGGTGATAGCGCTCCCAGTCTTCCTCGCGAACGAACAGAGCCCTGAATTTCTTCCCGCTCAACCGACTTGAGTCGGCGCACCATTGCTTTAGCCGCTCCCACTTGCCGGGGTCGTCGACATCTTCTCTTCCCTTCGTCTCGACGATCCAGGTTGTGTCGTCATTTGGGCGGACGAAGAAGTCGGGCGTGTAGTTCGAGATGTCTCCGTTCGCTTTGACGTAGTCGAGCTTGAAGCCGACCGCGAAGTAGTTCTTGGCATACGAGGAAACATCGGTGCACTTCTCAAGAAACGCGGCGAACTCGACTTCGAATCCGCTGTCACCCACTGTGCGATTGAACACGCTCTTGTTCGATGGCACGTACGGTTGGTCCCTTACCACGAAGGGACGCGTGTTGCGCAGCTTGATGTGCTCGCGTATCTCGGCGTCGCCCTTGTCGCGCACGGTGAGTGCGTTGATTGCCTTCTTGAAGCCTTCGTAGATGGAGCGCGTGACTTCGATCTCGGAAAGGTTGCGCAATGTGTTCGGGCTTTCCAAGTCAACCTCGTGCCCGAACAACTCATCGCGCACAAACTGCTTCATCTTGCCGTACAGAATGTCGTAGCCGCTCACCAGGCGAAGGTCGCGCATGATGCTTTGCGCGAAGAAGCCGATGACGCTGCGGTAGTCCGCGACACCTGCCGTATCCAGGATGGTTGTGTGAGTGATCTCGTCTTTGGCGACATCACGAAAGACGATCTCGCGTTGTTCTTCTTCGCTGAACTGCCTATAGAGAGGCTTCTGATGACCGATCGCTCTGATGTCCAATTCCGCAAGACTCTTGTACTCGCGATAAACGCGTGGCGTGAGCACCGGTATTGCAAAGTCGAGGCTCGCAATTTCGTGCTCATCTTTGTCTTCATCCACCTCCACGATCAGCGGGAGGACACCACCCGCATTCGCGTCCATCTGCCTATGCTCAAGCGTTACGCCTTCCGCGGTGATTTGTTCAACGAATGCCATGAATGCGTCGGTGCCGACGACGCTGACATATTCTTCGATTCCACCGGCGTACATTTTGCGCAGGCCTCTTCCGAGCGTTTGCTCCGGCAAAATGTTGGCCTGGGCTGCATAAGCGCGCAAGCCCACGATGGTAGTTACATTGCGAACGTCCCAGCCTTCCTTCAGCATCATGACGGACACGATTGCCTTGTAAGGACTGTCCCATCCGTCAATAGTGTTTGCCTGCCCGCGTAACTTATCGAGTTCTTCTTTGTTCTTCCCAGAAGAAGACTCCGATATTTCGCCACTCCTGTTGGTGTGAATTGTGAGTACAGCATCCTTAAGGTCAGCTCCGCAGCTTGCCAGGTATTCCGCGACATCGTCACAGTTCTTTGTGTCGTCTGTCATGACGAACAGCACGGCTTTCTTGCCCAGCTTTTCGTGTTCGCTGTAGACCTTGCGCCACTCGATCACGCCAAGGTCGAGGTAGTCCTTCCACTTCTCCACGAACTTCACGCTTGGCCGCTCGTGCAGCTTCGCGCGGCTTGGAGCGTCGGGTAGAACAGGGTGCTTCACCACGTTTTGCGCAATGGCTTCGACGAGTGGGTAGTCCGCGATGGTTTGCACGAAGATGGAACCGTTGTTGTGCTTCGGCGTTGCCGTCACGTCGATCTGCAGTGAAAGCTTCGCGCCTTTCAGCTTCAGCTTTGTGTCGATGTCGCGGATGGACTTGAACCATTCCATGCTTTCGTCGTGAATGTGATGAGCTTCGTCATTCAAGACCACGAGCTCGTCAATTTCTCGCACAATCACGCCGAGATCGACCTTCGAATCGGTGGTCGCTCCAGTCGGTCGCGGACCGAGAAAGTAGTCCATCGAATCCTCATCGTCGGCAGTTGGAGTCGTGGCATCGCCGCCGTAAACGCGATGGATGTTCGTGAGGAAGATGTTGCCGACGGGGTTGGACACGCGTACTTCGTCCTGGATGTGCAGCGTGAGTTGGAAGTCGTTGCGCCAGTCCTGCCCATCGAAGCCGTTATCGGGAAGGACGGGATCGTCTTTCAGAAAGATTTTCAAACCGTCGAAGTCTTTGCGAAGGCGGTCGAGCACAATGATGTTTGGCGCAACGATCAGAAAGTTCCGCGCCAAGTCGCTTTGCGGTTCGTAGAGTTTGTGGAAGTAGCACCATGCGAGGGCAAGGCTGAGCACCTTTGTCTTGCCTGCGCCGGTTGCCATCTTCACGACCAGGCGGACCCAGTCTTCGTCGAACATGCCGGCGGAAACAGCTCGCGACTCTGAGATCTTCATCAGGTCGTATTTGTCCTGCACGCCCGCAACATCGTGCAGATAGATGATGGTCTCCAGCGCTTCGCGCTGTGCGAAGTAATACTCGAACGCGAACATGGTGCCGTCGGATTGCGGCATCAGGTGTTCTGTTTCGAACCACCAGCGAAGCAGGGAGCGGCTGGTGTTTGCGGCACCGGCGTAGCCGCCGTCCCGCCAGTCTTTCACCTTCCGGCGCAGCGCGGGGACCATCGGCGGCATGAGGTGGTCGGCGCTGCGGTCGCGCAGGGATTCGTCCGCCGGGAACCATCGGACGGATGGGTCGAGGATGGTAAATGGGGATGTGGGGAACTCGGGGTGAAGACCCATCAGTTTGCCTGTTCCTCTGCTTCTGAGATAGGTCCGGGCTTCAGCCCGGACACTCCGACCTCGGAAAGTATCTGGGCTTTAGCCCCCGGGAGATCGGGCGTAGGGTCCAGACGAAGAATCCCCGCCGTGTGCACGAACGGGTAGTCCACCAACCGGCGTCTCTCTGGATTCTTCGCGATGTAATGGAGTTGGTTCTCGTAATCGTCCGCATCCGTCACCCGGTGCGCGTAGTATCCGGGCTGCCACACCTCACCCGTGTACTTCTTGCGGATCGCGAAGGAAAAGCCACCCTTTACGAGTTGCGCGGTCTTTTCGATTGACTCCGCCGGCGACAACAACAGGTGAACGTGGTCCGGCATGATCGCGAAACCGTGCAAGGCGAAGCGGCCTTGCTCCCGATAACGAGCCACCGTTTGCAGAAAGAGTTCGGCGTTTGCCGTGCGTTGAAAGACGGAGCGACGCTCGAAGCAATTCGTGGTGAGCGCGTAGGTTTGTGGCTTCAGACGCATCGTTTTGTCCCAGGGGCTAAAGCCCAAATCCTTGTTTGATTCGTTTGTGTCCGGGCTAAAGCCCGGACCTATCTCAGAGGCAAAAGCAGATGTACCGTTTGCCTTTTTGCCTCTGCCGTTCTCCAACCCTGACACTGCATTGGTGTGCCGTTCGCCTTTTTGCCATAACTATCGCTTCGGCCCTTGTCCTTGCCCATGCATTTGCATTTGTCTTTGTCCTTGCCCTTGTCCTTGTCCTTGTCCTTGCCCTTGCCCTTGTCCTTGCCCTTGCCCTTGCCGTTGCTTCTGAGATAGGCCTGGGCTTTAGCCCAGGCAAATGGAACCACGTCCGAACGGGGCTTTAGCCCCCGGGACCTTCCTATCGCTTCGGCCCTTGTCCTTGCCCATGCATTTGCATTTGTCCTTGTCCTTGTCCTTGTCCTTGCCCATG
>CAJCIP010000072.1 GCA_903970445.1 Verrucomicrobia bacterium Tous-C9LFEB | reverse complement strand
AATGCCGCGGTCATAGCCCATATCGAGCAGCTTACGGATCGCCTCGCGGCCGTCCTCGCCATAGTTCAGCGTGCGTTCATTCACATACATGCCGACAAAACGATTAGCAAGGCTCGTGTCGAGATCGCGTGCGAACTGCATGGCATACTCCAGCGCGGCATCACGATGATCCAATGCATGTTGAATGCTTTCCCGCAGTGCATTTGTGGTGATGAGTTGGACATCTCCGCCAAGCGAGCGCCGGATCGCATTTCCACCAAGAGGCAAGGGAAGTCCCGTTTGCTCACGCCACCAGACACCGAGATCGATGATCTTCTTCAACCCATCGCGGCCGTAGGTTAGTTGACCCTCATGAATGATCAATCCTGCATCGAACTCGCCGGCAAGCACTGCGGGAATGATCTTGTCGAAATCAACCTTCACCGTCTCGATGTCTGGCGCAAACAGCTTGAGCGTGAGGTACGCCGTCGTAAGCTCCCCCGGAATGGCAATCCGCAGCTTTTTCACTTCATCAAGCGTGTACTGCTTTACGGCTATGATCATTGGGCCGTAGTTTTCACCGACCGAGCCACCACACGCCATCAGTGTGTACTTGTCCTGGATATATGGATAAGCATGGAAGCTGATCGCTGTTACGTCATACGTCTGTTCATCCATTGCCAGACGATTCAACGTCTCGATGTCCGTCAGCGTGTGATGGAAGCGATAGCCGGGAATGCGAACCTTGTTGGTAGCGAGCCCGTAAAACATGAAGGCGTCGTCTGAGTCAGGGCTATGGGCAATGTTGATGTCGCGAACTTCAATTGATGCGGAATTCATTAGGTCCTTGTTGCGGCAAAGCGAAAAGTGTTGCGGGCCTGCGCTGGTAATAAGACGCTATCGAACGGCATCTCGGCTCTTCCATGCGCTGTACGTCCCTGCGGCAATGCAAACTTTGATGGCTTCGCCGGGGAGAAACGGTGCGACGCCGGCAATCCACGTCGCATAGAGTCCCATGTGGTGCACATGCATCAGCCAGGATGCACCGCAGGAGAAAAGAAGCGCAACAGCTGCTGTGCACCCGATCGCTGCTGAAGCGAAGCGCGGTAAACGCTTGTCCAGAAAGTGCGTCAGGCCTCCACTCAGTGCCGCGACAAGCGGATACGACATAAGGAATCCACCCGTCGCGCCAAGCAGTTGCAGGATGCCGCCCGCTCCTGTGGGACTAAAAACAGGCAGCCCCACGAGACCCTCAGCTAAGTAGGTGAGCATCGCTATGAAGCCAGCAGTCGGCCCGAGCGTCAAACCGACACCCAGAACTGCCAAAGGCTGCAATGTAAGCGGTACCGGCGTGAAGGGCAGCGGGATGGATACGTGAGCTGCTGCGGCAACAACGAGTGTTGCCGCAAGGACAGCGATGATTTTGCCGGGAATCGTTTCGAGAAAGCTACGGTCACTCGTGGCAGTTGATATCGGATTTTCGCTGATAGCGCTTTGCATGGTTCCTCAGATCCTAGGAGTTCAAGTCACTTGAGTGTTTTGCGCCGACGCCTGCACCGGTGTGTGCAGACTCACCCCAGGTGCTTGGTAACTCCTCAGGGGCGAAGGCGGTTGCACGCTTCACCGCTCCATCGTCAACAGTCATCTCTATCGTCTCCGAAACCTGCGGCGAAGTCATCCCAACATGGGCGCAAGCCAAAACTTCTGCGGCATTTTTCTGCCGCCGCCGAACCCGGCGGACGTGCCGCGCTACAGATATTGCAGCCCAGAGCAGTGCGAAGAGCGCCACAATCGAAGTGATGAAAAGAATTCCCATCGGGCCTCGCTAAGTCTAGCAAAGCTGCTTTTTGCTTGCTTCTGCCGTTTTCATCAGGCGCATCGAAGGGTGGTACGTGACTGGTAGCAAGCTAGGTTCCACCGAACGAGAAGCCCGCGCGAAAGATGACGGCCGCCAAGCGATACTAGGTAAGCTCAAAGGTTTTCGCTGCACATGGCATTTAGTAACAGGTCCAAACAGAACCGGCGCACGCTGTTCCCGCGTGACCACAAACACAGTTGGAAGCGCAAGACCGCTACCGTTGCGGCCGGCGCTCTTGCTGCTGTTATGGCGTACGGCGTTGTGTTCGGCCATAACGGGTTAACCGCGTTTGCAAAGAAGCGCGAAGAAGCCCGGTCGCTGCAAAAGCAGGAGCAGGATTTACGGATCGAGAATGAACGCTTGAGCGGCCACGTGGATCGCCTGCAAACTGATCCGGGCGCCATTGAGCATCAGGCAAGGGAAGAGCTGCACTATACCCGCGCAGGCGAAGTGATTTATACCATTCCAGCCACACCGGCAAAGCAGACTCACGCCATTCCACGGCCCTAGTCCATTCGCCATTTATTCGCTTATGATTTGGGAATGTGCGCGGCTTTCAGAGACTACTTTTCGGCAGGTATGCAACGCCGGAACCTGAGTGCGTTGAACCTTCTACGCGGCGAATCACACCAGCATGAGTCGACCTTCGGCCGCGTCGCCAGTGTTATCTATAGCGAGAAGGAAGATGGCGAACATGGCAACTTCCTAGCTGCCTCCTACAAACGCATCTGCGCCGATGCGAGCTGGCGGAAAAGACTTGAAAAGGCCTACACGTCGAGCTCCCGCGTACCGCGAAGCGGTGACCGGCGTCGCGCAGAGTTAGAGTGCGCGAATAGTTCCGATGCGTTGCTGATGAACATCTTTTGTTACCCGCGCATCCTTCATTCGGCTGCGTTTTGCGCGTTGCTGGGCATCGATGTTGGGTTGCGTCCGCAGTTTGGAGTGCGGGCGCATCTTGCCATGAGAAGCGGCGAGATCGATCGAACGGAACTAGATATGTGTCTCGGTTCGCTACTCCTTGAAGCCAAGTTGACCGAATCGGGCTTTGGATGTGCATCACGCCGGCGGCTCTTGCGGTATGTCGATCTGGAAGCAGTGTTCCGTGTCGAAGAACTGCCTTGGCGTGACGAGAGAGTGAACGGATATCAGTTGATTCGAGGAGTGCTCGCCGCGTACGCGGCAGAGACCAGGTACGTGTTAATTTGTGACGGCAGGCGCGCC
The DNA here is from genome assembly GCA_903970445.1 of Verrucomicrobia bacterium Tous-C9LFEB. Taxonomy (GTDB): domain Bacteria; phylum Acidobacteriota; class Terriglobia; order Terriglobales; family Acidobacteriaceae; genus Granulicella. Next base: position 18,851 of record CAJCIP010000072.1, on the reverse strand, counting down.
GATCTGCAGGAGACTTGGTTTCAAGTGTTGCGCGCGGTGCGGTCGTGCGACGTACGAAGCCGTATGGCGCTCCTCTCCTGGCAGGAGATCGCCAACCACACCCCCGCTGTCGTCCAAGCTTTTCTCCGCGAAAAATATGGAATCTGCCGAAGCGCTTAGAGGACCTCTCCCTCGCTTAGCTGGAACGCGTCCAGTCCTGTGTGAAATAGCACCAGGTTCTCCGCCCTCGACAGATCTTGCTCTAGATATATGTTCGGCCGTGAACTGCTACCAAAGTGGCCTACAGTGGCACTCAGCGGTAGCGATACGGAAAGAAACACAGCCGCATCCAATGAATTATGCCGGAGCAAGCTCTTCCGAAACGTAAGTTGTCGATCATGGAATTGCTGCGGCCCCACCGCAAGCAACTCTGGTTGGGTCTTGCCGCCATCATTGGCGAAGGGGCCGCGGACCTACTCGAGCCGTGGCCACTCAAGGTCGTTCTGGATGATGTCATTCCTGGCAAACATGCGCACAGGGTTTCTCATGGCTGGCTTGTTGACGGCATCCATCGCATCGCAGGAACCGACCACCTTCACATTCTTAGCCTCGCTTGTATCGGTGTCCTCTGCATCGCTTTGCTTGATGCGATTTGCAGCTATGGCGAAAAATATGTGACTACAACGGTAGGACAGTGGGTCACCCACGACCTTCGTGGCCGGCTCTACTCGCAGGTGCAGCGGCTTTCGCTGGCGTATCACGATCGTAGTCAAACCGGCGATTTGATTAGCCGTGTTACGAGTGACATCGACTCGATTCAGACGTTCATCGTTTCCGGCCTGCTCAGCATCCTCGTAGACATCATCATGCTCGTCGGCATGATCGGCATTCTGTTCTATCTAAGTTGGAAGCTCACGCTCATTGCACTGGCGATCGTGCCTGTTTTGTTCACGATCGTGTACACGTACACGCGAAAGGTGAAGAAGGCGTCACGCGAGGTGCGGAAGCAGGAAGGAAAAATGATTTCCGTCGTTCAGGAAGTGCTTGGCTCCATGCGTGTGGTGAAGGCCTTTTCGCGTGAGAATTACGAGGTACAGCGCTTGGAAGGCGAAAGTCTGGAGACAGTAGAAGCTTCTTTGCGTGCCCGCACCCTCAAGGCCAAGCTGGTTCCGATTGTGAACATCGTTACTGGCATAGGCACTTGTGCAGTCCTCTACTTCGGCGGCAGAACGGCGATCGCATACGGGCTCACTGGCGGCTCGATCTTCATCTTTCTGAACTACATCAGCAAGATGTACAAGCCTATGCAAGATATCTCGAAGATCATGGATTCCTACTCGAAGGCCGACATCGGCTACGAGCGGATCAAGGAAGTCATCGAAAACGAGAACGAGATGCGGGATGCTCCCGACGCGAAGAAGGCTCCTCGCCTGCGCGGCGACATAGTGTTCGATCACGTGGACTTTGCGTATGAGAACGATCGCGAAATCCTGCACGACGTGAACATGCATGTTGCGGCGGGAACGATGGTTGCGCTGGTTGGCCCGACCGGTTCAGGGAAGTCAACCATTGTGAATCTCATTCCCAGGTTCTACGACGCCTCGAAGGGGGCGGTGCTCATTGACGGAATGGACGTCAAATCGTTGCAACAGCGGTCGCTACGCGAGCAGATCAGCTTTGTTCTGCAGGACACCGTTCTGTTCAGCGGCACGATCTGGGACAACATCGCGTATGGCAGGCCGGATGCCAGTTCAGCGGCGATCAAGCGAGCTGCGGATGTAGCCAATGCCACCGAGTTCATCGACAAGCTACCGGAAAAGTTCAACACCATGCTAGGGGAGCGCGGCATGACACTTTCGGGAGGCCAGCGGCAGCGAATCGCTATCGCCCGAGCTGTTGTTCGTGACAGCCCAATCCTCATTCTGGACGAGCCCAGCTCTGGCCTTGATGCTGAATCCGAGCAGCTGGTCTTTGAGGCGCTTGACCGCCTGATGCACGGCAAGACATCGATCGTGATAGCGCACCGACTTTCTACGATTCGCAAAGCGTGCTGCATCTACGTTGTCAAAGACGGGCATGTGGTCGAAAACGGAACACACGATGAATTGATTCATCGTGCGGATGGCGTTTACCGGCAGCTTCACGATATTCAATTCAACACAGATGAGAACACCGTCGATCTCAATCAAATTTTTGCGTGAGTAGATCGTCTGCTTCCAGTTAGAGCTGCTTAAGTTCCTGGATGCGGTCTTCAACAACGGTTGCGTAAAGGTCCACCTGTTCTGGAGGAAAGTTGCCTGCGCGAAAGGCGTCCATGATCTGCTGATGTGTGAGCTGTCCCAGCAGCGAACCTATCCAGCGTGCGTCCGACCGCGGGATGTCTTTGCCGATCCAGTCGAATCCCCGGCGGCGCATATAGTCCGGGGCAATCGTTCCGCCCGACATCAGAAGGAGGCCCGTAGGCGCCGCCGGCGTGCCAAAGCTCACTTCGGTGTCCGTCAGCTTTGTAATAAATTTCGATTCTTTGAATTTTTCGACATTGCCTTTATCTTTTTTGCGGCTGTTCGTGATGTTGTTTGTCGCAAACGTGGCCCCGATGTCACTAACGAGAAAGATCTGCCGATCGTTCTCGGAGTCGGAGAAGACCGAATTATTGTCGTCTTTGAGGTCCCAGTTGTTGAGGACGGCCATCATCACGCGCAAGCCATTGAACTCCTTGGTTCCGAAGAAAGGATTTTGCTTCCAGGCCCAGGTGCCGATCTTTTTCTCACCTTTCGCTTTTCGCGCAAAGCGCGCATCCGTGATCTGCTCACCGTCGATTACATTTTTTCCGCGCTTCATGTTGAGCCCGGAAACGGTGGCTTTGGCAAGCACGTAGTCATCTTCAACAAAATAGCCAACAGCCCACAGCAGTCGCGATGAAGCGACTTCCGGCCGAGCCTCTTCGCCCAGCTTTACGCGCCACTTGTGGTCATTGGCATCACGGGCGTCAAACTTTGGGTTGGTGCCGTGCATGCTCTCTTGAAGAAAAGTGAAAGGCGGCGCAGGAAGATGCTTCTGACCCCCCTGACCATAAAGAAGATCAAGGCTTCCAATGTCGTCCCGTTGCTCCCAAAGAATTGGATTGTGAACCAGTGCCTTCGGCAAAGGCCGATCGTTGTCCTTCGCGATTGCGTCCTTCGGCTGAGGCGCTGCGGCCGAAAACAGGGGACGTACTGAGGTAAAGCGCGTGGCATCTGATTGCGCCGAAGCGTTGTATGCAGCGAGGAGCAACACCAAGGCAGCAAAAGAACAAAATGACGAACGGAACATCGAACTCTCCGGTAAGTAACTTCTAAAGTCTGTTCCTTAGAAGCGTAATCGTCCATTCAAGCTTCTCTGCCAAGCTCAAAAACATCTCGCTTCTCGAATCGCGCATCCTGTGAGATGACACTGCAGTTTGACGTCCGCCAACGAAGGAACCACGTGAAGCTCTTTATTCAACCGGAAAGCGGCATCGAGCCCATTGTCGATGCTCTGAATAAAGCTAAGAAAAGTATTCAGATATTGATTTTCCGCATCGACCGCAGCGAAATCGAGAAGGCTTTGGTAGACGCTGTCGGTAGAGGTGTATCCGTTCAGGCCCTCATCGCTTACACCAATCGCGGTGGCGATAAGAACCTTCGGCGCTTTGAGATGCGCCTGCTGGAACGTGGCATTACCGTTGCGCGCACAGCCGATGATCTTGTGCGGTATCACGGCAAGATGTTCATCATCGACGCGAAGGAGCTTTACCTCCTCGCCTTCAACTTCACTCACCTCGACATTGGGCTCAGCCGCTCGTTCGCGCTTGCCATGACAGAGCCAAAGCTCGTAGAAGAAGCGATCAAGCTCTTTGAGTGTGACGCGAAGCGCGTTCCGTATGTCGCAGGGAATGACGACCTGATCGTCAGCCCGGTCAACGCTCGTGAGCAACTGATGAAGTTCATCAGGGGTGCGAAGAAGCAGCTCCTGATGTACGAGATGAAGGTCAGCGACCGTGACTTCATCAGTCTCCTGATCGAGAAGGTCTCGCAAGGCGTGGATGTTCGCATCATCGGGCGCACCGCGACTCAGGGCCGTGGTTTGCCGACACGTTCATTGCCCATGCGGCTTCATACGCGAGCTATTTTGCGGGACGGCACGTCGGCCTTTCTTGGCAGCCAAAGTCTGAGAAGGCTGGAGATGGAAGCGCGCCGGGAAATCGGCGTCATCTGTCACAACGCAAAGATCGTGAAGCAGATGATTCGCGTCTTTGATAAAGACTGGGAGCAATCCGCGCCCTCGATTCCGCAGGATTCGATCTCAGACGCGCTCGATGTCCCTGCCCGTAAGGTTGCAAAGGCGGTGGCGCGCCAGATCAGCGTTCGTCCTGTTGTCGAAGAGCTTCTGGACAGGGTTATGGATTCCAAGCCGAACCTCGCCTTCGAACCCGATGAAGTGGTGGAAACGGTTCGCGAGGCCTTCCGCGAGGAAGTGCACGATGCTGTTGTGAATGCTCTGCAGGAGATGATGGCAGCGGCAGTTGAAGGCGATAGCCAGAACCTCGTGAAGTCACTTTCGAAGCCGGCCGAGAAGGGGCCTAAAGCTGGAAGCTGATTGGAACGCTTCGCGTCTCAGCGTTACTCTGAAGAGCCAGTTCAATCACGCGGATGCAGCGATAGCCATGCTCCGGGCTGACGATCAAAGCAACCGAGTCCCGAATAGCATCTCTGACATTCTCATAGAACAGCCGGTAGTCACCCGTAAGCGTAGGGTGTGAGGTCCGGTTGAGCTTCGCTGGAATCTCAGTACCTTCAGCCACAGTGAGTGTGCCCCAGGCGTCTTCCGCTTCGGGCAACCAAGACTTCTCCGCGCCAACTGCTGGTGGACGCTCTCCAGCTCCAACGGCAGCTTCTTGTGGATCTACTCCGTGTTTGATGTAGCTGCCGAGCGTTCCATTCAGGTGGAACCTGGGAGACGGATCCGCAGCTAACAAGGTCGCGCCGCACCGATACCGCGGGCCTCGGTCGCCGAAGTCGAGAACCACTTCGAAGGCATCATCAACCGCTGATCCTTCTCGATCCTTGTAGACCCTCGCATCAACGGCGTTTGGCATGCCGAACAACGCGAGAGCCTGGTCAATGAGGTGTGCGCCTAGGTCAAATAGGAGGCCGCTCATCGGACCCTGCTGTTCTTTCCAACTGCTCGCGCGGGGCAAGGGGCGGTAACGATCGAACCTGGAGCTGATTTCCACAAGCCTCCCGAGAGCTCCTTTGTGGAGGAGAGCTTTCACCGTAAGAAAGTCGCCATCGAAGCGGCGATTGTGGAAGGGAACGATAAGAAGCTCTTTCTCTCGCGCAAGACTGATGAGCGTCGCAGCTTCATCGCTGGTTGCAGCAAACGGCTTATCCACCACGCAGTGTTTCCCGGCAAGGAGGAGGCGCTGCGCAAGATCAAAGTGAGTTTCGTTTGGCGTGGCGACTACCACCAGATCGATCGTTTCATTTACGAGCAGCTCGTCAACATCCCGCATGACTTTTGTTTTTGGATACGCAGCCTGCGCCTCGTTGCCATGCCGCTGAACGATTGCCGCGAGTTCCAGGCCCGGAACGGCTGAAATGAACGGGCAGTGAAACACTCGACCCGCAAGGCCATAGCCAATAACTGCGGTACGAATGGGGAGCGTCGATCTAGCAGGAGATTTCATCAGGGTTATCGTACGAGAACTGCGGTGGTTTCCGCAGGCGGACCTGCCTGCTAAGTTTTTTGCATATTTGCGCCGCCGCCACGCATCTAGAAGACACGTAGAAACCACTTTATCGACAATGGGATAGGACGAACGGAGAAAACCGTTAGCTACGATTTAGCATGAAAGATATGGGTAAAAAGCAAATTGGCGCGTTTGTAAGCGCGCTTGCCATCTCCTTGTGTGCGGGCCTCCCTTCACAAGCGCAGATGGGAGGTAATCAGAGTGGAGGGTCGTCCAATAGCGGCGCCACTGCGGGCGCAACTTCCTCAGGCAATTTAGCGGCAGCTGCGGCAGTCCAGCAGCAGCTTTCACAACCCGGTCCAAGCGTCACACCTGCCGATTCCAGCGATCCGACCTTTCGCGGAAGCCTTGTGACGGGCAAGGCCATGCCTGGTGTCATGCCACTAACGCTAGATGAAGCGATCCAGCGCGGGCTGCGCAGCAACCTGGGGCTGATTCTGCAGAGTTCGCAGGAGAAGTCCGCCAATGGCCAGCGTCTTCAGCAGCTGCAACGCTTGCTGCCGACCGTGACGGGCTCAGCGTCGTACACCGTGGAGCAGATCAATCTGGCTGCCTATGGTCTGACATTTCCCGGCCTCAAGCCAATCGTCGGTCCATTTCAGGTCTTCGACTTCCGCGCGTATCTCACGCAGAACCTGGTCAACCTCCAGGCTCTGCAAAGCTACATTTCGGCGAAGCACAACTTTGAGGCATCGAAGCTGACGGCACAGGACGCTCGGGACCTCGTGGTGCTGACGGTGGGGAACGTATACCTACTGTGCGTGGCGGACGCCGCCAGAATTGAGTCCGTGAAAGCGGACCTCGCGACCTCAAAGGTTTCGCTCGATCAAGCCACGGCTGAGCACGACGCGGGTACAAGTCCACGACTTGACGTGCTGCGCTCTCAGGTGGATTACCAAAACGAACAGCAGAATCTGATTGCCACCTCGAATCAGTATGAAAAGGACAAGCTCGCGCTGGCGCGCACGATTGGCTTGCCGCTCGATCAGCAGTTCAGCCTTACGGACACGACTCCTTTCGTAGCCCTTGATGCTCCGGATCCTGAAGTGGCCTTCCAGCAAGCGCTAAAGACGCGAAAGGATCTCGCCTCCTCGGTCCAGCAGGTAGAAGCAGCCAAAGCGGACAAGAAGTCAGCTGTGTACGAGCAGTTGCCGACGGCAAGTGTCTCCGGTGATTTCGGTGACCTTGGCACAACACCGGCGCACTCGCACGGCACCTACACAGCGACCGGCCAGATCAGTGCGCCAATATTACAAATCGCGAAGACGCGTGGGGACAAGGAAGTTGCAGCGGCGCAGTTGGATCAAGCGCTAGCAAGGCAGTCCGATCAGATTCAACAAGTAAATGCTGATGTACGCGACGCGATACTTGACATCCAATCGTCGGCAAAGCTTGTGGATGCAACGAAGAGCAACGTCGATCTTGCGCGGGAAGCACTCAGCGAAGCTCAAGAGCGTTACAAAGCGGGTGTGGCGGATAGCCTACCCGTATCGCAGGCGTTGTCAGCGGATGAGCAGGCGAACGATCAGTACATCAGCGCTCTCTATCAGCACAACATGGCCAAGCTGGCGCTAGCCCGTGCGCTCGGCGTCGCGTCGACCAACTACAAAGATTATCTCGGAGGAAAGTAACAGTGGCCGATCAGGATCAGCAGATACAAGACGGGCAAACCGCTCAAATTTCGGGAACGGTGCAGATTGCGCCGGCCGACGGCACGCAGGCTCAGGGCAAGTCAGTTTCAGCACCGCCGGTGGAAGCGCCTGAAAAGAAGTCAAGCCGCCGGATCATCATCCTCGGGGTCGTGCTGTTGCTTATTGTGGCTGCGCTCTTCTTCTACTGGCGTTCAACGTTCACTGAAGACACCGACGATGCTCAGGTGGATGGCGATCTCTATCAAGTGAGCGCCCGAGTGGCTGGCCAGGTGACAAAGGTGTACGTGCAGGACAACACGCCCGTGAAAGCCGGGGACCCGATCGCTGAAATTGACCCAAAGGATTTTCAGGTTGCTCTCGAACAGGCCGAAGCCAATCTTGCGAACGCGCAGGCTGATTATGTCGAGGCCAATGTGAACGTGCCCATCGCCAACGTCAACATCAAGACGACGGTGTCGACCTCGACGTCTGACGTATTAGGCAGCCAGGCGAGCGTTTCGCAGGCTGAGGCTAACGTTTCAGCGGCGCAATCGCGAGTCGAACAGGCGAAGGCCAACGCGATCAAGGCGCAGCTCGACGTAGACCGCTACACGCCGTTGGTCGCCAAGGACGTCATCTCGAAGCAGCAGTTTGACGCTGCAGTAGCCCAGGCCGCAGCAACAAAGGCCGCCGAAGCGGAAGCCGAGCGCTCGGTGAAGGCTCAGCAGGATCAGGTACGCCTCGCCCAACAGCGTCTGGCGCAATCGCAGTCGACAGAGCAGCAAAATCGCAAGAATGCGCCTGACCAAATCCGGGTGCAGCAGGCTCGCGCGCAGGCCGCGGAAGCAGCCGTGAAACAGGCGCAGGCGCGGGTCGACCAAGCAAAGCTGAATCTCAGCTACACGAAGATCGTCTCTCCGGTGGATGGGATTATCAGCAAGAAGAACGTGGACGCAGGCGAAAATCTAAGCGTTGGACAAGATCTGCTGACGGTTGTTCCCCTGAACGATTTGTTTGTTACGGCGAACTTCAAGGAGACCCAACTGAAAGAGATGACAGCAGGGCAGCACGTTGATCTTAAAGTCGATGCGCTTGGTGGACGGCACTTCACCGGACACATTACGCAGATTGGCGGTGCCACGGGATCGCGCCTCAGTCTGTTTCCGCCTGAGAATGCAACAGGTAACTACGTGAAAGTTGTCCAGCGCATTCCAGTCCGCATCGACTTCGATAACCTGGACAAAGAAAATCAGGACCACGCTCTCAAGCCGGGTATGTCCGTCACGCCGGTGGTGCGTGTGAAGAACTAGATCACGATTCCTCGCTTCAAACGGCCCGGCGCCCTGCCGGGCCTGTTCTTTTTCTGCGCCGATAGACATCTCCGACGCATCTAGAACATCATCAAGACCAGCAGGTTCAGGGGCGAAGGAAGGAAAAACGCATGAGCGGCGTAATGCATGTTTTTCTTCACCATGCTTACCTTGTCCTCTTCAGCTGGGTGCTGATCGAGCAGGGCGGTTTACCCATTCCAAGCATTCCGCTGATGTTGGCTGCCGGCACGATGAGCGCAACGCACAAGTTACACGTTGCATACGCGCTCCCACTCGTAATGCTCGCCTGCCTCATTGCAGACTCGGCGTGGTACTTCTTGGGCAAGCGCTACGGCAGCAGAGTGCTCAACCTGCTTTGCCGCTTCTCACTGGAGGCAGCGACCTGCGTAACAAAAACACAGGGCACGGTGGTGAAGCGCGGCGCGTTCACCCTCCTCTTTGCGAAATTTGTGCCGGGGCTCAGTACGATGGCGGCGCCAATTGTCGGTCAGGCCGAGGTGCCATACTCGAAGTTTGTCGCGTACGACATGGCCGGCACGCTGTTATGGGCCGCCACCTGGTTGTTCGCCGGCCGGTTCTTCGGTGACATCGCCAAGCGCAGCAATGAATTCTTTGGCAAACTCGAGCACTTTGCTGCTGCGTTGGTGCTGTTGGCAGTTGTCGGCGCGATTGTTTTCCGTTTTGTACGACGGCGGCAGTTCGTTGTTGAACTACGTGGTTTGCGTCTCGAGCCCTCTCAGTTGTTCGCGATGATCGGGGACGCAAAGCTCGCTGGGAAGGAGCCTCCGTTCATCATTGATCTTCGGCATCCGCTGGACGTGTTGACTGACCCTCTCGTATTGCCGGGCGCGCTGCGCATCGGACCGGATGATCTCAAGAGCCGTCGCGAGACCATTCCCCGCGATCGTGACATCGTGCTGTACTGCACGTGTCCGAGTGAAGAAACCAGCGCTAAGGTTGCGATGGAACTACGACGCCTCGGCGTGCGGCGTGTCCGTCCGCTGCGCGGCGGCCTGCAAGGCTGGAAAGACGCAGGATATCCTCTCGAAGCTGTCGTGGTCTAACTGCTGCCTAGCCGGAAGTTGATGCTGAATGTCGTGTCGACCTCCGTAGGCTCACCGCTGAGCAGATAGGGCCGGTAGTGCGCGCTCCTTACTGCTTCGAGCGCTGCGGCTTGCAGCATTGCCGGGCCACTCACCACGCGCGCACTTTCGATTGCGCCCGTTCTTGAGATGATCGCCTGCACAACGACCGTTCCCTCCATATGTGCTGCTCTTGCGATTGGTGGGTAGACAGGGCGGATCGGTGCTAGCAGAAGTCCGGCAGAAACGCCCATCGAAATGCGCGCACGAGCACTCGTACCTGCGGCCGCGGCTACAACGCGCGGTCCGCTTCCGATGGGTCCGGAGCCGAGCGCTGATGGCAATCCGCTGGTTCCCGATCCTGTGATGTTGATTGGGCCTTCGGCAGGCGGACCTTCTGGTTCCAAACTCGATGACTCGGGATGCGGTATGCGAGGCCCGAGTGGTGTAGGTGCCGCACTGGTAGAAGGCACAGCGATAGCCTTCGCATTCTCTACGCGGACGCGCTCACGCGGTTGTGGCGCGGGAGGAGGAACCGATCTTGGCGGCGGGGCGATCAATGACATTGCCGGGATATGTAGTGGCAGTATCTCTGGGTGAATCAGCGGAATGGCAAGCAGCGTAGCAGCAATCGCCGTCTGTATCCCGATGGAGATGGCGACGGACCGGTGGTTCCGCGGACGCAGCAGACCGGCGGATTCAACGAGCGATTCCTCAAACATGGTGGCACCTCGAGAGCGATTCGATAGTGCATTCAGGCGAGGAATGCGGTTATGAGCTTAGACACCAGCAGGAAGCGCGATGTTCCCGCGCCTTTGCGTGACGTGCATCTCCATTCGCGAGATGATGGACGCATGTCACAGTCCAGCATGCCGTCGCCACTAGCAGTGGCCAGGCCGCCGCGCGTTCTCTCCATCGACGTCCTGCGCGGTATAACGATTGCTCTCATGATTCTTGTGAATGACCCTGGCGACTGGAAGCACGTCTTCAAACAGCTTGACCACGCGGATTGGAACGGCTGGACGCTGACTGATTTGGTCTTTCCTACGTTTCTGTTTCTCATGGGCGCGTCGATGTTTCTTTCCATTGAGAAGCGGGAGAATTCCGGTGATTGCAAGAAGACGCTCGCAGGTCACATTGCACTGCGCTCGGCAAAGATCTTTCTCCTGGACCTGATTCTGGCGTATTTCCCGCGCATGCACTGGTCAGGGCTTCGGCTCTTCGGCGTTCTCACTCGCATTGCTCTGTGCTCGTTTCTCGGGGGACTGATTCTGCTTGGCACGCGCAAAGCCCGCAACCTCGCAATCATCATCGCCTCGCTGCTTCTCGGGTATTGGATCCTCATGCGCTTCGTTCCTGTTCCGGGCGCAGGCATTCCAGGAAGAGACATCCCCTTCATGGACGAGACGCAAAACCTTGCGGCGTGGATTGACCGAGGGTTCACGGCGTGGACACAGCGTTGGCTGCACGCTGGAACCCTGTACAACAAGGTGCGCGATCCTGAAGGCCTTCTCAGCAGTTTGCCTGCGGTGGCTACAACACTGCTCGGCTCGATGACTGGCATGTGGATGCGCCACGCGCGTATGAGCGGCAGTGCGGCTCGGATGAGGGGGACACTCGCTGTAGCCGGAGCTGCAGGTTTTCTTGCGGGAGAGATTTGGGCACGCTGGTTCCCGATCAACAAGAACCTGTGGACGTCAAGTTACGTGTTGCTCGCCGCCGGACTTGCGGCTCTGGTTCTTGCGTTCTGCTCGTGGCTGGTAGACGATCGTCCGCACCCGTGGACTAAACCGTTCCGCTTTGCTGTTGAGCCTTGGCTCATTTTTGGGTCGAACTCCATCATCGCGTTTACAACTTCAGTCGTTCTTGTGAAGGCGCTGATCTACTTCAAGACGACCAGCCCGGATGGAACCAAGCATGCCTTAATCTCGTCCGTGTACCACGTCTTTGCGCGCAACAACTCCACGGAATGGACGTCTCTGGCGTACGCCGTTTGCTTCGTCCTGGTTTGCTTCTTGCCAAACCTCGCCTTGTGGCATCGCAAAGTGTTCTTTCGCTTGTAGTTACAAAATACTTTCGCGAATTTCCCGGCAAAAACGCTTGTCAAGCCCTGCTACCCGCTAACTTTCTCATTCCATGGCCCATAGCGGTTGCATAGTTTATCCATGCCGCCGCGTAATCTAGAACTATAGGTCGGATACATGAGTTCGACGAAAAGAAGCGAGGAAGTGAAGTGGCGTATCAGGGTCTGCATGACTGGGTGAAGATACTGGAACGCGCGGGCGAGTTGAAGCGCATCGCAGCGGAAGTTTCACCCATTCTCGAGATGGCAGAGATCGCGGACCGGGCAGCAAAATCGGGCAAGGGGACCGCGAACGCTGGCGGCCCGGCGTTGCTGTTCGAGAACATCACTGGATACCCGGGCTCGCGCGTCCTGATGAATCAGTTCGGCAGCGAGCGCCGCATGCGTCTCGCGCTCGAGGCGGAATCGCTGGACGAGATCGCCAAGCGGATCGAAGTGCTCATCCACCCGGTGCCGCCAGCCGGTCTGATGGACAAGCTGAAAACGCTGGGAATGCTGGCGGAGATTAATTCGTTCCTGCCTAAGGTCGTCGACGCTCGCGTGGCTTCCTGCAAAGAAGTGATCCTGCGCGGTGAGGATGTAGATCTTCTCAAGTTCCCGGTGCTGCAAACATGGCCGGGAGATGGTGGACGCTTCATCACGCTGCCGTGCGTTATTACGCGCGATCCCCGCAGCTCAGGTGGCCAGCCCGGCAAGCGCAACGTCGGCATGTACCGCATGCACGTCTACGACGGCAAGACCACAGGCATGCACTGGCAGCGACAGAAGGTAGCCGCGGAGCACTTTCGTGACCGGCTCCGGGGAGCGACAAAGGACGCCGCGGGCGCAGTCGACATCATGGCCCTGACCGCTGGCGGCACCGTCGCCGCCACGGACATCACCAGCGTGCCGCAGACCGTGCTCACGAAGATTCGCGGCGAGCGCATGGAAGTAGCCGTGGCGATTGGGACTGATCCAGCGACGACGTTTTCCGCCATCGTTCCCGCGCCACCTGAAGTCGAGGAATACATCATCGCCGGCTTCCTGCGCCGCAGGCCGCTGGAGCTGGTGAAATGCGAGACAGTCGATCTCGAAGTGCCGGCGCATGCGGAGATCATCCTTGAAGGTTATGTGGAGCTGGGAGAGCTGCGCACAGAAGGTCCATTCGGTGACCACACCGGCTTCTACACAATGACCGATGAATATCCCGTGTTTCACATCACCTGCATCACGCATCGCAAGAACCCGATCTACGCGGCGACGGTTGTTGGTAGGCCGCCCATGGAAGACACATGGATGATCAAGGGGGTGGAGCGCATCTTCCTCCCGCTGATGAAGCTGACGATTCCAGAGATCATCGACATCAACCTGCCGGCTGAGGGCGTAGCGCACAACCTTATGCTCGTGCGCATCCGCAAGAGCTACGCAGGGCAAGCGCGCAAGGTGATGCACGCGATCTGGGGATTGGGTCAGGCAATGTTCACCAAGTGCATCGTGGTTGTCGATGAGGATTGCGATGTGCAGAATGTGGCCGAGGTGATGCTGCGCGTCGGCAACAACATCGACCCCGAACGCGACATCCAATTCACGCTCGGCCCGCTCGACTCACTCGATCACGCGTCGCGGCTGCCGAACTTCGGCAGCAAGATGGGCATCGATGCAACACGCAAGTGGGCCGCAGAAGGCTTCACGCGCCCGTGGCCGCAGATGCTGACCATGCCGGAAGCAGTGAAGGAACGAGTCGCAAAGATTTGTCAAAACCTTGGTTTGATCTAAACCATGGGCATCGACAAAAATGTGAGTCTCGGTTCGTCCAAGTAGATCGCGTCACACAGTGCGAAGATGACAGTGCAAAGCTCATGGGATGCCAGTACTTCTTCGCGAGAGCGGGATCGCGATATGAGTGGGCTCTTAGCAACCGGTCGCTCTTCAGCATCGATGACCATGAAGGCTGGCCCGGTTTTAGTCTGGCGAAACGTCAATGAGACAGCGCTGCGGTCTTCAGCTGTTTTATGGTCGCCCCAGTCGCCGAGAATAAGGTCGAAGGCGGCTTCCATTGGCTCGTGCTTAGGATTCCAATCCACGAAATAGGCTGCGAGCGCGACCTCGTCGGAATATGCGAAGCCCCAGATCCGCTTCGTCATTTCTCCGCAGCAAGCGCAGGGACCAAATTGTTTCTCACCGGACGCTTCGAGGCGGATGCGCGTGTCACTCGACATGTGTGCCAGTGTATCCGGCTCACAATATACTTGGAGATGGGTGATGGTCTGGCAATGTCGCATTAGTTCAAGCAACAAGGCGGACGTCCCCCTCTTACTTGCCAAAAGTGCGGAAAATGAAATAAGAAAGTCGAGAAGACGGTTGTTACGTGCAGAAATAGGCATCATCGGCGGCAGTGGTTTGTACAACATGCCGGGTCTCACGGACATTCACGAAGAGGAAATCGAGACTCCGTTCGGCGAACCAAGCGAAGTATTCGCACTCGGCACGCTCGAAGGCCGCAAGGTCGCGTTCCTCGCGCGCCACGGCAAAGGCCATCGCATTCTGCCCAGCGAGCTGAACTTTCGCGCCAACATTTACGCGATGAAGAAGCTCGGCGTTACAAGCGTTCTCAGCGTCAGCGCCGTTGGAAGCCTCAAGGCGGAGCACAAGCCCACTGACTTCGTGATTCCGGATCAGTTCATCGACCGCACATTCGCGCGCAACGCCACATTCTTCGGCGAAGGTATCGTCGGTCATGTCGGGTTCGGCGACCCGGTTTGTCCCATCGTCGTCGATACATTCGTGAAAGCCTGCGAAGAAGTCGGTGTGGTCGGCAAGCGCGGCGGAACATACGTTTGCATGGAAGGCCCGCAGTTCTCCACCCGCGCGGAGTCGAACCTCTATCGCTCCTGGGGAGCCGATGTCATCGGCATGACGAATCTGCAGGAAGCGAAGCTTGCTCGCGAAGCAGAGATCAGTTACGCCACGCTGGCGATGGTGACCGACTACGACTGCTGGTACGAAGGTCACGACGATGTCACAGTCGATCAGGTGATCGCCGTGATGCACCAGAACAGCGGAAACGCGCAGAAGGTCGTGAAGGCTGCTGTTCGCCTGATGCCTACGGATCTAAGCGCGTCACCTGCGCAGAGCGCAGCGAAGTTCGCCATCATGACGGACCGTGCAGCGATTCCCGCAGAGACGAAAGAGAAGCTCGCCGTTCTGTTCGGAAAATATCTGTAAGCCCGCAGCAGCTCTCAAGCATTAGGAGTTTCATGTCGATTTTGGTTGTTGGTTCTGTCGCGTTCGATTCATTGGAAACACCGAGCGGGAAGCGGGAGCGCGTGCTTGGTGGAGCAGCGACGCACTTTGCGCTCGCAGCCAGCTTCTTCACGGATGTGCGCGTAGTAGGTGTCGTCGGCGAAGACTTTCTGCCGGAGCACGAGCGCGTGCTCACGTCCAAGGGCGTGGATACAACGGGCATCGAACGTGCACCAGGTAAGAGCTTTCATTGGACGGGGACCTATCTTCGCGACCTGAATGAAGCGGACACGATCGCAACGGACCTGAATGTCTTCGCAGAGTTTGCGCCGAAGATTCCTGCAAGTTATGAGGATTCCGACTGTCTGTTCCTGGCGAACATTGATCCCATGCTTCAAGCGCGGGTACGTGCGCAGATGCCGAACGTGAAGCTTGTTGCAGGTGACACGATGAATTATTGGATTGGCGCTCACCGCGAGAACCTGCTGCCTGTTCTGCGCGAACTGGACGCACTGCTGATCAATGACAACGAAGCGAAGATGCTCAGCGGTGAGTCGAACGGCCTGCGCGCGGCCGAGAAGGTAATGGAGCTTGGACCGAAGTCGCTGATCGTGAAACACGGTGAGTATGGATCCACCGCGTACTTCTCAGAGCGCAGCTTCGGTGACGGTGTGAAGCGGCTCCCGTTTCGCGCGCCAACAGTACCGCTCGCGGATGTCGTTGACCCAACTGGGGCTGGGGATTCGTTTGCTGGTGGATTCTACGGCTACGTTGCATCGCAGGGATCGCTTACGCCCGAGGTGTTTCGCACTGCCTTGTTCTACGGTAGCGTGATGGGATCGTTCGCCGTGGAGCGCTTTGGTACAGAGCGGCTCCAGGAGACAACGCGGCAGGAGATCGACGCGCGCTTTGCTCATCTGAAGGAAATGTCGCATCTCTCCTAACGAGATGGCCAAGGAAACGCAATCACGCACTGCCATCTCTCGCGAGCCAGCAGTCTCACTGAGGCGTGGGCACGGGTCGTCGCGGCTCGGAGCCGCGGCCTGGGGGGATCCGGAAGCGGTCGGAGCCACCACGCGTGGCGAACTGTTCCCCGTGTTTGCTGCGGGTATCGTGATGGGTTTCTTCGCGCTCTTAGTTTGCTACGCAAAGGGCTACCTGCTGCTTTACGGCGATGCAGTTGCTCATCTCGGCATTGCGCGGCGCATCATTGACGCGCGCTACCCTGGGCTGGCACAGCTTGGCGGTGTCTGGTTGCCATTGCCGCACCTGCTGATGCTGCCATTTATCGGGAAGATGGCGATGTGGCAGAGCGGCATGGCAGGCGCTCCGATGTCGATCGTGAGTTTCGCTGCCAGTGTTGCGGGTGTCTGGCGTCTCGCGCGTCGCCTCATGCGGCTTCGATGGGCTTTGGTTGCAACCACCTTTTACGCGTTGAATCCGAATCTGCTGTATCTCGCCACAACGGCGATGACAGAAGCGCTGTTCCTCACGCTCCTGGTCTGGACGGTAGTCGCGACGGTGGAAGGCATCGCTGCAATGCGCGCGGGGAATGTAAGGGTTTCGCGCTCGCGGATGATTTGGGCGGGCGTGCTTATTCTCGGCCAGGTGTTTACGCGCTATGACGGCTGGATCGTAGGAGCGGCAGTCTGGTGCTGCTTCGCTGTTGCGCTTTGGCGGGCGAGCACTGAGCTGAGAGGTCGTTTGCTGCCTTGCTTTCTTGTCTTCACGACGATGTGCGTGTCTGGACCGCTGCTATGGTTCTGGTACAACGCGCACTTCGAGGGTGACTGGCTGGACTTTATGCGCGGGCCGTATTCCGCGAAGATGATTGAGCGGAAGACCGCGCCTCCGGGGCAGCACTACCGGGGATGGCACAACATGGGGTGGGCCGCGCTGTTCTACACGCGAACAGCGCAGGTGGATGCTGCTGTCTGGGAGACGGGCTTCGTTCTTATGGCGGCTGCTCTCTACGGAGCATGGTTGCGCTGGAAGCAGCGGTTCGATGCCGCGGCGAAGGCTCGAGCAGACCAGTTTGCGTTGCTGCTTTGGGTGCCGCTGCCGTTTTACATCTACTCGGTTGCGTATGGGTCGGTGCCGATCTTCATTCCGCAGCTCTGGCCGCACTCGTACTACAACGCGCGGTATGGGATGGAATTATTGCCGGCGCTGTGTATTTACGGCGCGCTCGCTGCGGAGCGGCTTGACGTCTGGATGCGCGCGCAGACTGCTGGATGGGCTCGCGTAGGAGCGCGCCTGTGGCAGCCGCTCGCCATGGTCCTGTGCGCATTGAACTGCATGGGGATGATGTACCGCGTACCGCCCGTTCTCAAAGAAGGCATCGTCAACGCGACGACTCGTGTGCCCTTTGAACATGCGCTTGCGGGAACACTGGAACAGATACCGGTCAACGAGCCAGTGATGATGTCCGTGTCAGCGCATGTAGGCGCTGTTCAAACCTCTGGCCGCACCCTGCAGAGCATGGTGAGTGAGAATGACGAGCAGCGTTGGCAGCAGGGGCTCGCTGACCCGGCTGGTTCTGCGGCATACGTGATCTCGATGCGGGGTGACCCTGTGGATAGTGCGGTGCATGCTCATCCGGATGGCCTAACGGAACTGAGCGTGATCTGCACAACAGGCCAACCTTGCGCGCGCGTGTATAAATCCGATCGTTGGCGAGCGAATTAGCGCCGACACGTACATCTGCCGCTATGGATAGTATTCTGATCCTCGGTGAAGCAGGCCAGGAACATACCCTTCGTAAAGGCGCACGCCTGCGGCAACGACTTCCTCGTGATGGCGGAGAGCGATGCGCACGGTGAGCATGCGGCGATCGCTCGTCATAGTTGCGCGCGGCATACAGGGATCGGGGCGGACGGCGTCGAGTTTCTCCACAGGCGGGCGGACAACACGTACTTTCTTCGTCTCTTCAATTCCGACGGAAGCGAAGCAGAGCTAAGTGGAAATGGAACCCGGTGCGTCGCGGCTTGGCTTGCGGAGACTGAAGGCGTGACGCAAGCGGACTTTGGGACGCAGGGCGGCGAGCGAAGTTGCCGTGTTGTTCGTCAGGATGCCGGAGCCTGGTGGATAGAGAGCCGCATGGGTGTTCCTCGTGTCATGCCGCGAACGATACACGTGGACGGCTTGCCTGGAAATATCTCAGGTGCGATGGTGAACGTCGGCAATCCGCATTTCGTGCTTTTTTCAGAAAGCGAAGACTTCAGTTTTCGTGGCCGGAAGTGGCAGGACGTCGGCGCGATGCTGAGTACTCACCCGCTGTTTCGCTTTGGCACGAATGTCGAGTTCGTTCGCGTACTTGCGGCCGATCAGATTGAATTTCGGATTTTTGAACGAGGGTGTGGGCCTACGACGTCGTCGGGTACCGGAACGTGCGCGTCATCGGCAGCAGCGATCCGCCTGATGGGTGTGTCGCGTTCCTTGACGGCGCTTGCTGAAGGCGGCCTTCAGACGGTGCATTGGCCTTCAGATGAAGAAGAACTCACCCTCACTGGGCCGGCAGAAATCATTTGTCGTGGCGAGGTGGCGTTTGGCTGATGCAGTGGTGGCGCCTTCGCTTAGGTCGGGTGACCGTATTGCCGTTATTTCGCCAGCGTCGTATGCCAACCCTGATCTAGTGGGAGCAGGTTGCGCGAGGCTACGTGATTTCGGCTACGAACCGGTTGTGATGCAGCACGCGCTCTCTCGCGGACCCTTGTACTATGCGGGTTCATCGCAGGAGCGAGCGGATGACCT
>CAJCIP010000071.1 GCA_903970445.1 Verrucomicrobia bacterium Tous-C9LFEB | reverse complement strand
GCTACAACCTCGTCGGTTTTCAAAATCACATGAAGTTCGGCGAGCAGGCGCGCGTGCTGCGGATGATTCCCGGGCTGGAAAACGCGACGTTCCTGCGATATGGGCAGATTCATCGCAACACTTACATTCACGCGCCGACCTTGCTGACGGAGACACTGCAGCTGCGCGCGCATCCGAATGTGCTGATCGCCGGACAGCTCTCGGGTGTGGAGGGGTATACCGAGTCGATTGCAGGCGGCTTGCTGGCGGGGCGTTTTGCCGCAGCGCTGGCACGCGGAGAAGAGCCGGTCGCTGCGCCTCGGTTGTCGGCGCATGGATCGTTGATGCACTACATCACGCATGCCGAGACGAAGCGCTTTCAACCGGCGAACATCACGTTTGATTTGCTGGTGCCACTAGAGGAAGAGCTGCGGAAGAAGGTGCGTGATAAGAAGGAGCGGCACCGGATTCAGTGTGAGCGTGCGCTGGAGGCTTGGGCTGGGTGGCTTTCGCCTGCTTAGAGTTGACCTGCTCGCGCTGCGCGCTCGCTTCGCAAATACAGGGGTCTCTCCACTGCGCTTCGCTTCGGTCGAGATGACAAGGTGGTGAGGTTTTTTACTCAGGAAGCGAACAGCAGAGTCCTCCGCTGCGCTGCGGAATGACAACCAAGGGAGCGTTGGCAGCGTGGCTTTCTCTAGACAGTGGAAAGAATGCCGGACTAGATCTTCTGCACGCGGTGCACGTCGCGCACGCCCGGCACCTTGCGCAGGTTTTGCGTGAGGCGGGTGAGGTGGCGGACGTCGACGGTTTCAATAACGAAGTCGACGTTGACTGTGCCGTCGACCGGTGGCTTGGTGTCGACGGAGCGGATGTTGGTGTTGTCGTCCGAGATGATGGACGTGAATTCTTTGAGCAGGCCGGGGCGGTCGTCGCACACGACGGTGAGCTTGACGGGGTATGTGGTCGGCTTGGGGGTGTTTGTCGTGCCGGGTGCGGGAGCAGATTCTGCCCACTCGACTTCAATGCGGCGGTCGGCTTCGTAGAGCAGGTTCTGCACGTTCGGGCAGCTTCTGGCGTGGACGGCAACCCCCTTGCCGCGCGTGACGTAGCCGATGATTTCTTCGCCGCGAATCGGGTTGCAACATCGGGCACGATAGACGAGAAGATCGTCCTGGCCTTCGACCTGCAACGAGTCGGAGCCGCGGCCGAAGAAGACGCGCTTTACAGCGTCGGACATGTGCGCGAGCGTGTTGCCGACGGTGCCGGGTTCGGTCGGCGCTGCTTCGGCGGCCATGGTGGTGCCGGGCTCAAGTTTGTTGAGCACCTGGCGGGTGGAGTACTTGCCGAAGCCGATGCCCGCAAGCAGATCCTGTTCGCCGCCGAGGCCGTACTCGTTGGCGATGCGGTCGAAGTCCTCGGTATGGAACTTGCCGAGCGAGAGCTTATATTTGCGCGCTTCGCGGTCGAGCAGCTTCTTGCCGATCTCGATGGCGCGCTCGCGCTGATGCTCGTTCAGCCAGTGTTTGATTTTGTTGCGGGCGCGAGAGCTTTTGGTGAAGCTGAGCCAGTCGCGCGAGGGCTGGTGGCCGGCCTGCGTGGTGATCTCCACGATGTCGCCATTGCGCAGCTTGTGACGCAACGGAACGATGCGTCCGTTGACCTTCGCGCCCGTGGTCATGTGGCCGACGTCGGTGTGGATGGCGTACGCGAAGTCGACGGGCGTGCCGTCTTTCGGCAGAACGATGACCTTGCCCTTCGGCGTAAACGTGTAGACCTCTTCGGGGTACAGGTCGATGCGCAACGTCGACATGAACTCGTTCGGGTCGGTCATTTCGCGCTGCCATTCCATCAACTGGCGCATCCAGGCGAGGCGCTGCTCGTCCTTCGCGGAGACATTGTCGGAAGCCTTGTACTTCCAGTGCGCGGCGATGCCTTCTTCCGCAACTTCGTGCATGCCTTCGGTGCGGATTTGCACTTCGAACTGATGCGCGCCTTCGGCGATGAGCGTGGTGTGCAGCGACTGGTACATGTTGGGGCGCGGCATCGCGATAAAGTCTTTGAAGCGGCCTGGAACGGGACGCCATGTGGTGTGCAGAAGGCCGAGCACGGCGTAGCAATCCTGTTCTGTTTGCGTGATCACGCGGATGGCGAAGAGGTCGTAGACCTGGTCGACGGGAACGTGGTGTGCCGTGAGCTTTTGCTGGATGGAGTAAAGCCGCTTGATGCGTGACTGCACGCGGGCCTTAATGTTCGACTCGCGCAGCTTAGCTTCCAAGGTGCCGACGATGCGGTCGAGGAAAGCTTCGCCTTCGCCGCGCAGCGAGTCGACTTCCTCGGTGAGCTTGCCGTAGGTGATTGGATCGACGTAGCGGAAGGCAAGGTCTTCGAGCTCGCCGCGCAGTTTTCCCATGCCGAGGCGATGGGCGAGCGGCGCGAAGATGTCGAGCGTTTCGCGAGCGATGCGCAACTGCTTCTCAGTTTTCAGGTGCTCCAGCGTGCGCATGTTGTGCAGGCGGTCGGCGAGCTTGATGATGACCACGCGCACGTCCGTGACCATGGCCAGCAACATCTTGCGGATGTTTTCTGCCTGATGGTCTTCGCGGTTGGCAAACTTGATTTTGTCGAGCTTGGTGACGCCTTCGACGATGTGCGCGACCTGATCGCCGAAGCGCTTCGCGATCTCGGCGGTGCTGACGTCGGTATCTTCGACGGCGTCGTGCAGCAGGCCAGCGGCAATGGCCGTGGCGTCCATCTTCAGCTCGGCGAGGACCTGCGCGACTTCGAGCGGGTGGACGATGTAGGGCTCGCCAGAGGCTCGCTTCTGGCCGTCGTGCTGCTGCACTGTGAAGGCCCAGGCGCGGCGAACAAGTTCGAGGTCGTCGTGAGGCCGGCTGGTGCCGACTGTCGCCAGCATGTGCTCAAAGCGGGCGTCGAGCGAAGCTGCGGGCGACAGCGGATCGAGGGGTGCGCGCGTGCCGGGCGCGGTTCGTGCAGAAGAGAAGCTACCGGATGGCTCGTCCAGCGAACGGCTCAGCGCCTGCCCCACCGGCTGCTGCTCACGCACAGTTGGAACGGGGAGCGCTGCTTCCATCTCCATACCCGTTTCACTTTGTGGCGGAGCACTGCTTTGGGGGCCAGAATCGCGCGGTCCTGTGGGGACTGTGGCCATAAAGCATTATACGGGCGCACTTTATGCGAATGATGCGTGCCGGCGCGCGCCGAAAGGCTCAGTGAAGGAAGCCGGGCGTAGGGCGCGGGCCGAGATGCGTCCAGCGGATGAGCTCCTCGAAAGCGTGGCCGACTTCGTCGGGCATGATGACGCAGTGGCCTTCATGATGCACGTATTGCTGCACGAGATTTTCGCCGAAACCGGCGCCCTGCACCATGTGGTCGTAGAGGGCTAGCGAACCTGGCGGGATGGTCGGGTCGTAGATCGTATGCACCGCGAGCATCGGCTTGGTGAGGTGGCCTGTGGGCGTGTAGTGACGGAAAAGGAATTCGCGTGCCTTCGGATCGGCGGCGTAGCGGCGAACGCTGTCGTTGAGCGCAGCGTCACCGGCTGAGGATGTGGGGTTCGTGCCGGTGTAGATGTAGTTGCGGTTGTCGAATGGATTGCCGCCCGCGCGGCGCTGCATGTCGCCAACGACGAAGGTGAAGTAGGAGATGTCGTTGGCGACGGAGATATCGGTGTGCAGGCCCATCATCGAGCGCAGCTCCGCAGCGGCGTCGGGCTTTGCGTGCAACGCGGCGATGATTTTGTCGCGCACGGCCTGTGTGTCGTCAAAGTCCGTGGGAACGGGGACGAGCGGCGGCATGAGGCCGGGAAAGTAATCATCGAAGGCGGCGCGCAGGGCGAAGCGGCGCTCGAAGGATTCGAACGTTGGACCGACGGCGCCGCAAAGATCGAGGCCGCCGAGATACGGCTTGGGGTTGAGCTCGAGCGTGATCATCGTGAGCGCGCCGCCCATGGAGCCGCCGGCAACGTAGGTTTCGTGCGGCAGCCCGTGAGCTTTCACGAAGTAGCGGCGCAAGGCCTCTGTTTCCCCGTATGCCTGCGGAAGCGCCCAGCCCGGCTGCGAATACGCGCTTTGGGCGACGGCGTAGTGGCGCAAAAAGAAGGCATTCTGCTGGGTGTCTAGTTTTTCGGCTATTCGGTACGTGACGCCGTGGCGCGCATAGCCGTGGTAGTACATCACCAGCGAGTGGTTCCAGTCGGCGGGAATGTCGATGCGGTACTGCGCTCCGTCCAGGATGCCCACTTCCGTGCTGCCGTAGGGCGTCTGCAGCGTTTCCGGCGGGGCGTCCGGCTTGGGTGGATGGTCCGCTACCGCGTGCCCGGGCAGGGTAAACGCCAGCAGGCAGAAGCAGAGACGGCGAGCCGCCCTTGCCGCGCAGGTTTTCGAGAAAGCCAGATTCATGCAGGGTGTATTGCGATTCTAGCGCACGCTTTCCGGCAGTCTATGGAGCTAAGCGGAGACCGGGACCGGACCGGCAATTTCAACGCGGTCACGGCCCAGCTCCTTCGCGCGATAGAGCGCTTTGTCCGCCTCGCGCATCAGGAATTCAAAGCTTTCCGCCATGAGCGGACTTCGGCAGCAAACGCCGATGCTGACGGTGATCTTTCCGGCAAACGAGCCGGTGTTTTCCAGGTTCAGTTCACGCACAGCTTGCCGAATCGATTCGGCGACCTTCAGTGCGCCGGGCAACTCTGCGCCGGGCAGCAAGACAGCGAACTCTTCGCCTCCATACCGAGCAGCTATATCGTGGCTGCGGCGCGGCTGCGCTTCGATGACGCGAGCTATGTCGCGCAGACAATCATCGCCGCGTTGGTGGCCGTAGGTGTCGTTCAACATCTTGAAGCAGTCGACATCCACCATCAGCAGCGCGATGGAGCTGGATGCACGACGCGAGCGCCGCCATTCGGTATCGAGCACGGCGTCGAAATGGCGCCGGTTGTAAAGGCCGGTAAGCGCGTCGCGAATAGAAAGCTCGCTGAGTTGCTCATTCGCGTCCCGCAGCTTGCGTTCTGTAAGAAGTAGCTGCCTTTGCGACTCTTCCAGCTGGCGATGCGTTTCATGCAGCGAGCGAAAGCGCTGCTTTTCCAACGCTGCCGTAGCAAGCGAGATGAGCAGGATGAAGCCGGTAGCAACCGCGACCGTCGCTTCCCCAAGAATGCCGACGTGGATCGTCCACGCTGTGCTGAAGCCGTCGCCACCGCTGACAAATGTGATGGCGCGCATGGTGGTGTAGTGGGTGACGGCCACGCCCAGACCCATGACCATGGCCGCCACGATGCGCATGAACTCGCCATGTGTTTCCCGGTTGCGCACCGCAAAGCCCATCCAGAGCGCGACGGTGGAAGCAATCACGGCGACAAAGAAGGAGGAAAGTACAAGCACCGGGTTGTAGTGAGGCACAGCAGTGGAGCGCATCGCCGCCATGCCCACATAGTTCATGGCCGCAACGCCTGTACCCATCAGCAGGCCGCCGGCGATCATCTCGCCCCAGCCGAGCCTCTCCGCGCCAACCACGGTAAGCACCACAGCGGACGCCGCGATCGCGAGCAGCAGGGAAAGGATGACGGTGGGGATGTAGTAGTCGATTTGCACGGGGATGCGCAACGACTGCATGCCCAGGTAATGCATGGACCAGATGCCCATGCCCAGCGCACAGGACCCGCCGAGCAGCCATCCTCTGCGCTGCGCAGGCGTGTCCGAGGAACGCATACGGTCCGCCAGCGAGAATGCCGCATAGGATGCAAACATCGAGATGAGCACCGACAGGATGCCTAACCCGTGCGAGTAGTGAACGGGAAATGTTTGCATTTCCGCCAAGTTTACCTGCGTTACGGGGCCGTGCGAGGAAAATCTCTCGTGGCAATGTACGACACTACAATCAGCTTTATGGATTACTTTGCCATCTTCTCCCTGCCGCGACACCTGCAAATCGAGCTCGCTGCGTTGGAGAAAAGCTTCTACGCGCAGTCGCGCAAGCTGCACCCCGACCGCTTCGCCGCGAAGCCTGCTGCCGAGCAGGAAGCCGCGCTGGCAGCGAGTTCGCAATTGAACGACGCTTACAGGACTCTGCGTGATCCAATTGCCCGGACGGAGTATCTGCTTTCGCTTGAGGGCATCCAGCTGGAGGAACAGTCTCGTGCAGCCACCGACGCGGCGAAAGCCACGGGCACGCAGAAGAAGCAGGTGGCGCCGCCGGACTTACTGGAAGAAGCGTTCGAGTTGAACATGCAGCTGGAAGAGATGCGCATGGCCCGCAAGATGGGTGAAGACGACCCGCAGACGCGCGCTGACCTGGAGCAGGCGAAAGCGAAGTTCACCGCGATGATGGATGAGGCGCAGCAGCAGCTCGAAGGGTTGTGGGCGAAATGGGATGCGGCGGAGACTGCTCAGGATGCGGCGGGCAAAGATGCTGCCAAACAGAGCCTTGTGGCGTTGCTGAATCGGCGAAGCTACATCCGGAATCTCGTGCGGGATGTGAATGAGGCGCTGGAGTAGCGGAGCTCACAAGAACGAAGGCGAACGCGAAGGGCCGCCAAGAGCGCTACGGTTCGTCACGGCATCCGTGGCGTTTTCTTTGCGATCATAGCGAGCGTTGCGTTCGTTTTCTGCCTCACCGCGTCATCGAGCCAGAAGTGTCAGGGTGACCAGATGTGTTCGCCACAGAGGACATCAGTGCGCTCATCTGGTAGCAAGCAGTATGCGCGTCCTTCACCGCTTCCTTTGTTTTCTCTCTTTCGCTCTGGTAACACTGTGGGCTCATGCCGACCAGCACCCGGACTGGAGCACGCCCGTCAAGCCGTTTCAGATTGCCGACAACCTCTACTATGTCGGCTCGCAGGACCTGGCGGCGTTTCTAGTGACCACGCCGCAGGGCAACATCCTGATCAACCAGAACATTCCGAGTTCTCCGCTGCTGATTCGAAGGAGCGTGGAGCAGCTTGGCTTTCGTTGGGCCGACACGAAGATTCTGTTGAATGGACAGGCGCACTCCGATCACATGGGCGGCACGGCAGAGATCATGCGCGAAACGGGTGCGAAGAACTTCGTGATGGATGGTGACGCGAGCGTGTCGGAGACGGGCGGCCGGACAGACTTTGCCTTTGGACCGAAGCAGCAGTTCGCCCCGGCGCATGTGGACCGTGTGCTGCACGATGGCGACACGGTGACGCTTGGCGGCATTGTGCTGACCGCGCACAAAACTGCCGGGCACACGCGCGGATGCACCACGTGGACCATGCGCGTGCATGTTCCCGGTGAGCCGGCGGGCAAGGTGCGCGACGTGGTAATCGTCGGTGGGCTCACCGTGCTGTCGGAGTACCGGCTGGTTGATAAGCCGGGTAGACCCGCTTCGTATCCGGGCATTGCCAACGATTTTGCGCAGACCTTCCGCACGCTGCGGGCGCTGCCGTGCGACATCTTTCTCGGCGCACATGGTGGCTATTTCGATATGCTCACGAAGCTGCAGCAGATGCCACAACGAGGTGGGCAGGTGTGGATTGATCCTGCGGGCTATAAGCAAGCGGTGGACGACGCCCAGCAGAGATTCGACAAGGAACTGGCAAAGCAGCAGCATGCCGGCTGAGGCACTTACCGGTTCCGCTCGCACAATGTGTCATCCTGAGCCGAGCGGCAACGCCGCGCAGTCGAAGGACCCCGAGGGGACCCGTTCCAGCAAAATCCCCAGCACCTTTCCACCACGATTGCACGACCGCCATCGGTCAAATTACTACCTGCTTCATAACCGCTCTAAACGGCACTTCAAACCCACTTAGAGCACTTTATTTCATTGCACACCTTCCAGATAGAACCCCGCGCAAGAACCTCCTCAAAGCCACAAATCGCAAAGCACCCGAAATCCTGTCAAGCCTGTGGACGCTGTGGATTTCGCTTAACTCGTTCATTGCACGGCAAATATAGTT
>CAJCIP010000070.1 GCA_903970445.1 Verrucomicrobia bacterium Tous-C9LFEB | reverse complement strand
CCGTAGTTGATGCCGCCGTAGTAGCCGATATGGCGACCCCAATACCCATGGTTGAAGCGGTAGTGGCCGCCGTACCAGCCCCAGTACCCGGGGGTCCAAAGCGCGCCGACATAGGGCGCAGAAACCCATGCTCCCGGCACCCAGTAGTAGCCGGTGTTGCCGTAGCCCCAGTAGCCGGGGGTCCAGAGGTCGTTATCGTCCGGTGCAGGCGGCTGCTGGTACACGGGCAGCTCTGGCGGAGCCTGATCGGTCTGCGGATAGTTGTCCGCGGAGCCGTTATCGTAGGCCTGCGAAACACCCTGCGGCGCGTTGTCGTAGTAGCCGTTGGGCTGTGTGTTGTAATTCTGCGCCTCGTTGTAGCCGGAATTTCCATTCACGATCGGCGCAGGCGCCTGCTGTTGCGAAGAATAGCTCTCGCTCGATTGCTGCGGCATGTACGCCTGAGTCTGCCCCATCACCTGCGTGGGCTGGCTGTTATCGCCCGTGGCCAGATTCGCATCTGCCGGATCAGGCCCATTCGCCGCATTGGTGATTGGTGCTGGGGTGTTGCTGCTGCCGCATCCGTTGCAGCCGGTCATTCCAAACATCAAAGCGCCTGCGGCGACGATTGCGCCTGCGGGCCGCAGCCAACGTTGCGTGGTGTTCTTCATCTCGTGCTCTCCTGCGCTTCTTCAGCGAGCCGCATCTGAAGCTCACGCCCCGCATCACTGACTGAGATGCCGTCTTGCGGCTTCGAGGCTGGTACGCCACGTCAGCGTTCTTGCATTCTTTGGTGATCCCAGCGCCGGCATTCGACTCGCAAAAGCGGCCGGCTCCGACACCTACTCAGCAAAGGTTGCGGACCGCGATCTAAACTCGCTTACGTCATTTGCATGCGCATCGAGTTGCTACTATTTCCAGAAAGGTAATGCGGCAAACTCAAGTCTAAGAGAACGCGTTTTTCTAAGTAGGACAGAACCTGATACGTCGGTGGTTTGAACCGGCCCCGAACTCATACAGCTTACGAGGCCGGAATCGTAGTAAGTTGCGACAGATCAGGACGATTGCCGACCGTCGTACCTGGGTCGACGCGGATGATCGATAGGGTGAGTTCCATGAATTTCTTTCGCTATGCATCCTGGTGTCGTTCTTCACGGTTCGTCTTGTGTCTGGTCTTTGGGCTGATCGGTACATCGCCAGCCCATGCTCAAACCTGCACCCTTGATCGCGCCACCGGCACCACCATTGACCGGCAGCCGTTCCTTTCCGGTGCCCTGGGCACACGCTGGAACCTGCCGACCAACCGTATTGCCTTCATGCAGCCGGATGCGAATCACGTTTCCCGCCTCTTCACGATCCGCCCAGATCGTAGCGGCCAGCGTGCGCTACTTCCGGACAGGCCTGGTCATCAGGGCGCACCGTACTGGCACCCATCCGGGCGCTATCTTCTTTTCGTCGCGCAGAAACTCGATTGGGCGGGCAGGACCTTATTTGGCATTCCCAACTACGAAGCGCTTCCAGGTTTCGGGCGGCATGACGATCTCTGGCTCATCGCCGCCGATGGCAGCCATTCGTGGCAGCTGACGCATGATCCCAATACCAGCGACGAAGGCATTCTTATCCCGGTATTTTCTCCCGACGGGAAAAAGATTGCCTGGTCAGCGCGGCAGCCCGGCGGTAAGTACGTCCTAAAAGTTGCTGACTTCGTCGAGACACCGCAGCCGCATCTTGCAGATGTTCGCGAGTACCAACCCGGCGGCGTCGCGTATTACGAAGTGGGTTCGTTTACCAGCGATAGCCGCAGCCTCGTCTATACCAGCGACCAGGATACGCATAGCTTCTGGCACAGCCAACTCTATCGACTCGATCTCGCCACGGGCGCGGCCGAGCGGCTGACACCAGGTGAGGACTACAACGGGCATCCGACCGTGGTCAAGACGCCGGCTGGCGACTGGGTCGTATATATGAGCACCAAAGGTGTCGACCGTTATCCCATGCATCTCCTGCTCGGCACCGATTGGTATGCCATGCGGGTAGACGGCAGCGGCGCGAAACGGCTGACGTCCATGAACGTGCGGCGCGCCGACAATCCTGAAGACACAAACCACATGCAGGTTGCAGGAACGGTAGCGATAGGTCCTTCGGGAGACTTTATGTTGGGCGACGTGCAAGACAGTCTTACCAAGCAGACTGGCTCCGCCAAGACAGTCCGGTTCACCTGCCCGTGAGAGTAGCATCTGGCGCGCTAAGCATCGGTCCGGCGAACGCTCTACTCATTAGCGGAAAGAACCAGTCGCGGCCCGATTTGATGATTGCGACGCAGATTCAGTGAAGGATTGATCGTGCTTCCTTGGTTGAATGCGCGGTCTCAGGCATAGAATTAGCTCGTATGCGACGCGCTCCCCACTCCAAGCGCTTTCGTCGTGGACGCCACGACCGTGGCCGTTCCTGATCGCCGCCATCCCATTCTGCTACCCTCAATCTTCTTTCGTCCGCGACCGTGCTGTCTTACAGCCCCGCGACCTTCCACTGTATGGCCTTCGCGCGTCTTCTGCGAAGTGTCCGCGCTGCCACCGGAGAACCTCTGATGTCCGAAACGAAGCCGCAACTGCTTGATTCCTTCGACGCTGCCGACAAGCTCAAATCCGGCGCCATAACCGCGCATTACTTCCGGCTTGGCGCGGTGGCCGATAAAATTCCGGGCGTGACGCTGGAGCGTCTGCCCTACAGCCTGCGCGTTCTGCTGGAAAATCTCCTGCGCCGCGAAGACGGCGTCACCGTCACGAAGGATGACGTCCAGTTCCTCGCCACGTGGCAGCCAAAGGCGGAGCCATCGCGCGAAATCGCCTATATGCCGGCCCGCGTGCTGATGCAGGACTTCACTGGCGTCCCCGCGATTGTTGATCTTGCGGCCATGCGCGACGCGATGAAGCAGCTTGGCGGTGATCCCGAAAAGATCAACCCGCTCGTTCCTGCCGAGTTGGTGATCGACCACTCCGTGCAGGTGGATGAATACGGCTCAAAGAACGCGTATGACTTGAACGCCGCACTGGAATTTCAGCGCAATCGCGAACGTTACGCCTTCCTCAAGTGGGGACAAACCGCGTTCCGCAACTTCTCTGCCGTGCCCCCGGGTATGGGCATCTGCCACCAGGTCAATCTTGAGTACCTCGCGCGCGTCGTCTTCACCACGACGGCGGACGGCAAAACGATGGCCTACCCCGACACCGTTGTCGGCACCGACTCACACACCACGATGATCAACGGGCTCGGCGTGCTGGGTTGGGGGGTGGGCGGCATCGAGGCCGAGGCTGCGATGCTCGGCCAGCCCGTGAGCATGCTTGTGCCCCAGGTTGTCGGATTCAAGCTCATGGGCAGGCTGCGCGAAGGCACCACGGCTACCGACCTCGTGCTCACCGTCACAGAGATGCTGCGCAAGTTCGGCGTCGTTGGTAAGTTCGTCGAGTTTTATGGCCCCGGCATCAGCGAGCTTCCTCTCGCCGACCGCGCCACCATCGCCAACATGGCTCCGGAATACGGTGCGACTTGCGGCATTTTCCCGGTGGATAAAGAAACGCTCAACTACATGCGCCTCACTGGCCGCACCGAAGAGCAAATCGCGCTCACCGAGGCGTACTACAAAGCCCAGGGTATGTTCCACACATCCAGCTCGCCCGAAGCCGAGTACTCCGGCCTGCTCGAGCTCGATCTCACCACCGTACAGCCGAGCGTCGCCGGTCCCAAACGCCCGCAGGACCGTGTGCTGCTGAAAGAAACGCCAACCAGCTTCCAGAAGGTGCTGCCCAGCTTGCTCAATGCGAACGCCAATCGCAGCGTCGTGCGCCAGATGGTGCGCTGGGAAGGTGAGGGCGGCCATGTCTCCGAAAGCGGCGACGTCACAAGCGGGGTTGGGCAAGCTGTTCCCGCAGGCCCTCAGACCATCGAGGTCATTCCAACGCAGCATACCGATTCCGCCGCGTTGATCGAAGAGACACCGACGGCCGCACACAGCATCACGCCTGCTGGAGCCTCCGCGCCGCTGACGAACATCTCCACCACAGTCACCTACACCGAAGCAGGGAACACGGTGAAGGCCCGCTTCGGTATCGATCCGGACCGCTATCTGCGCGATGGCTCCATCGTGATTGCCGCCATTACAAGCTGCACCAACACCTCCAATCCATACGTGATGATGGCCGCCGGCCTGCTTGCAAAGAAGGCAGTGGAAGCCGGTCTCAGCACGCCTCCGTGGGTGAAGACATCGCTTGCTCCGGGCTCGCGCGTTGTTACTGACTACTACACGCGCTCGGGCCTTCTGCCGTATCTGGATCGTCTTCGTTTTCAGGTTGTCGGCTACGGCTGCACCACGTGCATCGGGAACTCAGGTCCGCTCCCGGAAGATGTTTCAAAGTCGATTGAGGAGAACAGCCTTGTTGCCGTTTCTGTGCTCAGCGGCAATCGCAATTTCGAGGGTCGCATCTCGCCGGAAGTCCGTGCCAACTACCTGATGAGCCCACCGCTCGTCGTGGCGTACGCACTCGCCGGACACATCGAACACGACTTCGACATCGAACCGCTCGGCACCGGCAAGAACGGCAAGCCGGTGTACCTGCGCGACATCTGGCCGACACAGCAGGAGGTCTCCGACACGGTTCACAACTCCATCGATGCCGACATGTTCCGCGGCCAGTACTCCACGGTGTCCGATGGCGACGCCAACTGGCAGCACCTGAAGTTTCCCACCGGCGACACCTATGGCTGGGAGGGTGGCTCCACTTACATCCGCAAGGCGCCATACTTCGACGGCATGCCCGCCACACCAGGTCAGGTTGAAGACATCAGCGCGGCACGCATTCTCGCCGTACTTGGAGACTCGGTCACAACCGATCACATCTCGCCCGCAGGCTCCATCAAGCAGAATGGCCCCGCAGGCAAATACCTCACCGAGCACGGTGTGAAGCCGTTCGAGTTCAACTCCTATGGCTCGCGCCGCGGCAACCACGAGGTGATGGTGCGCGGCACATTCGCCAACGTTCGTTTGCGCAACAAGCTCGCACCCGGTACCGAAGGCGGCGTGACGCGGCTGCTGCCCGGTGGAGAAGGCATGAGCATCTACGACGCCAGCGTTGAGTACGCGAAGCGAGGCACGCCGCTCGGCATTCTCGCAGGCAAGGAATATGGCTCAGGCAGCTCGCGCGATTGGGCGGCCAAAGGCCCGCGCCTGCTCGGCATCCGCTTCGTCATTGCCGAGAGCTATGAGCGCATTCACCGCTCCAACCTCGTCGGCATGGGCATCCTGCCGTTGCAGTTCGAACCCGGCGAATCCGCCGAAACGCTCGGCCTCACGGGCGAAGAAATCTTCCGCATCGGCGCGGAATCCGGCGATCTGAAAGCCATGCTCGAAAGCAAATTCGCGCAAGGTAAAAACATCGTCGTCATTGCAGAGAACAACAGCGGCCTCACCACAGAGTTTCCCGCGACGGTGCGCATCGACACGCCGCAGGAAATTCTCTATTACCAGCACGACGGCATTCTGCAGTATGTGCTGCGCCAGTTGGCGGGCAAGGCGTAGCATCAAAGCATGGCTATCCCGCAGCAAATTGGAGAAGCGCCACCTGCGCAGCAGCACGCGCAAGCGGACCCACACCAGGCGTCACCTGAAACTCCTGAGCCTCTGCTCGGAAATGCAAGGCGCGTGCTGACATTTGAGCCGGTTCGGTTGCGTCCCGGTAGTCCTTTGGCGTCTGACATCATCATTGCGGAACGTGGTGAGTGGTAGCAGAGTTCTACGTTTCAAGTGCGTTTACCAAACTGTTTATTGATGAACCAGGCAGTCTGTTCGTCAGGACTCGCTATGCAAACGCTGACCTGCGGCTCATCAGCCGCCTCGCCATCACCGAGGTGACATCCGCAATTGCAAGATTGCGGCGCGGCGGCAACTTAAGCCCGCTAGACGCAGCAATCACAAGTACTGCGCTGCGCTCGGAAGCTCAACAATGCACTGTTCTGCCAATCAATGACAGCATCTTCGCAGCAGGGGAACTTCTTCTGGAGCAGCAGGCGCTACGAACTCTCGATGCCCTGCAACTAGCCGGCGCTCTTACCGCGAACCGGTTGCAATCAACCTACTTTATGGCGGCAGACAAGCGGTTACTTCAGGCCGCAGAAAAAGTCGGCCTCACTGTAATCGATGCGAACCGCCATACCTGAGTCATCCCATGATTCAATGACCACGCATCAAGATTCTTTACAAAACAGAGGTGGTACCCGGAGTCGCGGCACCCATTTTGCTGCTCGAACATCTACTCCTCTGCGCTTGCCGGCCGCTGCACGTTGGGGTCAATACGGTTCGCCGTTTGAAACGGCAGCATCCATCCGGGATACTCCAGCGGCAGCTTGCTGGCCTCATTCAGCTTCTTCAGTTCCTCCGCGGACAGCTTCACATCCACGGCAGCAAGGTTGTCGGTGAGCTGATCCATTCGTTTCGCGCCGATGATGACTGACGTGACAAACTCCTGCTGTAAGACAAAAGCCAACGCAATGCGCGCCACGGAACAGCCATGCGCTTCCGCGATCGGCTTCATTACGTCCAGGATTTGCCACGCGCGTTCCTTGTCGACATACGGGAAGTCGAACTCGGAACGGCGCGAGTCTTCCGGCTTTTGGTTGTCGCGGCTGAACTTGCCCGAAAGCAGGCCGCCTGCCAGCGGACTCCACACCAGCAGGCCCGTTTTCGTGTGCTTGAACATCGGTGCAAATTCGCGCTCCAGCTCACGTCCGGCAATCGAGTAGTAGGCCTGTAGCGTGTCGAATTTGGCCAGGCCCTTCAGCTCCGATATGGTGATAGCGCGCGACAGCTTCCACGCTTCCCAGTTGGAGCAGCCGATGTAGCGCACCTTGCCTTGCTGCACCAGCATGTTGAGCGCGCGTAACGTCTCCTCGATTGGTGTGATGCTGTCGTTCCCGTGAATTTGATAAAGATCGATGTGGTCGGTGCCGAGCCGCCTGAGGCTTGCTTCTACCGCATCCAGGATGTGTCCGCGCGAAGCGCCCACGTCATTGCGTCCGGGACCAACGCGCCCGAAGACCTTCGTCGCAATCACCACGTCTTTACGCGCGATGCCGAGGTTCTTCAGCGATTGCCCGAGCGTCTTTTCACTTTCTCCTTCGGAATAGACATCCGCCGTATCGAAGAAGTTCACGCCAGCCTCGATGGAGCCCTTGACGAGCTCATCGGCGCCAGCCTGGTCCACCTGGCCAATCTTGCTCCACATGCCGGAGCCGCCATGGAACGTCATGGTGCCGAAGCAGATTGTGGAGACGAGCAGACCGGTGTCGCCTAAAGTCTTGTATTGCATTTTGGGAAGATCCTCGCCGAGATATCAGCAACACAGTTGGATGCGCAACGCACCCAACAGCCGCAAATCGCCGGTGTATCCACAAAGAAGGAGCCCGGCCGAAGCCTGGCTCTAAGCACTGCAGGCGAAAGTTTAGTTAGCGACGAACACGGCGGTCGTCAGCGCCGGAACCGTGAGTGTGCCCGCGCGATCATTCACCGTCGCGCCCTGCACCGTCGCATCAGCCGAATGCCTCTGCTCCGGATGCAGTTGCAGGTGCAGACCCGCAAGCTGCGTTGCGGTGAAGTTCTGCTGCGTGGATGTTGCGTTGAATACCACGACGACATGCTTATACGTTCCGTAGTGGCCGCCGTTGGCATCCAGTTGCATCACGATAAGGCCCGGAATCTGATCCGTACCCGTGTTCAGGAAGCGCAGGTTGTGTTGCACTTCATCGAACGTTGCCATGCGGAAGAGGTCCGAGCTTTCGCGAATGCGTAGAAACTCTCCGAACGCAGCCGTGGTCGTCTGTATGTCCTTCGAGCTCGGCTTGTACATCGCATTGGCTAACAGCGGCTGCTGGAAGCTCCACTGGCTTTGATTCTGGCTTGCGATGGGAAGGCCGATGCCCCAGTTGTTTCCATATCCCGTCCAATCAATTTTGTTGAACCAATCGCCCGAGTCATAGCTGTTCTGGTCCATGTCCTTCGAACGGAGGAGGTCGTCTCCGCCCATGAAGAACGGCACGCCTTGTCCCAGCGCTACGACACTCATCGCCAGCACCTGACGGCGTGCGCGAGTGCTTGCATTCTCTACCTCGGAGGCTTTCACCTGGACGGTGTCAAAGATGTCCTGGTTGTCATGCACGGAAACATAGTTCACCGCCTCAACCGGCGTGGCCGTGTAGCCGGTGGGTTGGCCTTGGTAATCGAGCTTGCCGCCGGTGGTCACCGTGCCGGTGCTGTCCGTGAAGCTGTAGTCGCGAAGATTGCCGGTGAGCCCGACACGAATCCAGTCGGACTGGTGCAACAAAGCCGACTTCTGATCCGATGACGCGGTGCTCTGCGATGTGAACGTGCTCGGCGCAGTGAACAAGCCAGTGGCAAAGCCCTGCACCCGTTCATCATCGAACGGTCCGCCGCCACGCACGCCATCGCGTATGCGATCGTTGAACGTACCGAAGCCGTAGCCGTACAGGTTGAGCTGCGAGGCATTCAAGCCAAGCGCGCTGTTCGCTGTCTCGCCGAAATTAAAGCCTTCGCCGTAGATGTAAATCTTCGATCCGTCGATTCCGTCTCGAGCAAGCGTCAACTGCGAAAGCGCCTGCCGAATCCCCTGCAGGTTCTTCACAAACGTAAAGCTCATGATGTCGAAGCGGAAGCCATCGACGTGGTACTTCTTCGCGTTCCAGACGATGGCGTCCTGCTGCAGCTTGCCCATCATGTAGTGTTCAGTCGCGGTGTCGGCGCAGCAGGAAGCTGTCTCCAGCGCACCATCTGCATCGAGCCGGTTGTAGTAGTTCGGCACCACCTCATCGAGGATCGAGTTCGTCGCCTCACCGAAGCCGCTGGTGTGATTGAACACGACATCCTGAATCACACGCAGTCCCGAACGATGCAGTCCCGCGACCATGCTGCGATATTCCTTCACACGCTGATCGGGGTTCGTCGCATAGCCGCCTTCCGGCGCGAGGTAGTGGTCGGGATCGTACCCCCAGTTGTACGCATCCGTGCTCTGCACGGCTGCAACTGCCGTCTGCTGCTGCTGGCCATCAGGCGGATAGATGCTCAGCTCGCCCGTCGTCTTCCACGTGCTTTTGTCTTCGTTGATGCTGTTGAAGTGGAACGTCGGCAGCAGGTGCACTGCTTTCAGGCCGGACTCCGCCAGCGTGCGCAGGTGTCGCATACCATCGCTGTTCGCGTCAGTGAAGGCCAGATAGGTTCCACGATGCGCGGCAGGCACTGTGCTGTCGCCCACGCTGAAGTCGCGCACGTGCAACTCGTAAATGTTCAGGTCGTTAATGCGTGCGAGAGCCGGGGCGCGATCGAAGTCCCAGCCGGACGGCTTGCTGCTGTCATTGTCCACATCGGTGATGCGGCTCTTGGTCCCATTGAGCGCGAGGTCGGTCGAGTACGGGTCTGTGACGACGTTCTCCACAATAGCGCGCGTGCTCGGAGCGTAGACCATTTCATCCAGCAGGTAGTACTTGCCAACCCACTTGTCGTCGAGCACCGCGACCCAGACGCCGCCATGCTGGTGCATGGCAACCACCTTCGCGGGGCTCGCGTCCGTCGCGTTCGTGAAGAGTTGCAGCTTCATCGACTGCGCGGTCGGCGCCCATACTTTGATCTTTACGGAGCCGAAGAGGTCGTCGAGGAAATCATCCCAATCGCTTGCGCCAAACAGGTCAAATTGGTGCACAATCGCGCCCAGCTTGCCGTCGTACGCGTAGAGGTCATCCAGCACGCCCGCGTCCTGGACGCCGGTGGCGTACGCCGCGGAACCATCGCTCTTCTGTACGGAGAGCGCCAGCTGCCCACGCACGAAAGTCAGGTACGTCGCAGGCTTCACGTTGGCGGGGAGATGCAAGACCGTGTAGCCCGTAGTCAGCTGAGGAAAGCGCGCGGCTTCGTCGCTGGTCAGCGATCCGCCCGCGGACAGCGTCATGAAAGTGCCCCCGGTCACGCCTGTCGCACTTACCGCGAGCGCGGCATTCAGGTCGCTGACCAGCTTGTAGGTCCCTCCGCTGATTGCATAGGCGCTTTGGACCAGAACAGTGTTGCGATCGATCCAAAAAGCCTGCTGCTTCAGGAAGTTGGCATTCAACAGCTGCTGCGCCGTCGGCTCCGTGAGATAGACCGTTGGATCACCCGAGATGATCCACGCCTCGTTGTACTGCGCCGCGTTCAGGATCAGGTCGTCCGGCGTGTTCTTCGTTCCGGTCGCCGTGTTGTGCACGATGAAGCCAAGCTTCACCGCATTGTTGATCAGCGGCACATCGTAGTAAGCGCCATAGCTGTCGGCGCCTGTCTGCTGCACATTGCCGGTGTTGTAGTTGCTCGTGTCCGCCGTCGTGTCATAGAACGCGTACACAATCCAGTTGGTGTACACGCCGTCCGGGCGGAAGAAGTGAATGCGCGCCGTGTTTGGCGGAATGTTCGGATTCTTCTGCGAGGTGGTTGCCGGCTGCGAAGTGAAAAGCCCAACCGTTCCCGAAAGCTGCCAGTACTCGATGCCCTGCGTGGAAGGATTCACATGCTCATCTGGTCCTGGGTCTTTGACATCGCCGCCTGGAGCGGTCGGATTATGCACGATGATGCCGACGTCCGTCGCTCCCGCCGTGATGCCGACATCGTAATAAGCGCCAAAGTTGTCACTGCCGCTCGCCTGCACTGGCCCACCGCCATAGTTGCCCTGATCTTCCGTAGTGTTGCCAAACGCATACACGGTCCACCCGGCGTAGATGCCGTCAGGACGGTGGTAATGCACACGAATATGGTTGGCGGGGATAGGCGCAGCCTGCGCCGCCGTAAACGCGCTGAAAGCGATGACGAGCAGTGCCAAAAGTTTGCTGTGAAGACGCATGTGTTCCTGTGACCTGAAAGTATGATTTTGTGAACGGCACATCCTAGCCCTGCGCGATTTCGCCTGTCCACTCGCTGCGATAGAACTCCTGCTCTTCCCAGTGATACCGTCTCTGTGGCACTCTGGACACCTCTATGCAATCGTTTGCGCTCCGCTGCTCCCAACTTCTCGCCTCGCTTGGCTTGCTTTGTTTGTCCTGCTTCGTATTCCACGCTGAAGCCCAGCAGCGCATCACCATCGATGCCGCTGCACCTACTACACTCTTCCCGCACTTCTGGGAAGCGATGTTTGGTTCCGGCCGCGCGAACCTCATGCTGCGCGAAAACTACCGCGACGATCTGCGTGCCGTGCACGGTATCACCGGCTTCACCTACGTCCGGGCGCACGGTATCTTGCTCGATGAGAACGGCGTCTACAATGAAGATGAGCACGGCATCCCGGTGTACAACTTCGCCTATGTTGATCAGATCTATGATGGCCTGCTGAAGAACGGTGTGAAGCCTGTCGTCGAGATCAGCTTCATGCCGAAGAAGCTCGCCTTCAACCCGGATGCACTGCATCCCTTCTGGTACAAGCAGAACGTTTCGCCCCCAAAGTCAATGGAGCGTTGGGACGATCTCATGACAGCGTTCGCAAGGAATCTCGTCGCGCGCTATGGCATTGACGAGGTCTCCACCTGGTATTTCGAAGTCTGGAACGAGCCCAATATCGACTTCTGGAACGGCATCCCGCGCGACAAAAGCTATTACGAGCTTTATGAGCACACCGCGCGCGATCTAAAGGCCATCAGTCCCCGCTTGCGCGTAGGTGGCCCATCCACAGCAGCCGCGGACTGGGTCGACAGCTTCCTCGCCTATACCAACGAGCACCATGTCCCCGTCGACTTCGTTTCCAGCCACGGCTACGCGGACGACACCATCGACAACTTATTCCCGAACGATAAGTCTGTTTCACGCGACACGCCGATGGATAACCGCGTTTGCCTCGCGGTGAAGAAAGTTCGCGCGCAAATGAACGCCGCCGGCTATGCGAAGACGCCACTCTTCTGGACCGAATGGAACGTGCAGGGCCAGAGCGAATCGCGCGACACCACCTTCGTCGGCCCGGGCCTCGCCAACACGATTCGCCAGTGTGACGGCAGCGTCGACATGATGAGCTTCTGGACCTTCTCCGATGTGTTCGAAGAAGGTGGGCCGGGCTCACGGCCGTTCAACGGCTCCTTCGGCCTGCGCGCGGAGTTCGGTATCAACAAGCCGAGCTTCTACGACTTCGCGCTTCTGCATAAGCTCGGCGACCAGCGCCTGGGCAACGACTCAAACGACGTCATCGTCACAAAAGGCGCTGATGGTTCGCTCGTCGCGGCGGTCTGGAACATCGTCGATCCGGCACCAGATGGCCAGCCAAGCAGCACCGCCCACGCGAAGCCACGCACGGTCACGCTTGTCTTTCAGCATGCGCCGGCGAATGCTCGCGTCACACTCGAACGCGTGGACAACGAGCATGGCAACGTTCTTCCGCTATATGGGGCTATGGGCAAACCGCAGTATCCAACGCCCGCGCAGGTGGAGGATCTGAATCGCAAAACAGCTTTGCCTGCGCCGGAAGAATCGACGCTGCGCAATGGCGAGCTGAAGCTCACGCTGGAACCGAATGCGCTTGTGCTGGTGCACGTGGCTGCACAGTAACGTCGGACCGTGCCTTCAACTATAAGTCGTCATCCAGAGTCCTCGCGAAGCGAGGGGGAAGGATCTCCCGTATCTTGCGGAGCCGGAAGGCTGCCGGAAGCAAGTACCGAGGTCCTTCGCGTGCTCAGGACGACGCTGTGGATACGGGCTCTGCACACACACTTTTGTCGTATCTTCTTTCACGCAACGACTTTTGATACTTGTCCGGCTTCTACGCGCTGCACGGGAACGCGCACCCACGCCATACCCGCCGCCTCCGCGGCGGCGATGCCGGCGTCCGCATCCTCAAACACGAGGCAGTCTTCCGGCGCGACATTCAGCTTCTTTGCCGCCGTAAGGAAGGGCTCAGGGTCGGGCTTGCCGCGCGTGTAGTCCTCCGCGCCCACCAGCACATCAAAACGGTCCAACAGCTTCAGTGCAGTGAGTGTCCGCACAATCGAGTCTCGCGGCGAGCCTGAAACGACCGCCAGCGGTATGTGTCCGTGCTGCGCGTGAATGTGATCGACTACCGCCGCGATCGGTTCTACTTCTTCAAGTCGCTCCAGGTACATCGCTTCCTTGCGGTGAACGACCTCAGCGGGGTTCATGGTGTAGCCAAATTTTTCATTCAGCATCTCCACGGTGCGATGAAGCGGGATACCGGCTAGTTCATAAAACAGGTCCACCGGAAATGTGCCGCCCGCATCTTCCACCGCCTTCGTCCATGCCTCGAAATGCACCGGCATCGAGTTCGCCACGGTCCCGTCCATATCGAACAGATAAGCGCGAAAAGGCTTGCCGGAGGGGCGCTGCGGTATTGGTAAAGCTTGGGTCTCCATCGTTACCTGCAGTTTACTTTGGATCTCCGCGGCAATCGTTTATCGCACCTGCCGCGCCTGACATTTCGCCGAGAATCTTCGCATCCCGGGCGCGTGCATGGCACTCTAATAGTCGTGGTTCTCGAAAGAAATCTTTATTCCCGCGCCATGCTGGCCGCGATAGGCTGCGCCCTCTTCGCGAGCCTGCATCTTTCGGCACAGGAAGTCCCAGCCGCATCGCTTCCGAGTGCGCCAAGTTCCGTGCTGAAGAAAGAAAACAAGGCGCTGCAACACCCCGCAGGTTCCGGCTTCGCGTTTACCGCCTCTGCCACAGAAAAGGGTCCGGGCGACACCGTCGTCGAGTTGCCGCACGACACGCCGCTTCGCCTCTCGCTGGACGACGCTATATCGCTGGGTCTGGAACGCACCGTGCGTCTCCAATACGACCGCGCCAATCTGCGCGAGGTACGAGGGTTTCAGTACCAGGTGATCAACGCGCTCGTGCCCTCCCTCACGGCGACCGCCTCCAGCAGCGCGCAGGAGATCAATCTTGCCGCCATGGGCTTTCGCCCTCAAACGCTCGCCAGCTTCGGTTTTCCGGCCGGCACAATTCCCACGATCGTCAAGGTGAACGTCACGCAGGCACTGCTCAGCGCGAACCAGACCCTTTTCGATCTTCCAGCGTTCGAGCTGTACAAAGGAGCAAAGCGTGAGATCGCCGTTGTCGATCTCAACGCGCTCAACAGCCGCGGCGAGTTGGTGCTCGCCCTAGGACAGGCGTACCTCAAGGTTTTAGCGGACCAGACCAGCCTCACCAACGCGCAGGCAGAAGAACGTGCCGCGCAGACACTCTTCAGCCAAGCGAGTGATAAGCTCCAGGCCGGTGTTGGTACGAACCTTGACGCCCTGCGCGCGCGGGTGGAGTATCAGCAGCGTCAGCAGACCACGGTTTCCGCCGCCGCTCAACTTGCCAAAGACACCATCCAGCTCAATCGCATGATGGGCATCCCCGCGGGCCAGCAGCTTGAACTGACCGATACCATCCCGTTTGCGGAACTCGCAACCATGAATATCGACGAAGCAAAGGCCACAGCCTTTCAGCATCGCAAAGATCTGCTGAGCCTCCAGGCGCAGATCGAGGTAGCACAGCGCGAGCTACGCGCCGCAAAATACCAGCGACTGCCAACGGTTGCGTTCAACGGCTACTACGGTGTCATCGGGGCGACAACAGGGCTGTATCACGGTGTCTTTCGCGCGGTCGGCACGTTGAAGTTCCCCATCTTCCAGGAAGCGCAGCAGCGTGGCGAAGAAGAGCAGGCCAGCGCGCAGCTCACCGCGTTGCGCCAGCGTGAGGCCAGCCTTCGTACCGATATCGATGAGCAGATTCGCGGCAGCATGCTCGACGTGAAGTCGTCGGCTGAACTCGTCAAGGTTGGCCAGAGCAACGCTGCACTCGCGCAGCAGGAACTCAGCGACACACGTGAACGTTTCAACGCCGGCGTGGACACCAACCTCGCTGTCGTGGACGCTCAGGCATCAGTCACTGGAGCCAACGCGCAGTTGGTGCAGGCCATGTACCAATACAACGTCGCGAAGCTGACACTCGCACGCGAAACCGGCATCGTCGAATCCAGCTATCGCGACTATCTCGGCAAGTAGTCGCACGTTATTAGAATTTCAGATCCGTCACCTCGATCGAAGGCGTGAAGCGCCGCAGTGTAGAGATCCCTGTATTTTCGTACAGTTCCGAATGAGTCACCACTCACGTTCACAGCGGATCCGCCATCACTCATAGCCGCAGAAGAGATACCTGCGTCTCGCGTGCGCAGCGACTCGCCATTCGACTACGCTCTACCCTCTGCCCTTGTCATTCTGAGCCGCGGCGAAGGACCTCTGTTTTCCGCGTACGGACCCAAGCGTCTACACGCGTCACGTAGCATGAAGCCATGCGCGGATCGAACATCTTCAGCGCCAATGCTGCTTCAACGGTAGCGCTTCGTCTGGCCCATGCGCGGAGCGCCCTCAGCGCCGTATTGCTCTGCTTCCTTTGCTTCTCGCTCCATTCACAAACGC
This sequence comes from Verrucomicrobia bacterium Tous-C9LFEB, assembly GCA_903970445.1. GTDB lineage: Bacteria > Acidobacteriota > Terriglobia > Terriglobales > Acidobacteriaceae > Granulicella. The sequence continues at coordinate 16,340 of CAJCIP010000070.1, read as the reverse complement.
TTGCGCGGCCCGGCTGGGCTGGCTCCGGCCTTAGCGCCGAGACTTGGTGGCGAGATGCTGTCTTCTACCGCGTAGCCCCGCTCACATTCCAGGATTCCGACGGAGACGGCAAAGGCGACCTTCGCGGCATTGCGCAGCGCATGTCGTACCTGCAATCGCTTGGGGTCGATGCCATCGTTCTCCAAGCGCCATTCGAAGAGAACGGCTTTGACGACCTGCTCTCCGAGGCAAGCAGACGCCACATCCGCCTCCTTATCGCGCTCACATCGTCCAACTCAGCGAACGCCATCGCAGCAGGCAGATTATGGCTCACGCGCGGGTGTGCCGGCATCTGGCTGCGTGTGCCCGCGAAATCCGACGCTGTGCAAACCGCAGAATTGATTGGCTCGCTGCGCAAGCTGACAGACTCATTTCCTGGTCAGCGAGTTCTCGTCGAGGACACCTCCGGTGACCCCGCTGTTGTTCCGGCTCCTGGCGCACAACTTGTCGTGCGGCCCTTGATCGATGGCGTTGGCGAGCGCACCGATGCGCTTTCCCTGCGCGTGCAGCTGGCACAGCTCAGCACCGTTCCGCGCGGAAGCGCACCTTTGATTCTTCTAGTCAAGCACGGCGCGGCGCAGTCCACGGAAGAAACGAATCATCACGAGGCGTTGCGGAAGATGCTCGCTGCCGCAATGTTCCTGTCGCGTGCCGCGGTCTTGGTCGAGGCTGGCGAAGAAATTGATAGCTCCACGACCGACGCACCAGACAACGTAATGCGCTGGACGCCTTCAAACCTGACGCGCGCACCTGCAACCGAGTCTGCTGCAACGCCTCAACCCCCGCCACCGCGCCGTGAAGACGAGTATGGCCCGTATGTTCCTTACGTTGCCGCAAAGAAGCCCAACGCCGTAGACCAGACAACAGACCTCGACGCGCTGCCAGGGTTCAGCTCAACGCCCGTAGGGAAAGCGTCCGCCGAGAAGCATGAAACCGTCGCCAGCGAAGACAATGAGGCGAACTCACTGCTCAACTTCTATCGCCGTCTCTCGCAGCTGCATCATGAAGCCGCAGCTCTTCGTTCCGGTGCAACATCGCTCCTCAATCTGGATGCCGATAACGTACTCGCGTGGCTTCGCAAGGTTCCTTCCAGCGCACGAACATCCGCGTCCGTCATCATCGCGTGCAACTTCGGCGACACGGCAAAGACCATCGCTTTCACGACAACCTCGCCGAAACAGAACGCGTACGGAAATAGCCTGCGCCCTTTGCTTTCGTCTTCCCCTGTGAATGCGCAGGTTGTGCAGCGACTTTCTGCTGTCGTTGTCGCGCCGTGGAGCGTGGTTGTCCTAAGCTCGAGTCGCTAACGGCGCCACAGCGTCGCGTAGCATAAAAGAGATGTCAGCCGCTGCTCCGCCCACCATGTACCTCTCGGAAATCATCGCCCACACGCGCACGGTGGTTCGCGAGCGCAAAGCCGCCGCGAATATGCGTGACCTCGAACGTCGCGCGGCGGAGCACACGCCGCGTGGCTTCGCGCGAGCGCTGCGCGACAAGTCCGCGCATGGGCCTTCGGTCATCGCCGAGCTGAAGAAAGCTTCTCCATCGAAAGGGCTCATCCGCGCGGACTTCGATGTCACGACGCTCGCGCCGCAGATGCAGGCCGGCGGCGCGGCCGTTCTCTCCGTGCTCACGGAAGAGCGCTTCTTTCAGGGCTCGCTCGAAAACCTCCGCCTCGCCTCACGCGCCGTGTCCATCCCTTGTCTTCGCAAGGACTTCACTATCGAAGCCTTTCAAATCATTGAGGCGCGCGCCAACAGAGCAGACGCCATCCTGCTCATCGCGGCCGCACTCACCGACGCTGAACTGAAGAGCCTGCGCGAAGAAGCGCGCCGCTGTGAACTCGATGTCCTCTGCGAAGTTCACGATCACGAAGAGTTGCACCGCGTCCTCGCGCTCGACTGTGAATGTGTCGGCGTAAACAGCCGCGATTTGCGCACGTTCCACGTATCGCTGGAGCGTGCCGTCGAACTTGCACCGCATCTTCCGTCAAATGCAGTGCGCGTTGCAGAAAGCGGCATCCACACGGGGCAAGATATCCAGCAGCTGCAAGCCGCTGGCTACGAGGCGTTTCTGATTGGCGAATCGCTCATGCGCCGACCCGATCCAGGTGCAGCGCTCCGCGATCTTCTCGCTGCCGCGCACGTTAGGGCTTAGCCGCATGTGGGTAAAAATCTGTGGCACCACAACGCCCTCTGACGCACAGCTAGCCGCCGCTTCGAATGCAGACGCGGTCGGCTTTGTCTTCGCGCCCAGCAAGCGCCGCGTCGATGCGTCACAGGTCGCATTGATCACCTCGCAGCTCCCGGATGATGTCGAGAAGGTAGGAGTCTTTCACGCTGCCGATGCAGATGAGATCAGCGCGGCGTTTCAACAAGCGGGTCTTTCCGCTGCGCAACTGCATTTCGCGTATGACGCCGGACTTATTGCAAAGCTTCGCGTGATCGTTGGCTCTCAGGCAAAGATCCTGCAAGTCATCTCCGTTGGAGTGGACTCGCTGGATGAAGCCTCGCTTCGCAGCCAGTTTGCGTCGGCCTCTGCCGACCCGAACGTCTGGGCCATCCTACTCGACGCCTCATCGCAAGGCGTATCTGGCGGCACGGGAAAGAGCTTCGACTGGGCGCGTGTTGCGGCAATCCTCGATGATGTCACACCCGCACGCCGCGTAACCGGAGAACCAAGGCTCATCCTAGCCGGTGGCCTGCGCCAGGAAAACGTCAGCGAGGCCATCGCGATCTTTCAACCCTTCGGCGTGGATGCTGTCAGCGGTGTGGAAGCGTCACCCGGCGCGAAAGATCCAGAGCGCGTGCAGGCTTTTATCCAAACCGCAAAAGGTTAGTCTTTATCGCGTCGCGCGGCCAGATACTGTCCGCGTGCGGGCATGCGGTGTACGGTCATGCAGCGCGGATACATGCTGCCGTGAGGCAGTCGGGTGCTGTGCCACCGCAGCGAACGCCGGCGTCAGGGCAGCGGCCAGCACCGCAAGCTTGATTGCAGATTTCATATCTACCTCCACTCAGCTTCACTCTTCCACCCATGGGATGGAACACGCCCGGTTCGAGATTCAGAGTTTCTGCTCAAAGGAAAAGCGGCACCTAAATTGTCTCGGTGCCGCTATCTTTGCGTGAGTGTTGTCGCAGCGCAAGTAAATTCTTTGGTCGTGCAGCGACGATGAACCTTAGTAGTGCTCGTTGCGCTCGCGTTGCTGAATGTCATGATGCTTGCGCGCTTTGTTCGCCAACACACCCGCGCCTGCGCCTGCACCCGCACCAATAACAGCGCCCTTGCCCCCACCTGCCAGGCCGCCAATGACCGCTCCACCGACCGCAGAACCGCCAACAATCTTCGCTTTGGTGTGGTGATGCGCGTCGTGATACTGCTGCTCCTGCTTCGCGTCATAGTGCGAAATCTGCGCCACGCTCATGAGCGGCGCAGCGAACATAGCTCCCAGAACAAATCGTGTTGCAAGTTGATTACGTGCCATAGTCTTGGGCCTTTCTTCGTTCACTGTTCACTGTCTCTCAATAACTTTCGTGATGGTGATGCATGCGGTGTTTGATGGAGTGATGCTTGCGAATCTTATTCGCGACCACACCGCCGCCTGCGCCAACTCCCGCACCCACGACAGCGCCCACAGGTCCTCCCGCCGCCGCGCCTACCACCGCGCCGCCTGCGGCAGAGCCACCGACAATCTTCGCCTTGTTGTGGTGCTGCGCGTCATGCGCTTCCACCTGTGCCTTCGCATCGGCATGGCTTTCTTGCGCCAGCATGTTAAGTGGTGCAAGCATCACGGCGACAATCGCACTTCCTGCAAGCTTCCTGATGTTCATCCTTCGTTCCTCCGTGCGTCTTGGTTCTGCACATAGGCAATAGATGAAAACGAAATACGCGCTAGATGTATAAAAGGAAAGATTTTTCCCGTACAACCCTTGCACCGAAGTAATCGGCAGGTATAGCCTGTTGCAGATGCGTCGCTTTTCAAGCCTGTTCGCCTTTACGTTCCGCTACTGGTATCCGGTAGCGGCCACGGCGGACTGAGCCTTGCTTCAGCACCAACACTAAGCAAGCAACATCAGAATCCACCGAGCCGCGACCTTACAAGAGTCGCGGCTTTCGTTTTGCAGCGCGTGGCAGATCAGGAGTAAATAGCAAATGGGAACCGCAACACAGCTCACCAGCCCCGCACCGATGCCTGCTGCCAGTACGCCAGGCCGCTTCGGTGTGTACGGGGGACGCTACGTACCGGAAACGCTAATGGCCGCGCTGCTGGAGCTTGACCATGCCTACGCCGCTGCGCAGGCCGACGAAGCCTTCCACATGGAACTCAACGGCTTGCTCAAGGATTACGTCGGCCGCCCCACGCCGCTCTACTTTGCCAAACGTATGACCGAAATCCTCGGCGGCGCAAAAATTTATTTGAAGCGCGAAGACCTGCTGCACACTGGCGCGCACAAAATCAACAACGCTCTCGGCCAGGCTCTGCTGGCGCGGCGCATGGGCAAACAGCGCATCATCGCGGAAACCGGCGCCGGGCAGCATGGTGTTGCGACCGCAACTGTGTGTGCGCTGTTTGGGCTTGAGTGCGTGGTGTACATGGGCGAAGAAGACATGCGCCGTCAGGAGCTGAACGTCTTCCGCATGCGCCTGCTAGGCGCGGAAGTGCGTGGTGTCTCTTCGGGCTCTGCGACGCTGAAAGATGCCATCAACGAAGCGATGCGCGACTGGGTCACCAACGTTCGCAGCACGTTCTACATCCTTGGCTCCGCGCTGGGCTCGCATCCGTACCCCACGATGGTGCGCGATTTCCATCGCGTGATCAGCAAGGAATCCAAGCGGCAGATCATGGAGCACGAAGGCCGCCTGCCGGACGCGATTATTGCGTGTGTTGGCGGCGGCTCGAATGCCATCGGCGCGTTTTACGAATACATCCCCGACCGCAATGTGCAGCTCATCGGCGTGGAGGCCGGTGGCCGCGGCACCGCACTTGGCGAACACGCTGCGCGTTTCCAAGGCGGGCTGCCCGGCGTGCTGCAGGGCACATACAGCTACGTGCTGCAGAACGATGCTGGCCAGGTTGCGAGCACGCACTCCGTCAGCGCGGGCCTCGATTACGCCAGCGTTGGCCCCGAGCACGCGATGCTGCATGACTCCGGCCGCGCTACATACACTTCCGCCACGGACGACGAAGCGCTCGAAGCAACGAAGACGTTGTCGCGCACGGAAGGCATCATCCCCGCACTCGAAACCGCACACGCGGTTGCTGAAGCCATCAAGCTCGCACCAAAGATGGGCAAGGACAAAATCATCATGGTGAATGTGAGCGGGCGCGGGGATAAAGACATTGGCATCATGACGCGGGAGATGGATCTGAGCGGCGCTGCGGCGGTGAGCGCATGATACCCCTCGTTCATGCCCCGTTTCGCTCGTGCTTTTCTGTTTGCCATTCCGCAGCGCAGTGGAGGAATCTGCTGTTCGCCTGTGTCACCGCCGTCGCTGCCGGCGCAACTGAAGCGTGTAGCACGGAGTGGGGAGATCTGGGTTCCGCCGGTTCTCATTCCAACTACGCCACAACCATCAAGCGCCAACGGCGCGCTTTATACCAGCCTAGGGCGAAGCGTAGCGTAGCCCTAGGTTCAGGCCCAATTAACAACAGAGGGCTGAAGGCCCGACCTATAGCTCTTCAAGGGGGCCGCCGGTGCCGATAGCCTTCACAACCACACCCGGCCTGGTCATCTACCTCACCGCCGGCGACCCCGATCTCGCCACCACACGAGACATGGCCATCGCCGCGATTGACGCGGGTGCCGATGTCATCGAGCTCGGTGTGCCGTTCAGCGATCCGCTAGCCGACGGCCCCGTCATCCAGCGCGCCAGTGAGCGAGCCGTCGCACGCGGCACACGCCTCAGCGATGTGCTTGACTGCAGCCTCGACATCCGCAGGCTACGCCCGAACGCAGGCATCATCCTCTTCAGCTATCTCAATCCAGTCGTGCGCATGGGGCTCACCGAGTTCTGCCAAGCCGCAAAAGCTAACGGCGCTGACGGCGTGCTGCTGACCGACATGATTGTCGAAGAAGGCGTGGAGTACCTTGCCGCGATGCGCGAAAACGGTCTTGCACCTGTCTTCCTCGCCGCGCCCACATCGCCGGACGATCGCCTCAAGGCGATCGCGGAGAACTCCCAAGGCTTCGTCTACGCCATCTCGCGGGTCGGCATCACCGGCACACAAAGCGAACTCGCGACCGATGCAAAAACACTTGTCGATCGCCTGCGCCGATTCACAACGCTTCCCATTGCGCTGGGCTTCGGCGTATCGACCGCAGACCACGTGCGCGAAGTCGGCAAATTCGCCGACGCGGCCGTGATCGGCAGCGCCATCGTTGCGCTCATCGAAAAGACGCCGGCCGCAGACGCGCCCAAAGCCGTCGGCAATTTCATCCGCGCGCTTCGTCCTGGAGGTGCCGCACGATGACGTCTCCATCGCCATTCTCTGCGGACATTGCGTTATACCTTCGCACTTTTTGCGTTCCGCTTTTCCCTTCCGGCGCAACCTTGCCGAACGTATCCTGAACCCACTGCATTCCACCCAACCCGCACGAGGCAACAATATGGACATCGCCGACTGGCGCAAGCAAATCGATTCACTGGACGAGCAACTCGTCGGCCTGCTCAACCAGCGAGCAGCCGCTGCCGTCGCCATCGGCCAGCTCAAGCGCGAGAGCACCGCGCCCATCTATGAGCCGAAGCGCGAGCAGCAGGTGTACGAGCACGTCCGCACGGTAAGTGCCGGGCCGCTGACACCCGCGGAAGTGCAGGACATTTTCGAACGCATCATGGACGTGATGCGCAACAAGCAGAAGCAGCAGCAAGCTTAGAAACACTGAGGACAGAATGATGATCGTGGCCATGCAAGACCGGGCAACCGATGAACAGATTGAGCACGTAATCGAACGCATGGTGGAGCTGGGCTTCAACGTCCACAAGACCACCGGAGAAACGCAAACGATTCTTGCCGGTGTCGGCACACCGGGCGCCTTTGAGATCACCGAGTTCCAGGTGCTTTCCGGCGTACAGCAGGCCTATCGTATCTCCTCGCCATACAAGCTGGCGGGTCGCGGGTTTCGGCCTGAGGGCACGCGCATTACGTTCCCGAATGGCGTGGTCGTCGGCGGCGAAGAGATTGTGATCATGGCTGGCCCGTGCTCTGTAGAGAGCCGCGATCAGATCCGCCTGTCGGCGCAGCAAGTCGCCGCAGCGGGTGCGCAGTTCCTGCGTGGTGGCGCGTTCAAGCCGCGCTCGTCGCCGTACAGCTTCCAGGGCATGGGCGTCGAAGGCCTCAAGATCATGCGCGAAGCTGCCGACGAAAACGGCCTGCTCGTGATCACCGAAGTGATGGAGATCTCGCAGATCGAACCCATGCTGCCGTACATCGACTGCTTCCAGGTTGGCGCGCGCAATATGCAGAATTTCAACTTGCTGCGCGAACTCGGCCACATTCGCAAGCCTGTGCTGATGAAGCGCGGCATCTCGGCGACGATCGAGGAAGTACTGCTTTCCGCCGAGTACATTCTTTCCGGCGGCAACTACGACCTCATGCTTTGCGAGCGCGGCATCCGCACCTACGAAACCGCCACGCGCAACACCATGGACATCTCCGCCATCCCGGTCCTCCGCAAACTCACGCATCTCCCGGTGCTCGGCGACCCTTCACACGGCGTCGGCATCCGCGACCTCGTCCCGCCCATGGCACTTGCTTCCGTCGCCGCCGGTGCCGACGGCCTGCTGATGGAAATGCATCCCAACCCCGACAAGGCAATGTCCGACGGCGCGCAATCACTGTTCCCGGACCAGCTCACAAAGCTCATTGAAAAGCTGCGCAAGCTCGCACCCGTTGTAGACCGCCATGTCGCACCTGCCGTGCAGCAGGTGCACGCGTAAAATCAAATCAGCCAAAGATGAGGGGTGATTTCAATGATCTCTAAAACTGAACGCAATAGGCGTGAGCGTGCTGTAGCCAGCAGTGAAGGATCGTTGGCGATAGAGGGTCAAACACTTGACGAGGCGACGCGTGAGCTGAATCGGAGGTACATCGCGGGCGAACTCACATTCGAACAGTTTTCCGACGCTATCGATCATCATGTTGCTCAGCTTGCAAAAGCTATCCGCGAACAAACGCTAGCGATTCCGGCTTAGCTCAGGAGCGATGTGCAAGATCCACAATCGATGCCGGGTACCTTCTGCCCACGCAACAAATTTGGTCTTACAAACTACGACCAGTTGCAGCTTGTAGAAGCCCCCGCAGTCCATCGACGCCAACTTCAGCTTGAAGAACAGCCGATGAAAGGCCACTTTGACTCGGCACATCTACAGGAAATTCATTGGTTTCTATTTCGTGATGTATTTCCGTGGGCCGGTGAATTTCGAGTTGCACACATGTCAAAAGTGGGCGGTGCGGAGTTTGCATTTCCACACCTGATTGTTCCATCTCTTACCGAAGCATTCATTAGCCTCAAGAATGAAGAATTTCTAACCGGACTTGGCAGACAGAAGTTTGTAGAGCGTGCCGCGTTCTATTTCGGTGAGCTTAACGCCATACATCCGTTTCGCGAAGGTAACGGCAGAACACAGCGCGAGTTCATTCGCCAGCTAGGCCGGCACTGCGGGTTTCTGATTGCATGGGAAGGAATCAGTAAAGAGGAGAATGTTGTCGCTTCTGTTCTTTCGCATACGCGGGGTGATAACAGTGGGTTGGCGGCTATTCTCAATAGGGTCATTGTAGGTGTTGTCTGACCATGCACCGCATCGTCGTAAAACTTGGCACCAACGTCATTATGCGTTCCGATGGCAAAATCGCCCTTGGCCTGCTATGCGGCCTCGTTGAAGGCATCGCCGCACTACGCGCGCTAGGCCGCGAAATCCTTGTTGTCTCATCCGGCGCCATCGGCCTTGGCGTGGAGCGTCTAGGCCTTCCGTCGCGGCCCAGCGACCTCGCACAAATGCAAGCCTGCGCTGCGGTCGGACAATCTCGCCTCATGGCGCTCTACGACGATGCCTTCGACCGCCTCGGCTGCCGCATCGCGCAGGTGCTGCTCACTGAAGACGACTTCCGCGACCCCATCCGTCACGACAACCTTCGCGGCACGCTGGACTCGCTGCTTCGCCTCGGTGTCATTCCCATCGTCAACGAAAACGACACCGTCTCGACGCTCGAACTTGACCGCCCGGCGCAATCGCCGCAGCAACAAGAAAGAAGCGTCAGGATTTTTGGCGACAACGACAAGCTTTCCGCTCTGCTGATGAAGCACATCAACGCCGATCTGCTTGTCCTGCTCTCCGACGTGGACGGCCTCTACGACCGCAGCCCATCCGAGCCCGGCGCACAGATACTTCCGCACGTCGACATCATCAACGACGCGATCCTCTCACTCGCACATGGCAGTAACGGCCGGGGCCGCGGCGGCATGCTCTCCAAACTCGAAAGCGCACGCATCGTCCTCGAAGCCGGCAAGCAGGTCATCATCGCCAACGGCCGCACACCACAGGTGCTCGAACGCATCGTCGCTGGCGAGTCCATCGGGACCCGCTTCTCGCCGGTCGCTGTTGAGTCTCTCGCATGAGCGCCGCGACCCACTCCGATGTTCGCACCACAGCCGAAGCCGCCAGGCGAGCCTCGCGGCTACTCGCGCCATCAAGCGAAGCCGCGCGCAACAATGTACTCGAGTCGATGGCGCACGCACTGGAAAGCGCCACCACCAAACTCATGGCCGCGAACTCAGAAGACCTGCGCATCGCTTCTTCACTCATCGGAGAAGAGGCGCTCTCTTCCGCAACACTCTCGCGCCTCAAGCTTACCGAAGCAAAGCTTTGCGAGATGGCCGAGCAAATGCGCTCCGTCGCGGCTCTTCCCGATCCACTCAACCGCACACTCGACGCCATCGAACTCGACAATGCCAATCCCCGTGCCATTGCTTCGAAGGGGACGGGTTCCAGCCCGTCCATCAGGGCAACACTACAAAAAGGGGCTTTAGCCCCTGAGGCCACCTCCACTAAACACCCCCTACCCTCTACGCTCTACGCTCTACCCTCTGCCTCCCCCGGCCTCCACCTCGAGAAACTCTCCGTCCCACTCGGCGTCCTCGCGGTCATCTTCGAAGCCCGCCCAGACGCCGTCACCCAGATCGCCGCCCTCGCCATCAAGAGCGGCAACGCCGCCATCCTGAAGCCCGGTCGCGAAGTCGAGCATACCGCCACCGCACTCATCAACATTCTTCGCGAAGCACTTACCAGCGCAGGCCTTCCCGCGAATGCGCTCTCACTGGTCCTTGGCCGCGAACGCGCCGCCGAACTCCTCACCATGCACTCACTCATCGACATGGTCATCCCACGCGGCAGCAAGCAGCTCGTTGAATATGTCCAGGCCAATACGCGCATCCCCGTGCTCGGACATTCCGAAGGCGTCTGCCACATCTACGTCGATGCTGCCGCCGACCAGCAGCTCGCACTCCGCGTCATCGCCGACGCCAAAACCGATTACCCCGCCGCCTGCAACGCCGTCGAAACCGTCCTCGTGCACGAAGCGATTGCAGACGACTTCCTCCCACAACTCGCGTCTACCCTCGCCGCGTACAAAGTTGAACTGCATGGCGACGACCGCACCATCGACGAACTCGGCTCCTCCGAAGTCCTCCGGGTCGACGACTGGCATCACGAGTACGGTGACCTCGGCATCTCCATCGCCGTCGTGCCTTCGCTCGACGCAGCCATGGACCACATCCATCGCTATGGCTCTTCGCACACCGAAAGCATCATCACCGAAGACATTGCAGCCGCAGAACGCTTCCTTCGCGAAGTCGACGCCGCCGGCGTCTTTCACAACGCCTCCACGCGTTTTGCCGACGGCTTTCGTTACGGTTTCGGCGCCGAGGTCGGCATCTCCACCTCGAAGTTCCACGCCCGCGGCCCAGTCGGCCTCGAAGGCCTCACCACTTACAAGTACGTCCTCCGCGGCGCCGGCCACATCGCCGCCGACTACCGCGGCCCCAACGCCCGCGCTTTCACGCATCGCCGCGAAAACCGCTGACTTTCATTGTGGGAATCAGTTAAGCTCTAGCCATGGCACAGGAACGCGAACTCGTTTTCGATGTCCACGAAGAAGCGGAAGGCGGCTACAGCGCGGTGTCCGTAGGAGAGGGCATCGTGACGCAAGGCGACACGTGGGAAGAGCTTCGCGAGATGGTGCAGGATGCTACGAAAGCGTACTTCTTCGATTCCGAAGCGCCTTCGACGATTCGCTTGCACCTCGTACGTGACGAGGTTTTAGCCGTCGCGTGAAAATTCCCCGAGACGTGTATGGCGAGCACTCTGCTCGGCATCTGGATAGAAACTGGCAGTATGTTCGTCAACAGCAAACGGGCAGCCATATCATTCTGAGAAGTCTAGTTCCTTCACAGCAAACAGTCTCCGTTCCAGCGCACAAACCGATGAAAACCGAAACATTTCATCATCTTCCTAAGCTCGTCGCAACTCGCAAGAGCGTTAGTGTTGAAGATGTCCTTCGCGGCCTCTGACATGCCCGAGCGCATCCTCATCATCGGTACCGGCCTCATCGGCGCATCGGTCGGCCTAGCGCTCAAGGCGCTTCCGCCCGAATCCTTCTCCGGCACCGTCCTCGGGCATGACACGAACTCCAACGAGCTCGCCACCGCGTTCCGCATCGGTGCCATCGATGGCGCACTTTCCGCGCCCCATGACGTACTCGCGCCCAACGCCGCTGACATCTATATCCTCTGCACGCCCGTGCTCCCCATCCTTGACTGGATGCAGCGCCTTGCGCCCGCTCTCGGTCCGCACCAGCTTGTCACCGACGCCGGCAGCACCAAGCACGCCATCACCGAGCTAGCCTCGCGCCTCTTCAATACCAATGGCACGGACAACGCCGACCGCGCACGTTTCCTTCCCGGCCATCCGATGGCGGGCAAGGAATCCGGCGGCGCCGCGCTCGCCGACGCGAAGCTCTTCGACCGAGCCACATGGCTCTTCACGCCGCTTTCGCGCGCTACCGAGACTCCACTCGAAGACCGCTGGCGCACCCTCGTCGCCGGCTTCGGAGCGATCGCTCGCGACCTCGACCCCGGGCAGCACGACGAGCTGTGCGCCTGGGTCTCGCACCTCCCGCAACTACTCGCCACCGCACTCGCCGCGTTGCTGCAGGACACCTTCCCACCCGCGCCTGAACCAACCGCTGCCCAGTCCGCAGAGGCTTTCCGAGCAGCCATCGAATCAGATCCCGGCGAAACAGGGGCTTCAGCCCCTGAGACTCTACGCTCTTCGCTCTCTCCTCTACACTCCGCTCCACTCACCACAGCAGCCATACACTCTCTCGCCGGCCGCGCCCTCCGCGAGATGACGCGCCTCGGCGCGAGCCCCTACAGCATGTGGCGAGACATCGCTCTCACCAACACCGAGCCCATCGCCGCCGCGCTTCTCGCCCTCGAGCAGCGCCTCGCACACATCCGCGAACACCTCCGCACGCCGGAGCTCCGCGAGGAGTTCAGCGCTGCCAATAAATTCCGCAAGTAGCGCAGGAAATCTGCTTCCCGCCGCTGCCACGCGGGACATCTGCCTTGCTTCGAGATAGGTCCGGGCTTCAGCGCGGACATGTCTTCGCACAAGAGAAAAGGGGCTTTCGCCCCTGAGTTTGTGCTGGTGTTTCAATCTATTTCCATTCTAGTGAGTTGAGTGGAATAACTATGACACTTTTCGCTGAATTATATTTCGTGCGCGCTCAATGACTTAGCGCGTTTTCCACAGCGCAGGGGGCTTGACAGGATTTTTGAGGATGCCCGGAAAGCAGGTTCGGTGGTGGGGGTTCGGTGTCGTTATAGGTCAGGGATATGGGTTGAAAAAAGATGCTTAAAGTGGGGTTGAAGTGCGGTTTTGAGCGGGCTGGAAGAAACTCGGATTAGGGGCAAAATTCTTGCTCGATCCGGCGGCGCGGCTCCCGGGGGGCTAAAGCCCATTTTTCGTCGGCAGGGAATACCCGGGCTAAAGCCCGGGCCTATCTCAGAAGCAAAGGCACGAGCGGTATAAGGGAATACCCGGGCTAAAGCCCGGGCCTATCTCAGAAGCAAAGGCACGAGCGGCATACAGCATGGAATACCCGGCTAAAGCCCGGACCTATCTCAAAAGCAAAGGCACGAGCGGCATACAGCATGGAATACCCGGCTAAGGCGCGGACCTATCTCAGAAGCAAAGGCACGGCGGTATATAGGGAATACCCGGGCTAAAGCCCGGGCCTATCTCAGAAGCAAAGGCACGAGCGGTATACAGGGTTTCTCAGACCAGTACGGACAGATAGAAACTTCTGTATGCGAACACTCTCAGGACCGACATCCCGCTGTTGTACGTGAGATAGTCAGTCTCCTGGGATAGGTCCGGGCTTCAGCCCGGATATCTTGGGGGACCATGAGCGCCGGGCTTTAGCCCACGGGGCATCTTGCCGCTGCTTCTGAGATAGGTCCGGGCTTTAGCCCGGACATCAAGGTCCGCAATCAACGCGGGGCTTTAGCCCCCGGGACATCATTTGAGACAATGGCTCACCCACAATGGCAAAGCTGACAGAGCAGGAACAGCAGGAAGTCGTTCGCTTTATTGAGGCCGGCAAGCCTCTCCCCGACAAATACCGTTTTCTTCTCTTCGACGACAAGCGCGAGGTTGAGCTTGTCTGGAACGGCAAGACGAACGAGGTCACCAACGTCGTTCTGCCCTTCCAGGTGATCGAACAGGTGGACGAGCCGCGCGCGGAAAAGCCCGATGACGCCAAGCTCCAGGCGGACCTCTTCGACGCGCGCGGTCGTCAGTTGAAGGGCTGGACCAACAAGCTCATCTGGGGCGACAACAAGCTCATCCTTTCCTCTCTCAAGAACGGCCCGCTGCGCGAGGAGATCGAAGCGCAGGGCGGACTGAAGCTGATCTACATCGACCCTCCGTTTGATGTAGGTGCGGACTTCTCGATGGATATTGAGATTGGCGACGAGGTTTTTCACAAAGAACCTAGCATCATCGAAGAAATCGCTTATCGAGATACATGGGGAAAAGGTGCAGATAGCTTTATAGCGATGATCTACGAGCGGCTCCAACTGATGCACGGCCTTGCATCGCGAGATGCAAGTGTTTTCGTGCATTGCGATTGGAGAGTAAACAGCATTATCAGGTTGGCGCTTGATGAGGTATTCGGAAAAGCAAATTTCCGAAATGAGATCTATTGGTACTACTACAACAAGATGCCAGATACGCGGAAGGGTGTTTTCCCGCGAGCCACTGACACGATCCTTTGGTATGTGAAAGACCGTTCATCCAGATATAGTTTTCAGCCTTTGCTTGAGAAGAGAGCAAGTCCTGTCAAGCAGCTACAGCGCGCAAAAGTAAACGGACGGATGGTCAATGCACGCGATGAAAAAGGAAATGTTCTGTACAACGAACGTACGGAGCGTGTCGTTGACAACGTGTGGAGGCTCTCTATGCTTCAACCAGCCGACAAGACGCAGAATCTGGGTTACGCCACCCAAAAGCCAGAATCTATAGCACAACGAATCATCGAGGCGTGCACCAGCAGTGGAGACCTTGTTGCCGACTTTTTCGCGGGCTCAGGTACAACCGCTGCTGTAGCTGAACGACTGGGCCGACGATGGATATGTAGCGATCTCGGCAAGTTCGCCATCCACACGACGCGCAAACGCATGATTGGCGTTCAGCGCGAATTGAAGGCCGCTGGCAAAGATTACCGCGCTTTCGAAATCCTTAACCTCGGCAAGTACGAGCGCCAGCACTACGTAGGCGTGAACGAAAACCTTCGCGAGGCCGAGCAAGCCGCACAACTCGCCAAGAAAGAAGCCGACTTCCTTGACCTCATCCTCAAGGCCTACCGCGCGGAGAAGACTACCGGTTTCGCCACCTTCCATGGCAAGAAGGCTGGACGGCTGGTAAGCGTCGGTCCGGTAAACCTGCCGGTCACACGCCTCTACGTGGAAGAGGTCATCGCAGAGTGCCGCCAGAAGCGCATCACCCGCGTGGACATTCTCGGCTTCGAGTTCGAGATGGGCCTCTTTCCCAACGTGCTGCAGGACGCCAGCGCGAAGGGCATCGACATCTCGCCGAAATACATTCCGCGCGAAGTCTTCGACAAGCGCGCCGTCGAAAAGAACCAGGTCGCGTTTCACGATGTGAGCTATATCGAGGTCACGCCGCGCTATAAGGGCAACACCGTTGCCGTGGAGCTTACCGACTTCAACGTCTTCTACTCGCAGGACTCGGTGAAGTCCGCCGAAGCCACGCTGAAAGACAAGCAGAGCAAGATCGTCGTCGACAACGGCCAGATCGTGAAGGTGTCGAAAGACGCCAAGGGCATCGTCACGCGCGAGCGCCTGACCGAAAGCTGGAAAGACTGGATTGACTATTGGGCCGTCGACTTCGACTACGAAAGCAAGAAGGAAATCATTCGCAAGCCCATCGAACGCGACGCGCAGCCAACCATGCCCGGCATGGAAAAGCCGCAGATGGTGCTCGAAGAATACGAAGAAGTCTGGACGGGCGATTACATCTTCGAAAACGAGTGGCAAAGCTTCCGCACCAAACGTGACCGCTCCTTGGAATACACAAGCGTGTACCGGGAATGCCCGCCCGGCAAACGCAAGATTGCGGTCAAGGTCGTGGACATCTTCGGCAACGACACCATGACCATCATCGAGGTGAACATTGGGAAGCGATGAGCCCCGGAGGAAGGTCCCGGGGGCTAAAGCCCCGTTCGGAGGTGGTTCCCTTTGCCTGGGCTAAAGCCCCGGCCTATCTCAGAAGCAACGGCAAATGCAACGGCAAGGACAAGGACAAATGCAAATGCATGGGCAAGGACAAGGACAAGGGCAAGGGCAAGGACAAGGACAAGGACAAATGCAAATGCATGGGCAAGGACAAGGGCCGAAGCGATAGGAAGGTCCCGGGGGCTAAAGCCCCGTTCGGAGGTGGTTCCCTTTGCCTGGGCTAAAGCCCAGGCCTATCTCAGAAGCAACGGCAAGGGCAACGGCAAGGACAAGGGCAAGGACAAGGGCAAGGGCAAGGACAAGGACAAATGCATGGGCAAGGACAAGGACAAGGACAAATGCAAATGCATGGAAAGGACAAGGACAAATGCAAATGCATGGGCAAGGACAAGGACAAGGACAAGGACAAATGCAAATGCATGGGCAAGGACAAGGGCCGAAGCGATAGGAAGGTCCCGGGGGCTAAAGCCCCGTTCGGAGGTGGTT
>CAJCIP010000069.1 GCA_903970445.1 Verrucomicrobia bacterium Tous-C9LFEB | reverse complement strand
CCAGGGCAGCGAAAGCTGCAGCCGATTCCACCCTCTGCTGACTGGCAGTTCCACATCGCGCAGGGCTGCCCGGCGCATTGCCAGTACTGCTATCTCGCGGGATCGCTCAGCGGACCACCGGTGACACGTGCCTACGCAAACTTGCAGGAAATCCTCGAAGGGCTTCGACCTTACGCGGGTCTGGGGCAGGTGACGTCCAAGTCGCGCAACCGGGCTGCCGAAGGCACAACCTTCGAAGCTTCCTGCTACACTGACCCGCTCGGAATTAAACACCTCACCGGCGGTCTGGAAGCGGCCATTCGATTCTTCGGCGAGTGGGATGCTCCGGTGCAGCTTCGCTGGACCACGAAGTTCGACGCGGTCGGGAAGCTTGCGCAGCTGGAGCATCGCGGACGCACAAGAGTGCGCTTCTCGATCAACGCCGCAACGGTGGCGCGCGACTTCGAAGGAGGCACAGCGCGAGTCGACCAACGCCTGCAAGCCCTGCGTACCATGGCCCTGGCGGGTTATCCGGTCGGGCTAACGATCGCGCCGATCATGCCTGTGCCGCAATGGCAAGAGGAGTACACCTCTCTGCTGACTGCGGTGGCCAACGCGGTTGCAGGCATCGAGCAACTGGACATGACGGCTGAACTCATCACACATCGCTTCACACCGGGATCGAAAGAAGTGCTGCTGGGCTGGTATCCGCGAACGACGCTTGATCTGCGCGAGGATGCGCGGACGGAGAAGCGCACGAAGTTCGGGAGCTTCAAGTACGTCTACCCGAAAGATGCGATGGGAGAAATGCGCGCGTTCTTCGAGAGCACCATTGCGACTTTGCTGCCGAAGGTGCGCATTCTCTATTGGACGTAGAGGCTATCATGAGCGGCCGAACAGACGGCGTGGAAGGGCGAGCACGAAGTCCAATGTGATGCCGGGCAACGTGTGAAAGTCGTGCCGCAGCGAAGTGCTATGCGTTCCACCCAGCAGGGACCCGTGCCGCATCGCATACCAGGTGTACGCCGCTGCCATCGCAGCAAAACAAAAAGAGGAAAACAGTCCGGGCCCGACATGCGGCGTATGTGCAACACGGTGTACCAGGAACTGCGCAAGGATCATGACCCCCGGCAAGCCTACACACACCACAGCCGCTGTAGCCCAGGCTGGATTTGCGGACCGTAATCGCTGTGAGATCGCTCCAATGATTCCAGCCGTAAGAACCGCAAAGACGGCCTCCACCAGCATCGCTCGAATGGCCTGCCTAGGCCCGGACCGCAGGTTGCTTGCAAAGAACGTTGCCGCCCGCAGCACAGCGCTAAGAGCGGCTGCCTTCCAGCTCCAGGGAGGCACCAGCGTTCGCACCGGCTGCAGAACGATCTCGCGCAGACCGGTAAGAAGGTCGGTTGGCGGTTGAGATTGGGCCTCGTTCTCGGCGACCATATGCAAAATCTGCGATGCCCCGCACGCGCCCTGAGATGTGCCGTGAGCTATCAATCACTGTGCGGCGTTTCTACGGCTGCCGCTTGAACGTAGGAGCGATTTCCTCGATACGCCAGATAGGTCCGCCCTCATAGAGCGCGCCCTCCTCGCGGACGAAGGCCGGAGGCGCACCAGGTTCGAGCCATATGTGGTAATCGTCAGGCTGCTTGCCCACCAGCGGAGCGACGACACCGGTAATGCCACCCAGTTCCACATGCAGGGTAAAGTCGGTTGCCTTCCGCGGCGAGCCGCCAACGCTGAAGGGTACGCTCCCCGTCGGCTTGATAGAAATCCGCACCAAACGCGCCTTTTTGCCAGGTGCGAGATAGGCAATCTTCGTTTCCGGCGTGGACGGAAGAATGTTGAGGAGAAGGTTCGGCGGCAGACCATTGGCGATGTCCGGTGGCAGATCCATGTGCTCCTTCGTCACCGTTCCATCCTCTGCTCGGAAGGTGAGGTCGCCCTTCTCCATCTCGATCAGAAAGTCGATAGGCTTTGGGAAAGAGGGACCGTGCTGCACGTGATGATCGGTCACGAGCCGGAAGACTTCCCGCTGGGTAAAGACCGTGACGTCGTCGTCCACCGACCCGTCGCGAAAGTGGAAGACCAGCCTTGAGGTGACGCGGTCACCATGCACCGTTTGCGTCGACTCCCCGATAGCGATGGTCACGCCGCCCAGCGTCTTGAGAGCGAGGAAGCCGTGGCTGGAGCCTTGCGCGTAGCGCACCGGAATCGGCTCTGCATGGCCGACGGCAGAGAAACAAAAAGTGAGCAGAGCTACCACGCGAACAACACGGGCCGGTAGAGCATTCATGAGACATCCTTGCTAGGGCTGGCGTGCGTGGATAGTTTTCGTTCCTGCGGATCCGATATGTCACCCCATCATAACGTTTGCTGACGCGGATGACTGTTGTGCTCCGTGACGGCACCCGGCCTTCGAGCCCGGCGAGACGTTGTTAGAAATGCAGGCGGCCCGTAAGCCAAATTCTGTTTTAGGCGATCATTCCCCTAGGCGACGTATGCTCCTTATTGCTGGAGCGAACGTCTCTAGTTCGGCGTTGGCTTTCCGATGTGGTCAATCACCATGACGTCAACCGACGTCTTCAATGGCTGAAACTTCAAGCCTAGCTGCTCCTTTATTGCCGTAAACATCGTTGGCGGCGCATCCGTCTCCAAATTAGGCGCGTCGCCAAAGGAGTAGGTCAGCTTGAAATCGTACCGCCCAGTCAGCCCAGTCTGGTCTACGAGCGGACGGTCCATGAAGAGTTGTTTGATGACAAGAAAGTCCTTCATTGAGCTACTTCGATAATTTTCAGTCCTTACTGAGTCGTTCCCTTGCGTCCATTCCAACGGTTGCGCAGCAGGATCGGCCGCAACGGCCAGCTTCGGCTGATCTTTCACTACTTGTAAAGCGTACGCCGACAAATCGCGCTTCTCTTGGTGAAATTGCAACGCGAAGCGCTCAACCAGAAGCTGACGGATCACTTGCTGTTCTTGTGGGCGCGTTGCATCTTCCATCAAGTTCGTTTTACCGCTCATATCCCAATGGTCTTCAGAAACCCAGCTAGGTGAGCCGACAATCTGCCTTGGATTTAACGAGTAGGCAAAGGCAATCATTTTAAGTAGCGGCTGATCTTCCAACACGAAGCGATTCTTCACGAAGCTGAAGTTGTTATGCATCACCTCAGAGGGGTGCGGCTTCACGACAGCCACCTCGATGGCCACACCATCTCTCGACTGCGCAGGAGCAATACCAAGCATCGCGAGAACAAGAACGACTATGACTGACAATTTGAGGTAGATGCGGGTTTTTAGCAGCTGCGATCGCACGATCGAACTCCTTCATTCATAAATACGAGCCACACGCGTAGTTGTTCCGAGCAATGAGGTTGTCGGTTAGTGATGCTGTTCGTTTGTACAGATCCAGACCATAAAAATTGTGCAGGCGGCCCGTAAGCCGAATTCTGTTTTAGACGATCATTCCTCTAGGCGACGCATTACTGCGGCGCTCCAGCAACCTACCCGCAAGTTCCGGCACATGCATTGCTGCACGCTAGCTCTTCAACCTCAAACGCATCGGGCCGATGCGTGACCTCGCCCGAAGAGTGGCGGTGGTCTCCCTGCCTATTTGGTCTTGCTCCGTGTGGGGTTTACCGTGCCGTTGCTGTTACCAGCAACGCGGTGGGCTCTTACCCCACCCTTTCACCCTTACCGCAGACCGCGTACATGGCACGCTCTTGCGAGTGGGCCAACAGTCTGAGGCGGTTTGCTTTCTGTTGCACTGGCCGTCTCGGAGCCTTGACGATCCGATCCCGGACGTTATCCGGCACACTGCCCTGCGGAGTTCGGACTTTCCTCCCCCACGCAACACAACGTTCTGAAGAACGCCGCGCGCGCGGCAGCGATCGCCCGGCCGCCTGCAGCTACAAGGGTATAGGGTTCAGGGCGCAGGGTCCAGGGAAGCCTTGGAACTGCACGCACAAGCGCTGCGTAGAGGCCTTCAGGCGAGCTCTGCGTGACGCCTCGCCTTTGTTCTGCACGATAGACTGAATACGTCGCCTCCATGGAAACCAAAGAAGCATTCCGGATCGCCGTGCAATCGCTCTGGGCGAACAAGCTGCGCTCCGTGTTGACGCTGCTGGGCGTGGTGATTGGTGTGGCTTCGGTGATTGCTGTCGTCACGCTGGTGAATGGCGCGAATGTATATGTCGCGTCGAAGGTGAACGTGTACGGCGCAGATGTCTTCACGATCTCCAAGCAGCCGTCGTTCACTGCCAACTACAACGACTACCTGCGGTTCCAGAAGCGCAAAGTTCTTAGCCTGGATGACTACCGAGCGATCCAGGCCGAATGCAAGCATTGCCTTCAGGTGGGTGCCCTGCAGGCCACCACAGGAAAAATTGTGTACGGCACGCAGTCCAGTACCGACACGCAGGTGCGTGGCTATACCTCTCAGATGGCAGAGATGCAGAACCTGCCGGTGATTGAAGGCCGCGACATCACGCAGGCCGACGAAGATCACGCTTCGCACATCGCCCTTATCGGCTCTGACATTGAAGAGAACCTGCTGCGCGGCGAAGACCCCATCGGCAAGGAAATCCGTGTGGACGGTGTGCCATATACCGTTGTTGGACTCGGCGAAAAACAGGGCAAGACGCTGGGGCAGAGCCAGGATAACTGGGTCGCCGTGCCGATCACCGCGTTTCAAAAGACGTATGGAACCGCGAAGACTGTCACCATCTACGCCAAAGGCGGCAGCGGCGCGGCGCTTGAAGCTGCCAGCGACGAAGGCCGCCAGATCATGCGCAGCCGCCGCCACGATCGCCCCGGTGAGCCGGACAGCTTCACGCTCGAAACCAGCGACACACTGGTCGGCCTGTGGAAGCAGATCAGCGGCGGCTTTGAAGCTGTTGCCGTGGCGATCGCGGCGATTTCGCTGGTGGTGGGCGGCATCGTCATCATGAACATCATGCTGGTCAGCGTGACCGAACGCACACGCGAAATCGGCGTCCGCAAAGCGCTGGGCGCGAAGCCCTCCGACATCCTGATGCAATTCCTGCTTGAAAGCGCAACGATGGCGATGGTCGGCGGATTGATCGGTGTGCTTGCCGGCGTGGGTGTCGCGCAGATTGTGACGGTGCTGCTTGGCTTTCCGTCGAGCCTTGCGATCTGGAGCATCTTTGCAGGACTGTTCGTCGCAACAGCCACGGGGATTTTCTTCGGCGTATACCCTGCGCGGAAGGCGGCGCAGCTGGATCCGATTGTGGCGTTGAGGAGTGAATTTTGAGCAGAGCAAGACAGTAGACGGTAGAGAGTAGACAGTGAAAAGCCTCAAATCGGCTACAGGTAAATATCGGGAGTCAGTCGCGTGGCAAAAAGGGATGCAGCTCGTCCACTGCATATATGAAGCGACCCGAAGCTTTCCAGCAGATGAGCGTTTCGGGCTCACGAGCCAACTCAGACGTGCTGCTGTGTCTGTCCCTAGCAACGTCGCAGAGGGCAAAGGCCGTGCTTCACAAGGCGAGCTTTTGCAGTTTCTCGGTAATGCCAGAGGTTCCTTGCTCGAAGTGCAAACACAGCTCGAAGTAGCAGCCATGGAAGGTTTCGGGAACGAAGAAGAGCTAGATACCGCTTACTGCCGGGCGGAAGAAGTACTTAAGATCATCAATGCCGCCATAGCGACTATGCGTGCAAACAAAGCTGGTGCAAGATGAAGTGCTTTCTGTCTTACTGTCTACCGTCTACTGTCTCGGTGTTTCCATGCGACTAACCGATCAACGCGAAACAGTCCGCATGGCGCTTGAAACACTGCGCGCGAATAAGCTGCGTTCCGGCCTGACCATTCTTGGCATTGTGATCGGCGTAATGACGGTGATTGCGATCTCGTCGGTCATCAATGGGCTGAACTCCTCCGTCTCGGGCATGGTCGAAGCCATGGGAACGAATGTAATTTGGGTATTTCGCTTTCCGGTCATCGGTGTGCGGCCTACCAGCGAGATGCTCGCGCGCAAGCAGTTGACCTACGACGACGCGGAAGCCATGAAGGATCTGCCACACGTCATCGACGTGGTGCCCTCGCTGCGTTATCAAAGCTTCGACTTCGGCGCGGGCAGTGTCACGGTGAAGTACGGCAAGGCGAAGTCGGAGAACGTGTCAGAAGAAGGAGCGACCGCGAGCAATCCGAGTGTCTACAACCTGGACATGAAAGAAGGTCGCTACTTTACCCTGAACGAGCAGGAGCGGACGGCGAACGTCACAGTCCTCGGCTACGACACCGCCAACGACCTGTTTGGTGACGAGAGCGCCATTGGTAAAGAGATCGACGTAGAAGGTCGCCTCTTTACGGTCGTGGGCGTGCAGGCGAAAGTGAAATCCGCATTTGGCGGCGGCGGCCGCAATGCAGAAGACAACATGGTGCACGTGCCGATCACGACCTTCCGCAAGCTGCACCCGGAGATTCTGGATTACTGGATCAGTGCGAAGTTTGATGACCAGAAGAACAAGCCGCTTGTTGAAGACGAGATCCGCGATCTCCTTCGTCGCCGGCGCAAAGTGCGCAATGAAGCCGAGGACAACTTCGCAATCTTCGGTTCGGATTCCATCACGCGTCTGTGGACGCAGATCACCGGAAGCCTCTTCCTGTTGATGTTCGGCCTCAGTGCCGTGGGCTTGATGGTCGGCGGCGTCGGCGTGATGAACATCATGCTGGTCAGCGTCACCGAGCGGACCCGTGAAATCGGTATACGCAAAGCCATCGGTGCAAACAAGCAGACAATCCTGTTGCAGTTCACACTCGAAGCCGTTGTGCTTTGCGCCATTGGCGGAATTATCGGCATCACGCTGGGCGGGATCATCGGCTTTGCGCTGAAATATATTCTGTCGAGCGAAGTCAGCGTGCTGTGGATGCTGGCCGCGTTGTCAAGCTCTTGCGCTATCGGATTGATCTTCGGGATTTATCCCGCGTGGAAGGCTGCGAATCTTGATCCGATTGAAGCGCTGCGGTACGAGTAGGGGATAAAGATTAGAGTGAAGAGTGAGGAGCGAAGAGGTAGAGGTTAGAGGTTAGAGTGAAAGCGTAGAGGAAGACGTGGATAGGGAGAACCATTCGTCGCATCGAGAGTCCGTTGCCTGGCGGAAAGGTATGGAATTGGCTAGGTTGATCTATGGTGCGACGCGAAGCTTCCCAGCGGATGAGCGGTTCGGTCTGACGGATCACCTACGGCGTGCTGCAGTTTCAATTCCGAGCAACATAGCGGAGGGCAAAGGCAGGCTAAATACGGGCGAGCTCATTCAGTTTCTCGCGATCGCCCGTGGCTCGGCTCTTGAGGTTCAGACCCAATTGGAATTAGCCATGATGATGGATTTTGGACAACAGACAGAACTCGAGATAGCGCAAGCGTGTGCCGTAGGAGTCCAGAAAATACTGAACGCCTCGATAACAACGTTGCGGGCTAAGCTTAGTGCTCGACGCAGCAGATAGCCTTCTCTTACTTCTTCACTCTTCACTCTTCGCTCTACCCACTAAACTCTAGAAAGTGCCACATTTTTCAATTGTTCTTGAGTGCCTCTCCGCTCTACTTACCCTCAGCGGCATCGCGTATGGTCTTCTCGCCCTCTGGGGAGCACGAGACTTCAACCACTCTTCACTCTTCGCTCTACCCTCTTCGCTTTCCAATCAGAACCCCGGCATTTCCATCCTAAAACCCCTCAAAGGCACCGACCCGCGCATGTACGCGGGATTTGCGAGCCACTGCCGGCAGAACTACTCAGGCGAATGGGAGCTGCTGTTCGGTGTATCCTCGCTGGACGACCCTGCGGTTGCTGAAGTGGCGCGTCTGCGCATCGAGTTCCCAACAGTGCCGATCCACCTCATTGTGTGCGCGGAGCGGCTCGGGACGAATGGCAAGGTGTCTACGCTGATACAACTTCTGCCACACGCGCGCTTTGAACATATCCTCATCAATGACAGCGACATCCACGTGTCACCAAATTACCTGCGCAACGTGGTCGCGCCCTTCGCGGATGAGCGTACCGGCCTGGTCACCGTTCCCTACGTTGGCACGGCGTTGGGTGGCTTGTGGTCACGGCTTGAGGCTCTTGGCATCAGCACGGATTTTATGCCCGGTGTGCTCACCGCGCGCAAGCTCGAAGACGGCATCCGGTTTGGCCTCGGCTCAACGCTGGCAACAACCAAGACAGCATTGGCGAAGATTGGAGGATTTGCATCACTCCTCGAACAGCTGGCCGATGATTACGAACTCGGCGCGCGCATCGCTGCAGCCGGTTACAAGGTGCAACTCGTGCCTGAAATCGTCACCACTACAGTTCCCGTGTATACGCTGCGCGGCTTCTGCGAGCACCAGTTGCGCTGGGCGCGCTCTACCAGAGACTCGCGGCGAGCGGGCTACCTCGGCCTCGCTGTGACGTATGTGCTGCCATGGGCATTGCTCACAGTGCTCGCCAGTGGAGCGGCGCTGTGGTCTATCTCCTTGCTCAGCCTCGCGCTGCTTGTGCGCGTGGCCGTTGCGCTCACTGTAGGTGTCGGCATCCTGCGCGATGGCCAGGTGTTGCGCGATCTTCTTCTATTGCCGTTGCGGGATACCTTCGGCCTGTTCTTCTGGGCGTGGAGCTATGCAGGGAACACCATCGTTTGGCGCGGAGAGCGCTTCGAGTTGAAGGACGGCAAACTCGAAAACAAGACCACGCCTGCCAGCCGCGCTGGATGATATTGCAGATACGTTCGCCGCTACATCTATCGCGTTAGCGCGGTCCGAAAGTGGAATCCACCGCACCGTCCGCAAACATTACTGTGAGTCAAGAAGTTAGTAACTCCACAAAAGTAATGTGAGGGCTCTGTACGTGATCCGTTTCGCTGCTGTTCTTTGTTTCGCCGGACTTCTTTCCTCTGCACACGCTGCAGCAGTGGACCGCGATAAGACCAATACCGTCTCTGCGGATACATCCGCGACGACAATTCATAGCGAAGACGCGGCTCCATGGTCCAGCTCGGCAACGTCAGCCGCTCTACCTGAAGCACCGGACGCACTCTTCGCGCCCCCAGCCGCAGGTGCGGCCATGGGCTATGGCCAGGCGACACGCTCGGTAAGCACACGGCCTCTGTCCGCGCTAGCCATTGCGGTGAAGATTGGCGCGGAAGGCGTTGGCTTCGACGTGGCAACACCACTCGCGCGTCGCATCAATCTTCGTGGAGGCGCAAGCTTCTTCAGCTACACGCACCAGTTCACCGAAGACGGCATTGGGATCAATCCCGACATCCAGTTTCGCAAGGCAGCTGCTTACGTTGACTTCTATCCGTTCGCGGGATCGTTCCGGATCAGTCCCGGATACGTGTTCTACAACGGCAACCACGCGAATGCGTCGGCAATGGTTCCTGGTGGACAGACCTTCACCCTGAACGACACTACCTACACCAGCAGCACAGTCGATCCTGTGCACGGCAGCGCGGAAGTCACCTTTGGCAAGAAGGAAGCACCGAGCCTCACCATCGGCTGGGGCAACATGATCCCGCACAACGGCAAGCATTTCAGTGTCCCGTTTGAGATTGGCTTCGAATACATCGGCGCGCCGAAGTTCACGTACAACCTCGCCGGCACCGCCTGCTATCAGCTCGTGTGCGATAACGTAGCGACCGATCCGATGACCCAGGCGAACATCAAGGCCGAGCAGGATGAGTTGAACAGTGACTTGTACGATCTGCGCTTCTATCCAATTGCAACGATCGGCCTTAGCTACAAGTTCTAAGCTCCTGGTGTTACGCGGAAGGCGCGGAACAGTACAGCCCAGCCCGCAAGGGCTGGGTTTTAGTTCTCGTAAATCACGATCGCGTCCGTTGGGAATCGTCGACTATCACGCACCAATGAAGTCGCATTCTGTACTCACGCGGACTCATCTTGTCGCAATTTACGCGGACTTTCTTTCGGGCTAGCATTGACCACAAGTTCGAGTACGCAGGCAACGTGAGGGTGTTCTTGCGAGTCGCATGAAGGTAAGAAGTTTCAGGAGGACATCATGCAATCAGTTCAAGACGGTCAATGCGGCCTTTGCAATCATTTCGGAGAGCACCACAAAACGGACGCTCTCGTGAGCATCATCTCCAGCCACCAAGCCGATTTGGCTGTGTTGGATGAGTGCGGTCATCCCAAGCATGCAGCGCTGCACCTCAAGGTCACACCGATCTCCGGTTGCGATGGATTCGTGCCGGCAGCAGAAGCGTAAGGTTACTCGTTACGAAATAAGAAAGGGCCGCTAAGTGCGGCCCTTTCTTAGATTGCAGGAAACCGTGAACGCAACAACACGCTAGCAATCCCGTGCCGGATTTGGACTGAGCCGCTCTCGGTGCGTTGCGCCGTGTTCCTGCAACCGTAGTACAGCGTCATGCAGATTCGAGAGACGCGCGAGGTTCTAAGACTCGCAGCTTTGAGACATTCGACTACGGATAAATCCTGTTCAGAGTCCTCGCGAACGGAATCGTCTCTCTTACATGCTCCAGGCCGCAGATCCAGGCGACGCAGCGCTCGATGCCCATGCCGAAGCCCGAGTGCGGCACACTGCCGTACTTCCGCAGGTCGAGATACCACTGGA
Organism: Verrucomicrobia bacterium Tous-C9LFEB; assembly: GCA_903970445.1. Lineage (GTDB taxonomy): Bacteria > Acidobacteriota > Terriglobia > Terriglobales > Acidobacteriaceae > Granulicella. Next base: position 1,172 of record CAJCIP010000069.1, on the reverse strand, counting down.
AGGCGCTCAGCGGCAGGTTGTGCTGCTCAATGCGGGACTTCAGCAGGTCGTAGTCGTCCACGCGTTGCGAGCCGCCGATGATCTCGCCGTAACCTTCGGGCGCGAGCACATCCACGCACAAAGCCTTCGACGGGTCCTTCGGGTCCGGCTGCATGTAGAAAGCCTTCACGGCTGCGGGATAGCGGTGCACCATCACCGGCTTCGCGAATTGTGAGCTGATATAGGTTTCATCAGGCGAGCCAAAGTCGTCGCCGTAGGTGTGCGGGTTTTCGAGCAGTCCCTTCGCGTGCGCGTCGATGAGCATCTGGTGGGCTTCGTCGTAGGTCAAACGCGGAAAGCTGCTTTCTGAGTTCGCCGAAAATTGGGCAGAAGCAAATACAGGGGTCTCTCCGCTTCGCGCTTCGCGCTTCGGTCGAGATGACAAGTCTTGAGTATTGAGACCGATCACGGCTTCGAGCTTTGCAACGTCCTTGCCAATGACGACGAGATCAGCGCGATGCGTTTCGAGCACGCGCGTCACGATGTGCGTGAGGAAGCCTTCGGCCAGGTTCATCAGGCCATCGAGATCGAGATACGCGACTTCCGGTTCGATCATCCAGAACTCGGTCAGGTGGCGTCGCGTTTTCGACTTCTCTGCGCGGAAGGTTGGGCCGAAGCTGTAGACCTTGCCGAGCGCGAGCGCGGTGGCTTCGATGTAGAGTTGGCCGCTTTGCGTGAGATAAGCCATCTCGTCGTCGAAGTACTTCATCTCGAAGAGCTCGCTGGTGCCCTCACAGGCGTTCGGTGTCAGGATCGGCGGATCGGTGCGAGTGAAGCCGTGGGTGTCGAAGTACTCGGCGGCGGCGCGCATGATGGTGGCGCGTACACGCAGAATGGCCGACTGGCGCGGCGTACGAATCCAGAGGTGGCGATTCTCCATCAGGAAGTCGACGCCGTGCTCTTTGCGCGAAATCGGATACGGTGTCTCTTCTGGTATGCGCTGCGTTACCTGCACATCGGTTACGTCGAGTTCCACGCCTGAGGGCGCGCGCTGATCTTCGCGCACCGTTCCGGTGACGACCAGGCTCGACTCCAGCGTCAGGCCCTTCAGCGTGGCGAAGGTCTCTTCCGAAACAGCGGCCTTCGGTACGATGCCCTGCACCGTTCCGCTGCCGTCGCGGAACGTGGGAAAG
>CAJCIP010000068.1 GCA_903970445.1 Verrucomicrobia bacterium Tous-C9LFEB | reverse complement strand
ACATGGCGGGAGCGTTGGCACGGCGTTCGGGCGCTGGTGGCTGGTTCGCGGAAAAGTTGAAAGTGGGAGTTCTAAGTAAATGAAGGTTGGTGTTATTGGATCGGGCCTTGCAGGACTAGCAGCAGCCTGCACGTCAGCCGCGCGCGGGCATAAAGTTACCGTTCTGGAAAAAAACGCCTGGCTGGGCGGCAAGGCGGCTCAACTCAACGCTGATGGGTTCCGCTTTGATATGGGCCCGACAATTCTCATCCAGCCTTCTATGCTGCGGAAGATATTCGCAGAAGCGGGCAAGAACCTCGACGACTACGTCACTATGGTGCGGCTCGATCCGCAATGGCGCTGCTTCTTCGACGACGGCAATACCATCGATCTGCTGGACGACGAGAGCGCCATGTCAGCCAATCTGGAAGCTCGCTGGCCGAGCATGGGTGCGAAGTACACGCGGCTGATGGAGCTTTCGAAAGAACTGCACGAGATCAGCGACCGCTTCTTCTTCTGGAAGCCGGTCGGCTCGATGATGGACACATTCAATGTCGCCGGCGCGTTTGATCTCAAGGTGCTGCGCGACGTCATGCGCATGCGGCTGGGCAAGTCCGTTGCGGGTACGATTCGCGAGTTCATTCCCGACCCGAACACCGCGCAGATGCTCGACCACATGGTGCAATACGTCGGATCTTCGCCCGACGCGTCGCCTGCGATCCTTACCGCGATCGGGCACATGCAGATGCAGGAAGGCATCTGGTATCCGATGGGCGGAACGCGTGCGGTTCCGGAAGCGATGGTGAAGCTTGCGAAGGAACTGGGTGTTGTGTTCCGCACGGAAACGGACGTCGCGCGCATTGTGACAACACCAGGACAGCACGGCCGCGTGGCAGGCGTGATGACCACTGCCGGGGAAATGCTGCCGTTCGACGCTGTCGTGAGCAATGAAGATTCAGTGCGCACGCATCGCGAACTGCTTGGCGGTACAGCCGCTGCGCGCCATTTTGAGCATGCGCGTGAGTATGAGCCCGCGTGTTCCGGCGTGGTGTTGTATCTCGGCTTGAACAAACGCTATGAGCATCTCGCTCATCATGACTTCGTGTTTTCGCGCGATCCGCACGATGAGTTTCACCACATCTACGACCTCGGCGAACCGGCTCCCGATCCGACCTGCTATCTCGCGTGCACTTCGACGACGGATGTCACCAGCGCGCCTGCGGGCGGCGAAGCGATGTATGTGCTGGTGCACACGCCGTATCTCCGGCCCCATCACGACTGGAAGAAGATGTTTCCGGCGTATCGCGACGTCATCATCAACAAGCTGAAGCGGACTGCCGGGCTTGAAGACATTGAAGAGCGCATTGTGTTTGAAAGCGCGCTTACGCCACAGGATATCCATGAGCGCTACCGGGTGCTGAACGGAGCGATCTATGGGCTCTCATCACATGGGCTGTTGCAGGGAGCATTCAAGCCTTCGAACCGCAGCCGGGAAGTGGATGGGCTTTATCTGGCCGGGGGCGCGGCGCACCCTGGGCCGGGAATGCCGATGGTCATGATGTCGGGATGGATCGCCGCGGATGCGCTCGACGCAGACTCAAAGAAGGCAGCGGCCGCTTGAGTCTGCCACAATAGCCGCATGGCTGCACCCGTTGTAGAGTTGCCGCGCATCTCGCCGCTGACGCTGCGTTTCTTTCGCCGCATTGTGCGGTCGTATTTCCGGCGGCATTTTCGTGCGGTGCAGGTGCAGGGAGCGGACCGGCTGGCGAACACGCAGGGACCGCTGATTGTCTACGGGAATCATGTTTCTTGGTGGGACCCTATGCTTTGCGTTCTGCTTGCGCACCAAGTGCTGGCGCATCGCAAACACTATGCGCCCATGGATTCCGTTCCGCTGAAGCGCTATGCCATTCTGCGCAAGATCGGCATCTTCCCCGTTGAACTCGGAAGCGGCCGCGGCGCTGTGCAGTTCCTGCACACGGCGCAGACGGTGCTCGCGAGTGGAGGCGTTCTCTGGATTACGCCGCAGGGCCGCTTTGCTGACGTTCGCGAACGCCCGCTCGCCTTCAAGTCAGGATTGGCAACACTGGTGCAACGAACACCAGGGGTGCAGCTGCTTCCGATGGCTGTGGAGTATCCGTTCTGGAGCGAGCGTTTGCCCGAAGCTTTGCTGCGCGTGGGTAAAGTCTTTCAAGTAGAGGCCGGTGCCGATCTTGCCACAACGACGCAGATTCTTGAGGCTGCGCTCGAAGAGCAGATGGACGCTTTGCGCGAGGCTTCCATGGCTCGAGATCCGCTGCGGTTCAGCACACTGCTTGAGGGTAGGCGCGGCACGGGCGGGTTCTATGCGCTTGGCAAGCGGCTGCGTGCGGTGTTCACGGGCAAGGGATTTCAGGAAGACCACTCCGCTCGCGACGCAAAGATAGAAGAGGCAGCGAAGTAGTGATCGGATTTGTTCTTGTGATTGCGTGCTTTGTCTGCGCTGCGATACCGGCCTGTCTCTTTGTGATGAACCTCTGGTTCTTTCGGCCGCCGTCCGGCGACATACGTGAAACTTCTGCTTGCGTTGACGTTCTCATCCCGGCACGCAATGAGGCCGCGAACATCGAGGCCGTTCTCGCGTCAACGCTGGCAAGCAGAAATGTCGATCTAAATGTTTACGTTTACGATGACAACTCCACCGATGCCACAACGTCCCTCGTTCAGGGGCTATGTGCAGACGACGCTCGTGTGCACCTTCTGCGCGGTGGTGTGCTTCCGGGGGGATGGAACGGCAAGCAGCACGCCTGCTGGCAACTCGCACAAGCGAGTTCCGCGCCATTGCTGTTGTTCCTGGATGCCGATGTGCGGGTTGAAGCCGATGCGGTTGCGCTATGTGTTGCGCAGCAGCAACGCACGGGTGTGGCTCTGCTGTCGGGCTTTCCACGCGTCGTGATGATGACCTGGATGGAGTGGTTGCTGCTGCCGCTGATTCAGTTTGTGCTGCTTGGGCTGCTGCCGATGTTTCGTATGCGGCACACGACGAAGCCCGCGTATGCTGCCGGCTGTGGACAGTTCATGCTTGCCGAACGATCCGCCTACTTCGCGTGCGGAGGCCATGCTGCCATTCGCGAGACAAGGCATGATGGCTTAAAGCTGCCGCACGTCTTTCGCGAGCGAGGATTGCGCACCGACATCTGCGATCTGACCAACCTTGCTCACGTGCGCATGTACAGGTCGGCATCGGGTGTTTGGAATGGGCTGGCGAAGAACGCTACCGAGGGAATTGGATCGCCGGGACGAATTGTGCCGATCACACTGTTGTTGGTCCTGGGACAGGTAGTACCAAGCGCGCTTGTCATCTATGCGGTGGTGAGGATATGGCCCGTTTTGTCGGTGGTGCTCCACGGCGGGTTCGTTGTTGAGGTTACGGCGCCGTTCTTCCTCATGTCTTTTGTCGCTTCGGTCTTTGCGGGGTACCTTCTGCGCGTCGTCGCCTGCCTGCGCTTCCAACAACCGCTGCGGTCTGCTTTGCTTCACCCGATCGGTGTGGTGATTTTGCTCGCGTTGCAGTGGTACGCGTTGATGCGGCAGATGATCGGCAGGCCAGTGGGCTGGCGCGCGCGGACGTATTCGAGCACGACGGGCGAGCAGGTTAGCTAGCAGTTCGTCTGGATGTACGGTGTCATGAGTCGCGCCTTCAGCGCTTGAAATGCTTTGCCCACTGATACCCAGGCCTTCGACCTCGGCTGTAATGAGTCGGGCCCTTGGCCCTGGAAAGGCGGAGCGTAACACGCGAGAGGGCCGGGCGTGACACGCGAGAGCAATCGCTCTATACGCCCTTCTTGCGTGGCTCCCAGATGAACTTATGAATCTGCAAGCTAAGTCGTGCGGGCAGGCCGTCTTCGAGCATCCACTCGACCAGAAGCCGCGGGTCGAGCTTCATGTTGTCCGCGGAGCGCTCATCGCTTGGCGCCTGCTGAAAGGCCGGTGACAGCAGGATGCTTCCACACTTGCCGGCGAGCTGATGGGTATGAATGAAGTCGCGCGCGAATTCGTAGTCAGCCCGGTCGCTAAGGACGAACTTCACTTCGTCGTTCAGCGTCAGTGCGTCGAGGTTCTCGATGCGGAATGAGTTTGCCGCCGCGCCGGCACCCGGACACTTCACATCGACAATTTTGTACACAGCTTTTGGCACGTCAGCTAATGGTCGCTCGCCACTTGTTTCGATCATCAGCGTGTAGCCGGCATCGATCAGGCGCTGCATTAGCGGCAGCAGTTCGCGCGCTTGCAGCATCGGCTCGCCACCGGTAAATTCGATCAGTTTGCATGGCTGCAGTTGTTCAATCTGCGCGGCAATGTCGTCGGCGGAGAACGGTCGGCCGCCGTTGAAGGTGTACTCCGAATCACACCAGGCGCAACGCAGATTGCAGCCGGCCAGGCGAACGAAGATGCAAGGTACGCCGGCGAAGGAGCTCTCGCCTTGCACGGATTTGTATAGCTCGATCAAGTGCACCATGCCAGTGCGCGTTTGCGCAGGCTCAGGCGTCACGCGCTCGCTGGAAACGGGTTGGTCAAGAAGTTCGAACATGATGGCTATGCGTAGTAGCGTGCGAAGCTTGTGTCAGTTTCGTACACGGTACAGTCTTTTACGCGCACGCGGCCGGAGGTCATGGCGACAAGTTCATCTGCTGTCTTATCGAAAAAGTACTTCGCTAGATTTTCAGCCGATGGATTCACGGTCGTGAATGGCTCCAAATCGTTGATCATCTGGTGATCGAGGTACTCCACCGTTGGCCTCAGAACCTGCTTCAACAGCTTGAAGTCGAGCAGCAAGCCGCTGTTGTCGAGTTGTTCTCCGACTAGAGTCACAAGCACGCGATAGTTGTGACCATGCGGATTTCGCACTTGCCGTGATAGTCGCGCAGGTAATGGCCGGAAGAAAAGCCGGCCTGTACCGTGATCTCAAACATGCGAGGGTGCAGCTCCAATCGCGGCGCACAGTGCGCCAAAACTCATTGTACCGAGTGCCTAGCGGCGGCGCTTGTTCGCGCGCTGGTCTTCTGCTCTGCGCGCGGCCTGCTCAAAAAGCGAGGAGAGTGCGCCGCCCAACGCGATGACCAGCGAAACCACAAAGAGCGCAATACCCGTCGTTCGCCATAGCGAAGAATCACCAGGTGAACCAGGCTGCTCCGCGATGTTCGTGAACGACAATAACGCAGCAACGATCGCCAGACAGCCCAGCGTTGCAGCAAGTATGTAGAGGTTGCGGCCCATCGCTTCTTCAGTTTAGAGGAACGGGCACTTCTTGTTCGAAGAAGCTTTGCACGTCACGAATATCGTCGGTGCGTCGATATGGCGGCAACGACTCCAGAAAAACTTTTCCGTAGCGCGTCGTGCGAATCCGCGGGTCGAGCAGCATCAGCACACCGCGATCCGTGAGCGAGCGTATCAGCCTGCCGAAGCCCTGCTTCAGCGCGATCACCGCCTGCGGAATTTGGAGGTCGTTGAACGCGTTGCCGCCTGCCGCCGAGATCGCTTCCGTCCTCGCTTTCATGATCGGATCAGTCGGAACGGCAAAGGGAAGCTTGTCGACGATCACGCAGCTGAGTTGCTCGCCCTGTACGTCCACGCCCTGCCAGAAAGAACTTGTGCCGAAGAGCACGGCGTTCGGCGTCTCTCGGAACTGCTGGAGGAGAACGTGGCGTGGCGCGGAGCCTTGCATCAGCAAGGGAAACGGAACTTCGGCCAGCAGGCGGTCGTGCAGCTCGCGCATCTGCGCGTAGCTGGTGAAGAGACAGAAAGCGCGGCCGCGCGTGATCTCAAGCACCCGGCGAACCTTCTCTGTGGCCTGAGCGATGAAGTCGGGGTGGCGCGGATCAGGCATCGTGGGTGGCAAATAGAGCAACGCCTGCTTGCTGTAATCAAAGTGGCTCGGGACGATGAGCTCCTTCGGGAACGGTACCCCGAGGCGCTTCTTCAGATGGTCGAAGCTCGGCTGTCCCTGCGCGTTCGCGACCGTGAGTGTCGCTGAGGTTAAGATCACGCTCGAGTAATTCGCGAACAGTGTTTCGGCGAGCAGGGTTGAAACATCGATTGGCGTTGCTTGCAGATGCGTACTGAAGGCCTGTAGCAGAGGCGCGGAGGTGTGTTCGGTGCGCGAAGCCAGCACATCGGCTTCGACCAGCGATGTGGGGCGCGGTTGATTGCGCGCGGCGTTGCGCAGATTGCTGGTCGCTCGCCGTTCGATCCAGAAAACTGTGTTGCGGTCTTCTGACTCGAGCAGGAACTTCATGTGCTGGCGAATGTCGGTTGCGCGCTTGCGCAGACCCGAAGCCTCTTCCACTTCGCGCAGCCGCTCCAGCTCTCCTTCAAGCCGCTGCAACGCGTTCGTGGCTCCGAGGTAGGCGTCGCCGCGCACTTCGAGGAAATCTGCGCGATCGCTGAACTCAAGTCGACCGAGATGCGAAGGACCTACGGGGAGAGAGCCGAAGAACAGCTTCGATCGTTCGCGCAAGGTCGCAGTCGCGCTCTCGACTCCCGATGAGCTTGCCTGCTTCGCTCGCAGCATGGACTCGGTGTCACGCGCGAGCTCGTCGAAGCGGGCATTCGACAACGCAATGCCGAAGTATTGGCTCGCCACGTCTTCAAGTTCGTGTGCCTCATCGAAGATGACAGCCGCGGCCTCAGGCAAAATGCCGGCGTCGGGTGCGCCCGCGGCCTGCTGCTTGATGCTGAGGTCGGCAAAGAACAGATGATGATTGACGATGACGATGTCCGACTCCAGCGCCTTTCGCCGCATCGTCGTGATGTAGCACTGCTCCCAGTTGGGGCATGTTTGCCCAAGACAGACTTCGCTGCGGGCATCCAGCTTGTGCCATAGCGCAGAGTTTTCCGGCAGGGCATTCACTTCCGCGCGGTCGCCCGTTGCGGTGGTGCGCTCCCACTGAAGGATCGCGTGAAACTGCGCGATGTCGTCCAGCCCGGAGAGAATGGGATTGTCGCGCAGCGCATAAAGCTTCTGCTTGCAAAGATAGTTCGCGCGTCCTTTCATGTAGCAGACGCGTAGCGGTCCGAGCAGCGACTCGAGGAAAGGAATGTCCTTGAAGTAGAGCTGCTCCTGCAGGTTCTTCGTTCCTGTGCTGATGATGATGCGCTGCTTTTCTGCTTGCGCCCGCCGTATCGCGGGCAGCAGATAGGCAAGAGTTTTGCCGGTGCCGGTGCCTGCCTCCACAATCAGGTTCCTGCGGTCGGCAAAGGCTTGCTCGATCTCCTTTGCCATGGCGTATTGGCCTGGCCGGTGCTCGAAGGCAAGGCTCGACTTCGCCAGCAGGCCACCGGGCGAAAAGAACTGGTGCAACGTTGGCAGTCTTGCCGCGCCGGCGCAGTCCGACCCTTGCTCTTCGGTTTCAGCGTCGAGTTGTGGGGAGCGAATCAAGCGCTGTGTTGCGGCGAAGGAAAAGTGAAGCCGTCAGCCTCAGTGTCTCGCACAAAGCGATCGCGTTTCAAATCTTCCACACACAGCAGAAAGGCCATGTGGGTTGCCGAGGCATTGTCACGCTTTTGCGGGCGCGCTATTTGGTCAGCTCGAAGGTCGTGTGCAACGTCGCCGTCGAGTCGGTGCCGACCCAGATATCGAAGGTTCCCGGCTCGAGCACCCGGTGATGCAGCGCCGGGCTCCAGAAGGACAGGTCGTCAGCTTTCACGGTCAGTTCCAACGTTTGCAATCCGTTTGCCGGTACAGTCACCTTTTTGAAGGCTTTCAGTTCGCGCACAGGACGCGAAGCGCTACCGGCGCGTTGATGTGTGTAGAGTTGCACAACCTCAGCGCCGGGGACCGACGATGTGTTCTTCAGAGTGACGCTGACCCGCACGGTGCCTTCTCTAGAAACACTCGGCGAGGCGAGCTTCAGGTCGCTTACGTCGAAGCTCGAATAAGTCAGGCCATAGCCAAATGGATACAGCGGCAGGCTTGGCATGTCCCAATAGCGGTGAGCCGTGTCATCGGGAATCTGGGTGAGATTAGTGTTGTAGAACAGCGGCTCCTGCCCGGCAGAACGTGGCCATGTAAGAGGCAGATGACCACTCGGGTTAACTGCTCCGGTCAACAGGTTCGCGACGGCGTGGCCGCCTTCCGACCCCGGATACCAGACGTTCAGGATTGCCGGAACATGCGTGGAAGCCCATGTGATGTCGAGCGGGCGGCCGGTCATCACCACCAACACCACCGGCTTGCCGAGCGCGACAATCGTTTCCAGTAGCTTCTCCTGATCTCCGGGTAAAGAGAGGCTGGCGCGTGAGGCGCGTTCGCCGTTCATCGACTGTGCTTCGCCCAACACCATCACAGATATGTCGGCGTCTCGTGCTGCGCTTACGGCCTGCTGAAATGCCTGCTCGCGTGCCGCAGGCGTCAACAGCGTCGGCTGCGTTTGTGGGAACTGCTCGTCAAAAATGGTGGGATGCCCGCGCTCAATTTCGACGCCTGTCGCGAATGTCACCTTCACATTCGGCAGCGCTTCACGAAGACCCTGCGCGATTGTGACAACGTGCTCGCGGTCACCATGAATGGACCATGATCCAAGCGTGTCCACCTTGCTGTCGGCAAGCTGCCCGATCACGGCAATGGAACGAAGGTCCTTATGTAGCGGAAGCAGGTTTTCTTCGTTACGGAGCAGGACAGCCGTCTGTTCGGCCGCGATGCGCGAAGCGTTGCGCTGCTCGGGCGAGCCGGTAACGCGATGGAACTTGTCCATGTCGACGTACGGATTCGTGAAGAGTCCCAAGCGGTACTTCATCGCGAGGATGGGCCGCACCAGGCTGTCGATGGCCGCCTCAGTCACCGTTCCGCTCGTCACTGCAGCGGCAAGGTTGTCGCGATAGGTGGAGCTGGTCATCTCCATGTTTACTCCGGCGTTTACAGCGCGTTGCGCGGCATCCAGAGGACTTGCCGCGAAGCCGTGGGTCTGAAGATTCTTTACGGATTCCCAGTCGCTGACCACGAAGCCCTTGAAGCCCCACTCGTCCCGCAATACGTCCTGCAGCAGCCACTTGTTTCCCGTGGCGGGAACGCTATTGAGGTCCATGTACGCTGACATGATTGTCGCGGTGCCTGCATCCACGCCCGCCTTGTATGGGCGCAGGTAGACGTTATGCAGCAGCTCGTCAGAAATGTCGGCGCTGTCGTAGTCGCGCCCACCAACGGCGGCGCCGTAACCCGCAAAATGCTTCACGGAAGCAAGAAGATGGTCCGGGCTGCCGATGTAGTCCCCCTGGAAACCGTGCACCTGCGCGGCCGCCATCTGTTCGCCAAGGTAAGGATCTTCTCCCGCGCTCTCCATGATGCGTCCCCAGCGCGCGTCGCGAGCGATGTCGACCATTGGCGCGAATGCCCATTGGATGCCGGCTGCACGTGCTTCCTTCGCTGCCATCGCTTGCGTGCGTGTAACGAGCGCCGGATCCCAAGAAGACGACATCGCCAGCGGGATCGGCGCAATCGTGCTGAAGCCATGAATCACGTCGTAACCGAAGAGCAAAGGAATGTGCAGGCGCGACTGCGTCACTGCGATCTTCTGCAGTTCATTAATGCGTATCGGATCGGTAAAGAAGAGAAAGCTTCCCGTTCCCGTACGAGCCAGTTCCTCAGCCTTGGCCGGCGGAGTCGAGAAAGACTGACCTGCTGTCTGCTCCATCTGATTAATTTTGTCCTGCAGCGACATCTTGCTCATCAGTGAGTCGACGAAGCGGTTCACCTCCGCATCGGAGGGCGGCTGTTGAGCAGCAAGTGTAGTGGCAGCAAACGGTGCCAGAACTGCAAGACAAACGATTGAACGTGCGAGAGAGAAAACCGGGAAAGACGTGTGCATGCTTGCGTACACTTTACTGGCGCACCTCATGCGCTGGCAAAGTTATTGGCCAAAAATGAACAAAAGCCCGTCAACCCGCTGCTGGGGTACCGCCCGCTTTTGGCTTCTTGAGCAAGAACGCGAGCGGGACACATATCGCGCTCAATAGTGCGAAGTAACGCAGCACATCGACGTAAGCCCAGAGCTGCGCCTGGCTATTCAATGAGGAGTTGGTGATGGAGTAGGCGCGCAGCGTGGCTGTGTGCGGTCCAGCGTGCAGGGACATGCGCTGGGTTAAGGCGTTCAGCTGACGGCGCAAAAGATAGCTTGCCCCACTGAGCCAATGCACGTTTTCGTTCCGGTGACTCTGAAAGTGTCGCTCTGAGATGGTGTTCGCCGCGGAAATGCCGATGCTTCCACCGATATTTCGCATGAAGTTGAAGATGCCGCTTGCATTTCCGGTCTCAGCAGGCTTGAGCGTGCCGAGCGCCACCTTTGACAGGGGAACGAAGATCATGGCGAGCGCCAAGCCACTCACAGTGATTGGCCAGAAGAGGCTGTTCGGCGAGATGTCGAGCGTGAGACTGCCCATCCATAGACCTGAAAGCCCAAGCACAGCGAAGCCTGCGGCCACGATCTTGCGCGGGTCCATTTTCGAAACGAGAATGCCAACGAGAACGGACGCGGCGACCGAGCCCAGGCCGCGTGGGCTCACCGCAAGGCCCGCTGCTGTAGCGCTATAGCCCAGTAGCGTCTGGTAAAAGACCGGGAGGATGGTGGTCAAGCCATACAGCACGCCGCCCAATGCAAACACCAGCCCACATCCGATAGCAAGGTTCCGGTTGGCCAACGCACGAAGGTCGACGAGCGGCTTCTTGTGCGTAAATTCGTGAATCAGGAACGCGATGAACCCGGTCACGACAAAGGCTGCGGCCCAGCAAATGAGCTTGTTGCCAAACCAATCGTCTTCCTGGCCCTTGTCCAGAATGAACTGCAGGGAAGCAATCCAGATTGCCAGTAAACCAAAGCCAATGCCGTCAAACTTCCCGGGCTTTGCATGCCTGAATCGCGGCGGGTCTTCCAGCACTTTCGCCTGTAGCAGAAGCGCAAGGATGCCGACGGGAATGTTGATGTAGAAGGCCCAGCGCCACGAGAAAGCATCGGTGAGGTATCCACCGAAGGCCGGGCCGATGACAGGCGCCAACACCACTCCCAGGGCGTAAAGGCCGAGCGCGAGACCCTGCTTTTCTTCGGGGAAACTTTCAATCAGGATTGCTTGCGAGAGCGGCTGCAGCGCGCCGCCGCCCGCACCCTGCAGCGCCCGCGCGAAGAGGATGAAGCCCAGCGAGGGTGCGATGCCGCAGAGGAACGAGGCGAACGTAAACACACCGATCGACGCCATCAGAAAGCGTTTCCGGCCAAACTTTTCGGCTAAGTAGTTGCTCGATGGCAGAAACAGAGCATTGGCCACCAGGTACACCGTGAGCACCCACTCCGCCTCATCCGTTGTGGAAGCGGTGCTGCCGGCGATATAGGGCACAGCGACGCTGGCGATGCTCGTGTCCATGACTTCCATGAACGTGGCAATCATGACTGCGACCGCGATCAGCCAGGGGTTCGCCTTTGGCTTCCACTGTTTTGCACCGCCGGGCATCAGGCGCGCTCCATAAGGCGGGGCATCACTTCAGCCAGACCTTGGGCTCGACGGACATGCCCGGCGCGAGCCGCTCCGCACCCGGCTGATTCGGACGGAACCGTATGCGCACCGGAAGCCGCTGCACAACTTTGACGTAATTGCCCGTCGCATTTTCCGGCGGCAGCAGGCTGTAGACAGCACCGCTCGCGCCCGGCAAAGCTTCCACATACCCTTGGAAATCCAGGCTGAGTGCATCGACGTGGATCGTGACAGATTGCCCTGGCCGCATTTTCTGAATCTGCGTTTCTTTGAAGTTCGCCGTCACCCAAATATCGTTCGTCTGCGTGAGTGCGAACATCTCCTGGCCCGCCGCAACCTGCGATGCTACCTGCACCTGCTTGTCCCCGATGATGCCGTCCTCAGGCGCGTAGATGCGTGTGTACTGCAGGTTCAGCTCAGCCTGATCAGCCTGGGCCTTCGCCGCAAGCTCACTGGCCTTCCGCTGTATCAGTGTCTCGTGCTGCATGGCCACTTGCCGCGGAAGGTTCGCCTTCGCTTGCTGATGCTGTTGCCGTGCAGTGCCCAGCTGGGCCTCCGCCTGGGTGACGGCCTTCCCTGCCGCTTCTGCTGTCTCGCGACGCGAAGCGACAATTGCCGCATCCGCTCGCTCCTGCGTGGCCATCTGGTCATACTGCTCGCGCGAGACTTCTTCTTTCTCAACAAGCAAGCGATAGCGCTCTTCTTCGCGAGCGGCGTTGTCCCGAGTAGCCTCGGCCTGTTGCAGGTCCGCCAGTGCCGACTTGTAGCGCTCCTTGCTCGCGGCGACGTTGGCTTCCGCGCTCACCACGTTGTAGTCCGTGTTGATCACCTGCGTCGATTGATCCGTCGCGGTGATGGGCACGTTCGGCTCCTGCGCACGCGTGCTTGCCTTCGCCTGCTCGTAGTTCGCGGCGGCCTGCTCCTTCGACACCTGATTGTCACGAGGGTCCAACTGGACAAGCAGTTGCCCCTTCCGCACCTTGTTCGTGTTCTCGACATACACCGCAGCAACGATGCCGCTGATGCGCGGTGCAATCGGATCGGTGTGGCCGTCGATGAAAGCGTCATCTGTGTTGGTGAAGCTGGTGAGATAGAAGTACAACCAGATGCCAACGATGATCAGCAAAATCAAACCAACGATCCCGAAGAACCAACCGACGGGATGACTCTTCACGGATGAAATGAGACGCGTTTTCAGCGGAGGCTTGGGCCTGGCATCCTTCTTCTTCTCCTTCTGCTCGTCTTCGCCCTGCTCCTCGTCTCCACCTTCTTCGCCGTCTTCGGCACCCTTCTTCTTGTCATCGTCTTTTTGCAATTGCTTATCCTGCTGCTCGCGCACGCGTTCCAGCTCGGCGCGGAGCCGTGCCTGCTCTTCATAAAGCATGCGCATGGCGAGATCGCCCTGCGCGTCTGGCAACCCCGGCGGCAATTGGCGTTGCGGATCAGGAGACGGTAATTCTTGCATCGACTATTTCCTCAGAAGTTGCGGCAACATTTGTTCGGCATCGCCCATCGCGCGGGCCAGTGAAATCTTGGCGAGGTTATGCGTGTACACGGCAGTGACGTAATCGTCATCTGCCTGCACGACGGCTTGTTCTGCCTGCACCACTTCCACGGTGTTCGTGACGCCTGCGATAAAGCGGTCGGTCGACTGCTGCAAAGAAGCGTGCGAAAGATCGACATTGCTCCTGGATACCAACACCTGGTCCGCCGCGGCATCGAGGTCGATGAAGGACTGCCGGACGTCCTGGTCAACCTGCGCGCGGGTGTCTTCCAGTTCAGCTTTGCGCTGCTTCTGCGCGGCCCTGGCCTGCTCTTCATCTCCGTGTATCCGGCCGCCTTCAAAGATAGGGACGAGCAGCGTTCCGGTAGCTGTGTATACGCCGGTCGAATGGTTCGTGGGCGTTGTTCCAGCCGCGCCGAAATCACCGTTGATCGCCAGCGTGGGCAAGTGTTCCGCGTGCGCGGCTTTCACGGCTTCGTCTGCTACTTTGAGTGCGGAGTCCGCTGCCTGCAGGTCGCTGCGGTCATGAAACGCACGATCCAGCGATGACTCCACCGTGACACCATCGAGCGGGGTAAATGGATAATCGTCCGCTGGGCTCAGCTTTTGGCCAAGCGGTAGCCCAATGAGGCGCGAGAGCTTCAGCTTCTGCGTTGCAAAGTCGGCCTGCAGCGACCGCAGACGTTCCTGCTCCGTTTGCAGCTGTACTTGCGCGCGCATGGCATCCACGCGTGTTGCCAAACCCGCGCTGAAGCGGTCGGCGGCCTGCTTCGCTACGGTGCGCGACGTCTCGACCTGCGCCGCGGCTGCGGCGGCACGCGCCTGCGTAGAAATCAGTTGCAAGTACGAGCCCGCAACAGCGAGCACAACAAGATCGCGCGCATTTCGCGCTGCGCGAATCGTTGTTCGCACGTTCTCCGTTGCGCCATGCAGATTGCGGATGCGCACGAGATCGAAGACAGATTGATTCAACCGCACACGCGCGTCGTAGTAGTTGAACTGCACCGAAGTCGAAACCTGCGGAAGCGACACGCCTTCGGTCCGCAGATTGATCCGCTCAAAAGACTCCGCGACAGTCGTATTCAGCTGTGGCAGCAGTTGGCTGCGGGCAACATCCCGCTGACCCTTCGCCTGTTGCACTGCCGCAGTCTGCGCCAGCCCTCCCAGGTTCTGCTTCAGTCCCATCGCGAGCGCATCCGCGAGCGTCAACTGCAGCACTCCATCTTTCAGCGTGCCTGCGGGAACTCCACCCATGTACGTTCCCTGGATCGTCACGGTGCTGTTGATGACGTTGACTGAGCCGGTAGGAGTCGACGGCAGCGTCTGCTGGTCGACGACTACGGTATTGCCGGCGTTGCCACGCCCGGAAAGCGGAACCTGCGCGGCCTGAGTGGGTCCACTGTTTGCAGACGCGCCGCCGAGCTGTGCCGCTGCCCTGCCCGCAGTCGCGTTCAGCAAACTGAAGAAGACAACGCACGTGCAGCCCATGCGCCTTATGGCAAGGATGAAGATACGTGCGTGTCTAACGAACGTTTGAGCTGCAGATATCAAGAAGCGTGATCCTCGATAGCTTCGCAAACCTCGCACAGAAACTCTGCAATGCGGGCAAGCATGCGAATCCTTGGTCTTAGCGGCTTAAGATGCACATGGGCCTATCGTGGACACAAGTATTTTCCTCAGCCCGTTCTCGTACCGTTCGGCTTCGGACACACGCTCATTCGCCGGCCCGAATCGCGGCGTTTCTTCATTACACTTGGAATGCATGAGGAGAATTCATGTCCCGCGACATTGACTGGACCGACACACTTGAAATTGGTATTCAACTGCAGGAGAAGTTTCCTGACGTTGATCCCTACACCGTGCGCTTTACCGATCTGCACAAATGGGTGACGGAACTGCCCGGCTTTATCGGCGACAAGAGTAAATCGAGCGAAGGCCTGCTGGAAGCGATCCAGACGGCGTGGCACGAAGAGTACGAAGACGCCAGAGAGGCCTGAACTCTCAGCCTCGATCACTATCGCCGCCGCAGAATTTGCTTTGGCAGCTTCGACCCAGTGGCCGCAAGCGCCGCACCAACAACGACGAGCCACACCGCGCTTCCAGCGGCAACGATGGCTGTGTCGCCGGTGTGATTGTGGGCTGCCGGTAGTAGGCGAACGACTTCGGTCGTCGCGAGGAACGCAACGATCGCTGCGAGCCCGGCACGCCATAGTTCGCTTCCCTCCAGGTCGAGCAAACTCACAAGTCGCTCTTTATGCAGCAGCAAAGCGAGCGCGATCGTATACGCAAGCATGCCGATGTCGCTGGCGATCGAAAGCCCAATGACTCCAACCGCGTGGAAGAGCGCCCAGTACACCGGCAGACTCAGTACGGTGATGATGCTTCCAGCAATCAATGGAGTACGCGCGTTGCCCGCGGCGTAGAACGCGCGCGCGTAGATTCCTTGCGCGGACCACACCCCGAGCGTGACGGAAAACACAACGAAATAGCGCGCTGTTTCAGCGGCGTCCGTTCGATGGAAATTTCCGCGGCGGAACAGATCAAGCAGCCACGGCGCTAGAGCAATCATCCACGCGGACACCAGCGCCCCAATCGCAAGCAGCCGCGACACGGATCGAGCCACAGCGCCGGAAAACTCATATGCCTTGCCCTGCGCGTGAAGGCTGGCAAAGAACGGAAGCGACGCCGCTCCCGCCGCCGCGCCAATCACAGAGAGCGGCGCGTTGAACAGGCTCTTCGCGACCACAAGCCGCGAGATGCCGCCCATGTTTGCTGAGGCAAAGAAGGCGAGTATCCATTTGTCCGCCATGCCCACGGTGAAGCCGAGCATCAATGGAAGATTGAGCCGCAGCCACTCGCGAAACGCCGGATGATTGAGCTGAAACACAGGAGTGTAATGAAGACCGCTGCGAAACGCGCCGTATGCCGTCAGCAATCCCGGCCCTAGAACGACGCCGAGCAGCACACCCGCAGGTAGCGAGTACACACCGATGCGTCCGCTGAGAAACACTGCGCCAAGAATGATGCCGAGCGTGTAGATGAGCGGCGTCACGGCTTGATAAAGAAAAATCTTGCGCGCCAGCAGGCGCGCGCCAAACACTCCGCCGGCAAAGAAGAAAAGCTGCCCCGGCAGTAGAAGTCTTGTCAGGCTTGTGCATAGCTGGGCGCGCTGCTGGTCGAAGTGTGGAAACGCAAGGCGCGTATATAAAGGGGCGAGGAATTCCGCCAGCAAGATCGCTGCACCAAGCACCATGAGCATGGCATTGAGCACGGCGCTGAGCGTTCGATCTTCGCCTTCCTCGTCGCCGCGCTCGCGAAAGCGCGTCAACATGGTGACCAGCGTTGCCGAACCAACGCCGCCGACCAGAAAATACGCAATCATGTCCGGAAGTTGAAAGGCCGCGTTGTAGGCGTCGGTTGCCGCGCCGGCGCCGAAGATGCGGTTGATGTACGCCGTACGCACAAGGCCTAAAACACCGGAAAGCAGGTTGGAAACCATCAGCAGCAGCGCGGCTGATGTTGCTGTGTGGCCCTTTGTGGTGGAAAGGAAGTTGAAGCGTGATACGGTTCGCGCTGCGGCGTCGCCCGGTAGGCTCATTCGGCGTTGTCGCTGGTTTCCAGGCCAAACAGATCCCGCTGAGCCAGTTGCAAGCGAGCCGGTTCCAACCGGTTAGACTGTCTTGGTTCGACGAACAGGCGTGGCCGCATCACCTGGACTTTACTCTCGTCAGCAGCACCCACGGGACGCGAAAGCGTTGCGAGCAGCGTGCGCAATTCCTCGCGCAAACCGACAAGTCTTGTCTGCTGCCGCAGGTAGGCCACGGGATCGGTGGATTCTGGGACGGCAATAGGCGGTGATGGCTTCACTGAGGCGGCTGGGGGCGGTACGGCAGCTACAGAGCCCGCGACTTCTCCAGCTTCCGCTCCAGCCTGCTTTGCAGCCGCTTCGTTCTTGAACACCTGGCGCGCACCGGGGATGGTGTAGCCCTGGTCGTACAGCAGGCTCTTGATGCGCATCGCCATTTCGACATCGCGCTTGCGATAAAGCCGCTGGCCTGTGCCGCCCTTATTCGGACGTAGTTGCGGGAACTCGGTCTCCCAGAAGCGCAGCACATATGCCGGCACCTCGCACAGCTTGGACACATCGCCGATGCGGAAGTACAGCTTGTCCGGGATTTCCGGCGCGACGGTCTTACGAATTGGCTGGTGGGTTCCCAAAGTCGGTCGCCGCAGGCTCATTTAATGGGCTGCGCCTACAAAGTATAGGTGCGCCGCCCGCCATGCGTGAATAGTTTTCGTCGCCTAGGAACGCACCTAGGTAACCGGAGCAGTGAACCACAGGAGTAAACCCCTGCCTCATGTGTAGCTTTAGGTTTCGCCAACGCAAGCTGTTCTGCCGCTTTGAGTTAGTCTTCGCTTCCGGTGGCGAGCGCTTGCCTACGCTCGACTTTGCCCTGCGCCGCGCGCTCGTACTGGACAGGCCAGCTACCCGGTTTATGTAGTGCCTGCGCGGCACGGAGCGGCCAGTATGGTTCGCGGAGCAGCTCGCGCGCCAGCAACACGACGTCAGCCTGCCCTGTGCGGACGATCTGGTCGGCCTGCGCCGGCTCGGTAATCATGCCCACTGCGCCGGTCGCAATCCCGGCCTCGCGCTTGACGCGCTCGGCAAATGCCACCTGGTATCCCGCGCCGACCGGTATCTGTTGCCTGGGGTCGTTACCACCGGAGGACACATCCACAAGATCCACATCCGCCGCCTTCAACAGCTTGCAAAACGCCACGGTGTCTTCGACGCTGAGACCGCCTTCCACCCAATCAGTGGCTGAAAGCCGGACCCAAAGCGGCAAGTGTGCGGGAAACGCCGCCCGCACCGCGCGAACCACCTCTAGCGGAAAGCGGGCGCGATTCTCCAACGAACCGCCGTACTCATCGCTACGGAGGTTCGACACAGGTGAGAGGAATTCGTGCAGCAGGTAACCGTGGGCCGCGTGGAGTTCGGCCAGCAGAAATCCAGCCGCCGCACTGCGCTTGGTAGCTGCCGTGAAGTCTGCAACGATTTTGTCCAAGGCCGCGCGATCCAGCTCGGCGGGAAGCGGATAGGTCTCGGAGAACCGCGCTGCCGAAGGAGCTACGGCCCGCCATCCGCCGTCTGCGGAAGCAACCTCACCCTGTTCTGCGTCCCACGGACGATGCGTGCTTGCCTTGCGGCCCGCGTGCGCCAGCTGAATGGCCGGCACACTTCCCTGCTCTTTCAGGAAGTCCGCGATGCGCCGCAGCATGGGAATGTGTTCATCCTTCCAGATGCCGAGATCCTGTGGCGAAATGCGTCCTTCCGGGCTCACGGCTGCGGCCTCCGTCATCACCGTCCCCGCCCCGCCTACCGCACGAGTGCCGAGATGCACATAATGCCAGTCGGAAGCGAAGCCATCTTCAGAGCTGTACTGACACATCGGCGAACACACGATGCGGTTCGGCAGGGTGACAGAACGTTGTTGGAGAGGCGAAAACAGGTGATCGGGCGCGGATGGAAAACTCATGCTTCATTCGATGTCGGTGGCCTCAAAACGGCTCCGAGCGCCGCCGCATCCTCGGCAGAGATGTCGTGTCCAATAGAATGGAAGTTGAAGCATCCATGCCCGCTGCCTCTGTTCTGCCCCCCGAGCCCGCTCCACCGCAAGTCATCCACAGTTGCCCCAACTGCAGCCACTGGCTGTCCGAAGGCACACTGGCGTGCCCGGATTGCCAGACGCTTACCTACGGCCAGCACCTGAGTTCGCTCGCGGCTGAGGCGCAGGCGCTCGAGCGACAGGGACAGTGGCCGGAGGCACGCGACCGCTGGCGATCCGCCCTGCAATGGCTTCCAGAGGGCACAAGCCAGGCACAAAATATTCACCAGCACATCCAGTCCATCGATGAACGGCTGCAAGCGGAAGACGACAAACGCGCGCGGTGGACCAAGCGCCTCGGGCCTTTTGCTCCGATCGTTTTTTTTCTGCTGAAGGCAAAAACGTACTTCTTCTTGATCCTCAAGATGAAGTTCCTGCTTGGCATCTTCAGCTTCTTCGGCCTCTATTGGCTGCTCTTCGGTTGGCGGTTCGCGCTCGGCTTTACGGCGAGCATCTTCATTCACGAAATGGGCCACTACGTTGCTGTTAAACGTCGCGGTTTGAAGGCTGACCTGCCCATCTTCTTTCCCGGTCTTGGCGCCTATGTGCGCTGGTACAGCCTCGGTGTGTCGAAGCCGGATCTCGCAGCGATCGCGCTTGCAGGCCCGCTCTTCGGTCTGCTCACTGCCGTGGCCTGTCTGTCAGTCGCGTGGTTCGGTCATAGCCAGCTGTTTCTGGTGCTCGCGAATGTTGGTGCCTGGATCAACTTTTTCAACCTGCTGCCGATTCTGGGCCTCGACGGCGCGCAGGCCACCTATGCGCTCTCCCGCATGCAACGCGGCCTCATCGCCGCTACATGTGTCATCTTCTTCGCGCTCACATTTTCCGGAGAAATTGGCGGCGACCACAATCAATGGATCTTCCTGATTGTCGGCGGTGGCATGATCTGGCGCTGCTTCACCAACGATGAACCAGAAGCAGGCGACACCAAGACGTTTGCCATCTTTCAGGCGCTCGTCATCCTGCTCGGCTTCCTGCTGTACCTGACACCTGTCGGCGGCATCCGCTAGACACTCGGCCGTCAGCGCGGGTACCAGGGGAGGCACTGGCTCAGCTCCCTGCGATCGTCATCCCCTCGATACGCACGGTCGGTACTGCGCCGCTGCCGCGGAACTCCAGATCATTGCCGATGGCGGCGACATTGCGGAACATGTCCTTCAGGTTACCGGCGATAGTAATCTCTTCGACTGCGTGCGTGAGCTCGCCATTCTCAATCCACAGCCCGCTCACGCCCTGCGAGTAGTCACCGGTGACCAAATTGACGCCGAAGCCCATCGTGCTGAGTACATAGAGACCGGACTTTACGTCACTGACAATCTCGTCGTGCGTAAGTTCGCCTGGCTGCAGGAAGTAGTTGCCTCCACCAATGCCTGGCGCGCTGCTTATGCCGCGTGAGGCCTTCGCATTTGATGGCATGTTGAGTTTGCGGCCCGTGTAGGTATTGAGCAGATATTCCTTGAGCACGCCGCGCTCGATGACCACCGTGCGGCGCGTGCGGAGACCATCGCCATCGAAGGGCGATGTGCCGAAGCCACCAACGCGAATCGTGCTGCCGTTCGGAAGCTCGCGATCGAAGACCATCGTGCCGTCATCAACCATCGTGATGTTCTCGCCGGCGACCTGCTCCCCAAGCTTGCCCGCAAACATGGAAGCGTTGCGGTAGACCGCGTCACCATCCGCCGCGCTGAGCAGGTTAGACAAAAGGCCGCGAGCAACTTCCGCTGGAAAGACGACGGAACACTGTTGCGTAGGCACGCGTCGAGCGCCGAGCCTGCGCAACGCGCGTTGTGCCGCGATGCGGCCGATGGCTTCGGGCTCTTCTAAAAGCTGCGCGGTGCGCGCGCTCGAGTACCAGTAGTCGCGCTGCATCCCGCCGGTGGTGTCATGCGCGATGGGTGAGACAGAGAAGCCGCAATAGCTGCGGCGATACTCACCGCTGAAGCCGCGTGAGTTGACGATGACGCGATGCGATGTGGAGACCTCGCAGTCTGCGCCACTCGTGTTCTGGATGCGAGTGTCGTAGCCCAGGGATGCCGCTTCGCAGCGACGCGCGAGATCGATCCGCTCCGTTGGAGCGATGTGGTTCACGTCGTCGAAGTAGAGCGCGAGGTCGTCGACCGGCAACGATCCAAAGTCTTCACGCTCCGGCAGACCGGCAAACGGATCGGCGCCCGTGATCTTCGAAAGTTCAACAGCCCCGCTGATGAGGCGCGTGATGCCTTCTTCAGAGAAATCAGAGGTCGAGGTACTCGCGGTGCGCTGGCCGTCTTTCGCAGCGCAAAAGACACGCAAACCAATGCCGCGCGAACCGGACTCTACCAGCTGCTCCACCTGGCCGAGACGAACCTTTACATGGAACTCTTCGCCTTCAATCGCGACAACTTCAGCGTCGCTTGCCCCAAGGCTTAGCGCACGTTCGACGATCTGATGACCAAGCGACTGGAGCAAGAGAGAATCTAGCGCGACTTCAGAAATCAAGAAGTGACCTCAGCGGATTGAAAGCTGCTAGACGACGGGGTTTGCAGAAAGACGCGGCGCACTTCCGTGAGCGGCTTCTTTGAACACAGTGCTGCCGGCGCAGTATTCCGCGTCTGTCTTCGACTTGTGTTCGACGTGAGCCTTGGTGCCTTCGGCGGATTGCCGCTTCGCCAGCTTCAGCGCGCCGTGGCAATCCTTGCAGCGAAACTCTGTGTCGCCATCGACGACCGCCTCGGCGACCGTTTTTACTTTCCAGAACGGCTCATAGCCGCCACCGGCACGTACACGCCTGCGCTTGACTTCACATTCGTACAGCTTTTCCGGCGGTGTCACGGTCTTCGTGGCCATCAGCTTCTTTCCTCTTGCGGTTGTGGTGCGTGATTGCTGCTCGGTTGAGTGCTGAAGCATCATCGTCCTGTGCCGCCGACGGTCATGCGATCCAGCTTGATGGTGGGCATGCCCACGCCGACGGGAACACTTTGACCTGCCTTGCCGCAGGTGCCGATGCCCTCATCGAGTGCGAGATCGTTGCCGACCATGGAAACGTACTTCAGCGCCTCAGGACCATTGCCGACGAGGGTTGCGCCCTTGACCGGCGCAGTTACTTTGCCGTCCTCGATCAGGTAGGCTTCGCTCGCGGAAAAGACGAACTTGCCGTTGGTGATATCGACCTGTCCGCCGCCGAAGTTCACTGCGTACAGGCCGCGCTTCACGCTGCGGATGATGTCTTCGGGCTGGTCTTCGCCGGCGAGCATATAGGTGTTTGTCATGCGTGGCATGGGAATCGCCTGGTAGGACTCGCGGCGGCCGCTGCCGGTGTTCGGCATGTTCATCAGGCGCGAGCTGAGCTTGTCGCTGAGATAGCCACGCAGAATGCCGTTTTCGATCAGCACCGTTTCCTGCGTCTGATTACCCTCGTCGTCGACATTGAGCGAACCGCGACGTCCAGGCATTGTGCCGTTGTCGACGACCGTAACTTTGCTGGATGCGACCTGCTGACCGATGAGGCCGGAGAATGCACTTGTCTTCTTACGGTTGAAGTCGGCTTCGAGGCCGTGACCGACTGCTTCATGCAGCAGCACTCCGGGCCAGCCGGGACCGAGCACTACTTCCATGTCACCCGCAGGCGCCGCGATCGCGCCCAGTTGAAGAATCGCGGTTCGAGCGGCTTCGCGCGCGTAATGCTCAGGTGACTTGTCGCCGCTGAAAAAGTCCAGTGTGACGCGGCCGCCGCCGCCGCTGGTTCCTCGAGCAGTGTTTTCAGAATCCTTCGCGATGACGAGGACGTTGAGTCTTGCGAGCGGCTGCGTGTCGCTGGCGAAGGTGCCATCGCTCGCCGCGACGAGAATGCGACGCAGTTCGTCGTTGAGGCTTGCGCGCACCTGCACGATGCGGGAATCGAATGCGCGTGCTGCTCTGTCGGCGCGTGCGATGAGCTTGAGCTTGGACGAAATCTCCGCATCCGCGCTCACTCCTGTGACGGGATACAGCTGAGGTGTGTTGGTGTGCGTGAAGCCCTGCACGCGTTCGGTTTGCGGCCCGCTTGCAATCAGCGCGGCGGTGCGTGCGGCTTTCAGCAGGCGCTCGGCAGAAAGGTCGTCGGTGTAGGCAAAGCCCGTGCGTTCGCCGGAGATCACGCGAACCCCGCAACCCACGCTGATGCCCTGCGAGGCAGTCTTGACGATGCCTTCATCCATTCCGAGGGATGAGGATGTGACGGCTTCGAAGTACAGGTCGGCGAACTCACCGCCCGCACTGAGCGCTTCACCGAGGCAGCGTTCCAGCAGACGCTCCGAAAGTCCGAGCTTGTCGAAGAAGTAGCGTTTGTGATCGTAGGCGGGTAAAGATACCGGGGTGGAGACTGCTGCCATTAGCTCATTGTACGTTGGCGTACGCTGGCAAGCTGCTTCGTTGAGCGTCAGCGACCGTGAGAAGGGTCTGGAGAAGTCGCGAGGTCCATGTCGAGAAACACCCTTGGAGCACCCGGAGCGTAGCAGTTGCCATCAGCCGCGTATGTCGCAGCGCAAGTCTTTGTGATGGATGGCCGCCGTGGCGATTGCGAGTACTGCCATGCGGTCAGATTCGGTTCACCGGCCTCAGCAATTGGACGAGCATGTACGGTGCAGCCGGGCGCGGGCGGGCAAGCATCCTGCGCGTCGAAGATCGCGATCTCGTGCAGCCTGCCCTGTTTCACGCGAGCGCGGATGTCGCGGATTGTGTCGATCATCACACCGGGATCGTCCTGCACGAGTTGGCCGCTGGCATATACGCCCGGCTTGTAGTCGGAGGCAGCGACAGCTTCGGTCCACGCAAGCAGATACGCGGCCTGCTCTACAAGTAAGCGTCCGCCTTCTTCCTGGTCGAGAAAAAGGATGGTTTTTGGCGGAAATGCTTCGGTATGCGCGCTCGCAATAGCCACGGCTGCGTCCTTCTTACCCAGGGCGTCCGCGGAGACGCCACTCTTCTGCGACTTGAGAATTTCAGCGTCGAAGCGGCCATTGGCGAGCACGAGGAATCCCCAGCCCTGCTGCTTGAGCAGAGCGCGTTTGCCGGTCCATGTGTTGATTTTCCCGCCCGGAGGAGGCGTGATCCAGTAGCCCGTGAAGGCGAACGGAGCATCGCCGGAACGAAACGATTGCATGATGGTGTCGCCAGGATAGTCGTTGCGGTCGAATCCCCGAAAACCACCAGCCACCGCACCGATCTCATCGTTCGGTTTCGTGGCGGCAGGTGTGTTCGTCGGTAACGGCTCCAAAGGATGCTGTGCGCCGGCAATGACATCAACATGGACGACCGGCGCACTGGTCCGCGAACAACCAGACGCTGCCGCCATCGTCAGCAATAAGCTGAACAGTAAAGAGCGCACGCTTCCCCTCAAGGGCAAGCTTACATCTGTGCTTTGGGCGCAACTACAACGATCTTGGCAGAAAGCGTTACATTGGGAATCGAGGAAAACAATGCCAGTAGCTGCCGACCCGCAGTACCCGATTGGAAGGTTTCAACCGCCTGATGTGATTTCACCAGCGCAGCGGAATAGCGCCATCCTCTCGTTGGCAGAAATGCCGGAATTGTTGCGAGAATCCGTGCGAAAGCTGACGCAGGAGCAGATGAATACGCCGTATCGCGAGGGCGGGTGGACCGTGCGTCAGGTCGTGCATCATGTTGCCGACTCCCATTCGACGGCCTTGTTTCGCGTGAAGAAAGCTCTGACCGAGGACTGGCCAACCGTACCCGGTTATAGCGAAAAAGATTTCGCCATGCTGCCGGACGTTGCTGCGCCCGCAGAGTGGTCGCTGGAGTTAATCGAGAGCGTTCACGCGCGCTGGGTGATGCTGCTGCAGGCGTTGGAAGAGCCGCAGTGGAAGCGTGGTTTTATCCATGCTGAACGCGGACGGCAGTCTCTGGATTTCGTAACGCTCCATTACTCGTGGCACTCACGCCATCACGTGGCGCACATCAATCATCTTCGAGTGCAACAGGGTTGGTAGACCTGCAAGCGATGAGAATAGCGTCGAGCGCTGAGGAAGTCGCGCGGTGTTTTGACGTGATGCGCGAATTGAGGCCGAAGCTGAAAAGCGCGGAAGAGTTTGTCGGGCTGATTGAGCAGCAACAGAGCGAGGGATTTCAGCTTGCTTACCTCGAAGCTGAGGGTCAGGTTGTTACGGTCGCGGGCTTCCGTGTACAGCACCTACTTGCAACAGGGCTGACGTTGTATGTCGATGATCTCGTCACTTCAGAACGCGCTCGGTCCCGCGGCTACGGCAAAGCGATGCTCGATGCTCTGATTGCACATGCGAGAGAACGCGGGTGCGCAATGTTCTCACTCGATTCCGGCACCTGGCGCCACGACGCGCACGCGTTCTATTTTCGCGAGGGCATGCGCGTTTCCAGCTTTCACTTTATTCTCCCTCTGCAATAACGGATGCTACCCTGCGGTGCATGCCGCAAAGAGCGCCATCCGCAAGCCGTAAGAACAATGAGCAATCGCCCGAGCAGATTGCGGACTTGATTCGCGAGTTTGCTCGCGATCACAGCGAAGCTGCTGTGCTGGAAGACGGCAAGATTGTCTTTGATCTGAGTGATTCGGAGTATTCATTGAGCGGCGAGCACGGACGCTGCACGCTGCACCTTTGGGGAAGCGATGGCAACATGGTGCGGCGGGTGGTCTCCGCAACAAGGCGCGGCGACTCACTCCGGCTGGACACATTACGTTTCGGCCACGCGCAGACGAAGCTGCTGGAACTTGTGCGATCGCCTACGGCGCGCACGCCAACAGCCCGAGACACGACACGGCAACGCTACTTACGGCTGCTCCAGCGTGTGCTTATGCGGCACTTCGCAGACTGGAAGCCGCAGGGATTTCGCACAGCGATGGACCTTGAGCGCAGCTTTGGTCCCGCGTATGCGCGCGGCTCAATGGTTCGCGGGAATCTGGCATGGGCGGTGATCGGTGTAAACCAGCATGAGAGCCCGGCAATGATAGATGGAATTTTGACGCTGGGCGTTCTTTGGCTGCACCACTGCAGAGAGAACGCCGGTGGGCGGCGCTTGTACCAAGGGCTGAAGGTCATCGTGCCGAGACGCGCGGGGATGCTTACGCAGTCGCGCATGGCGTGGATGAATACGGCTGCGGCCAAGTGGGAGCTATACGAACTGGATGAACACGCAGAAGAAGTGATCGAGCTCGATGCGGATGACACGGGCAATCTCCGGACGCGGCTCGTGCATCGGCCGGATGAGAAGGCTGCGAAAGAGCGCTTTGCGGACGCTGTTCAGCAGGTGTTGCGGCTCGTTCCGCAAGGGGAAGAGTCGAGGGTTGAGCAACGTTTGCGGAGCTCGACGGAACTGGCGTTTCTTCTGCACGGCTTTGCATTTGCACGAGCTCACGTGACGCTTTCGGACCGCAGCTTTGCGTCCTCCGTTGTGATTGCTGTGGGAGCGGGAGAGAACGAGACGGTACTCACCGCAGCGAACCAGGCTCAGCTTGCGGAGTTTGTTGCAGACCTATTTCGGCGGCGCCGCCCGTGTGGGCAGCAGGCGGACTATACAAGGCGTGAAGTATCGCCTTCGCGACGGATTGGACCCGTGACCCAGCACGCCGCACACTCACGGCTACGCGGCGATGATGAGCGGAAGGATGAGAGAGATCGCAATCCGCAGCAGGACCCGTTGTATCGCGCGGCTCCAGAGCGATGGTTGGAATCTGTACTGCGGCAGGACCTTGCACCATTGACCCGCGGCATTGCAGCGGACGCAAGAGCGAATGCCAAGCTTTCGGTTCCCGCTGACGATGATGCTTTTGGCAATCGCACGGAAGAAGGAGAGAGCAAGTCTCCTCGCTTCGAAGAGATGTCGCATGTCATACCGAGACTAGACCCGCGCCACGTGTACACACAGGTGCCGGCGATCGCGGGGGCAAGTGATCGCGGCATGCTCGATCTGCTTGGCGTCACTGCTGACGGACGGCTGGCGGTCATTGAACTGAAAGCAGATGACGATTTGCAGCTTGCCTTGCAGGGCCTCGACTATTGGATCCGCGTGCGGCACCATCATTTGCAGAATGCGGATCCGGCGACCGGCCTTGGCGAGTTTCAGCGCCATGGATATTTCAACGATGTCGAGCTTTCCGAACTTCCGCCGAGACTCAACCTGGTTGCGCCAGCCCTGCATATTCATCCCGCAACGGAGACCATCCTGCGCTATCTTTCGCCGCGAGTGGAGTGGAACTTGCTGGCTCTCGATGAGGGTTGGAGGCAGGGAATTCGTGTGGTTTGGCGCAAGAGCGGTGGTGCGCAATCACCCGAGGCAAACGCGCGTTGAAGGGCCACGGCGCATCCGCGAGGTTTGCCGAGCATCGAATGGGCTAGCGCGTGCTGCGCAGGAGATACGCAATGGCAGAAGTTTCAAAGACATTCAAGTTAGGTGGCGAACTCGAGATCAATCGCCTGGGTTACGGCGCGATGCGCATCACGGGTGAAGGCGTTTGGGGCTGGCCGAAAGACCGCGACAATGCAAAGAAAGTGCTGCAGCGTGCTGTGGAGCTGGGTGTGAATTTCATCGATACCGCCGATGCCTACGGCCCTGCGGTCAGCGAGCCGTTGATCGGTGAGGCACTCGCGCCCTATGACAAAGGCACTGTGATCGCGACGAAAGCAGGATTGACGCGCCAGGGCCCGAACAAGTGGCTGCCGGTTGGGCGGCCGGAGTACATCACGCAGCAAGTGGAGATGAGCCTGCGATTCCTCAATTTGGAAACGCTGCCGTTGTGGCAATTGCATCGCATTGATCCGAAGGTGCCCGTGGAAGACACCCTGGGTGCGGCAAAGAAGCTGCAGAAGGCTGGCAAACTTCGGTTCATCGGGTTGAGCGAGGTTTCTGTCGAAGAGATCGAACAGGCGCGCAAGGTTGTGGAGATCGTCAGCGTACAAAACGAATACAACATCGGCAATCGCAAGAGCGAAAAGGTTCTGGAGTACTGTGAGCAGAACAATATCGGATTTATTCCGTGGTTCCCTGTGGCTGCGGGCAAGCTCGCACAGCCAGGCGGCAAGCTCGACACCGTAGCGAAACAGCATGGAGCAACGGTGTCGCAGCTTTCGCTGGCTTGGTTGCTGCATCGTTCCCCGGTAATGTTGCCGATTCCAGGAACATCGTCGGTCGAACATCTTGAAGAAAACGTCAAGTCGGCCGACGTGACGCTGAGTGAGAGCGAGTGGAAGGACATCGAAGACGCTGCAAAGTAAGCACTGCGACGCATTACATAGAACAGCCGCCTTTCGAAAGGCGGCTGTTCTGTTTATTCGTTTGCGGTTCGGTAGCTTGGCCGGCTCGCGTACAGCAAAAGCGCTCCGAGCAGCAAGCCTGCACTCGCTACGAGCATTCCTGCGACGTGGCTTCCCGTGATTTGCTGCAATCGGCCAAGGACCGACGGGCCGGCAAAGCCGCCGAGATTACCGAGAGCGTTGATGAGCGCGATCATTGCGGCCACTTCGCTGGGTTTTTGGCCGAGAGTGGCCTGCGACCAAAAGGCTGGAGTTGCCGCGAGTCCACCTGCCGCACCGATGCCGAAGGCCAGAAGAATGTATCCGATGTGCGCCGCTGGAATCGTGGTAGCAGCATAACCTAAGGCTCCGGCGAAAAGAGGAACGCCGAGTGTCCACTTGCTGTTGGGAGAAAGATCTGCGATGCGCCCCCACACGATCATTGCAACAGCAGCGATGGCGTACACGATGGCAACATTCCAGCCAACCCGCTGCGACGCAACGTGCAGCGCCTGAAGGATCTTCGGCAGGAAGAAGTTCAATGCATAGAGGCCAAACTGGATGCTGAAATAGATGAGCGCGAATGTCAGCAGATGGCTCAGTGCGCCGAAGCGGAAACGCGAGTGAACGATTTCCTCGGAGCTAGCCGATTGCGGCTCGTCAACCTCACGCATGCGTGCGAGTGAAGCGCGGTCTTCGTTCGTAAGCCAGCTTGCTTCCTGTGGAGTATCAGCCATGAAGAGTGGCAGACAGGTTCCCATCAGCAGCGCGGGAGCAGCCTGCGTGAGCAGAAGCATTTGCCAATCGTTAAAACGGCCAACAGCTCCGTGCTGCAGAATCCACGTGGATAGCGGGCCGCCGAAGATGCTCGCCAGCGGGATGGCGAAGATGAACCATCCTGTGTAGCTGGTGCGGACGCGTCGCGGCAGCCAGAGCGTGAGATAGAGGATTACGCCGGGATAGAAGCCAGCCTCCGCGATACCGAGCAGGAAGCGTAGCGACAGAAAGGCAAGAGGCGTATGCACGAACGCCACGCTTGCAGAAACAAGGCTCCAAATGATCATGAGCACAGCGATGGTGCGTCGTGCGCCGAATCGAGCAAGCAGAAGATTGCTCGGCACCTGCGCAATGAAGTAGCCGAGGAAGAACATGCCCGCGCCCGTGCCGTAGAGCGAATCGCTGAAGTGCAAGTCGCGTTGCATGCTGATGGCGGCGAAGCCGATGTTCACGCGGTCAAGATAGGCAATGAGATAGAGCAGGAGAAGCAACGGCAGAGTGCGCCAGCCAATGCGGCGTAGAAGCGCATTGGCTGCATGGTCTTCATCGGGTGCGGTTCTTGAACGAGACGGCAACACAGCCCATCCTACGTGAGGATGCGTGCTGAATATCAGCCCCAGGAGGCAGGAGCGGCCTCGAGATCAGCGTCATGCTGAGGTGCGAACGCAGGTGTTTCTTCCGTCGGGCGCGCAAAGAATTCTTCCACGCGATCGATCACCTCAGCGCCGCGTTTTGCTTCGAAGATCTGGCGGCGCAGCGCAGCGCCACCCGGAACGCCGTGGGTGAACCAGCTTGCGAATTGCTTCATCTTGCCAATGGCTTCACGCTGCGCGCTTTCGTGATCGCGCCGTTGCTTCTTTTCAATTTCGCTTTCGGCTATGCCGTGAAACGCGGGGTGTTCTTCGAGCTCTTGCAACAAGCGGTCGAAGTAATCGCGAATCATGCGGTAGCGGTCCAGGTTTGTTGGCTTGTCGTAGGTGCCCATGCCTGTCGCTTGCTTGCTCGCGGTGTATTGCGCGATCTGGCGGAAGATCCACGGGTTCGCAGGCGCGGCCCGGCCGATCATCACGGCGTCACAGCGTGTCGCTTCGACCATGGCGGCAGCGTCTTCGGGCGTGCGGATGTCACCGTTGCCGATGACGGGCACTGTGACCGCATCCTTCACCGCAGCAATCCAATCCCAGCGAGCATCGCCGGAGTAGCCCTGCTCACGCGTTCGGGCGTGCAACGCGACGGCATCGAGGCCGCAATCCTCGGCCATGCGCGCAAGTTCGACACAGACGATGCTGGAATCGTTCCAGCCCATACGAAACTTCACCGTGAACGGGATGGTGACCACGGCGCGGACGCGCTCAAAGATGGTGCGAATGAGCGGAAGATCCCGCAGCAGGCCGGAGCCTCCGTTGCACGCGACGACGCGCTTGGCTGGGCAGCCTAGATTAAGGTCGACGATATCGAAGCCCTCGTCCTGGCAGATGCGGGCGCTGTCGGCCAGCGTTTCTGCGTTCGAGCCAAAGAGCTGTGCTGAGATTGGGTGCTCGTCTTCGTAGTAGGTGAGGTAGCGCTTGCGCTTGACCGCGCGCATGCGGCTCAGGCCGTCGGCGGAGGTGAACTCGGTCATGATTAGGCCGCAGCCGGAAACCTCGTTCGAGGTTTCGATGTCGATGTCGCTGCTTGACGCCCCGGGCGAGTACATGGACGCGTTCTTGATGAAGCGGCGAAAGACCGTGTCCGTAACACCGGCCATCGGCGCGAGCACGGTGGCTGGGGCGATGCGCACACCACCGATATGGAACTCCGCGGGCACACGGGCGTCCGTGGGCATTGCCCGCGTCGGGGTGGCCACCGTGCTGGTCCAGTCCTTCTTCACGCCTTTTCATTCTAAGGTTTGCAACCGGCTCGATCGATTGCGTACAAATTTGCGACGCATCATCGACATCGTTTCAACGCTTGGCAAGCTATGCACGCCAGAGGCGTAGCTTTCATCGGTTTCACCTTTTACTTTCGCTCTTTCTGCGCCTCCGTTGCTCAACTTCTGCAATGTACGCCGTGGTACACTAAAAGAGTCAAAGAACAGCAAAACAGCCTTTATTTACAAGGGTTTTGTGCGTTCGGTAAGACCTTCGCTTTTCCGATTGGAGCATCCTGTTCGTGCCTGAAGACTTGAACGCCGCAGCAGCCCCGCAGAACCCCTTGCCGCAAGCTGGAAGTTACACCGGAGAGAACATCACCGTGCTGGAGGGCTTGGCAGCCGTTCGCTTACGGCCGGCTATGTACATCGGCTCGACGGGCGATCAAGGGTTGCATCACCTGGTGTATGAAGTCGTCGACAATTCCGTCGACGAGGCGCTTGCAGGACACGCGACGAAGATCGATGTGACGATCCACGTC
Source organism: Verrucomicrobia bacterium Tous-C9LFEB (assembly GCA_903970445.1). GTDB lineage: Bacteria > Acidobacteriota > Terriglobia > Terriglobales > Acidobacteriaceae > Granulicella. Next base: position 27,316 of record CAJCIP010000068.1, on the reverse strand, counting down.
GATAACTCGATCACTGTCGTCGACGATGGCCGCGGCATCCCTGTAGACAACAAGACGATGCCGAACGGCGATGTGCTTCCTGCCGTGCAGGTCGTGCTGACCGTCTTGCACGCCGGCGGAAAATTCGATGCTTCGAATTACAAGGTTTCCGGCGGCCTGCACGGAGTTGGCGTGAGTTGCGTGAACGCACTGAGCGAAGAGTTCGATGTCGAAATTTGGCGCGATGGCTTTGCGTGGGAGATGGACTTCTCCAAGGGCGATCCGATTTCCAAGCTGCGCAAGATGGGTCCCAGCAAGCGCCGAGGAACGAAGGTGCATTTCCTTCCCGACAAGAGCATCTTCACGGTCAGCGAATACAACTACGACACGCTTGCTGGCCGGCTCCGTCAGCTTGCCTTCCTGAACAAGGGCATAGAGATCAATCTCACCGATGAGCGCGTTACTGACGCTAAATCCGGAGAAGCGAAAGCGCAGAGCTTCAAGTACAACGATGGCATCGCAGGTTTTATCCGCCATTTGAACAAGGGCAAGCAGGTGTTGCACGAAAAGCCCATCTACATGGAGGCCGAGGTCGGGCCGCTTGTGATGGAGATTGCGCTGCAGTACAACGACAGCTATTCGGAAACTGTTTTCAGCTTTGCGAACAACATCAATACCGTCGACGGCGGCACTCACCTGTCGGGCTTCCGCACCGCGCTGACGCGCACTATCAACGTTGCCGGGCAGCAGCTTGGATTGTTCAAAGATGTGAAGGAAAACCTTTCCGGCGACGATGTTCGTGAAGGGCTTGTCGCCGTTGTGAGCGTGAAGTTGCCGCAACCGCAGTTCGAAGGGCAGACGAAGGGCAAGCTGAACTCCGACATCGCAGGCCCGGTGCAGGCGTTCGTCAACGAGCGCCTGGGTGCGTTCCTGGAGCAGAATCCGCAGGTTGCGAAGAAAATTATCAATAAGGCAATCGACGCGGCACGTGCGCGCGAAGCTGCGCGCAAGGCGCGCGATCTTACGCGCCGTAAGGGTGCGCTCGATGGTGGCGGACTGCCAGGCAAGCTGGCGGACTGCTCGGAGCGCAGACCGGATATGTGCGAGCTCTACCTTGTCGAGGGGGAAAGCGCCGGCGGCACCGCAAAGCAGGGGCGCGACCGCAAGTTCCAGGCCATCCTTCCGCTAAAGGGCAAGATCCTGAACGTCGAGAAGGCCCGCTACGACAAGATGCTGGGCCATGAAGAAATCCGCGCGATGATTACGGCGCTCGGTACGGGCATCGGCAAAGACGACTTCGACATTGCGAAGTTGCGCTACGGCAAGACGATCCTGATGACCGATGCCGACGTTGACGGCTCGCATATCCGTACGCTGCTGCTGACGTTCTTCTTCCGGCACATGGGTGAGCTGATCAAACGCGGTAACGTGTACATCGCGCAGCCGCCGCTGTACAGCATCAAGAAAGGCAAGTTCCAGCAGTTCATCAAGGACGAAGCCGAGCTCGTCAGCGTGATGGGTAAGCGCGCCACCGAAGGCATGATCATCACGCACGGTGAGGGCGGCGCTCGCATTCAAGGCAAGGACCTGACAAAGTTCATGTCGCAGCTGAGTGAATACTTAAACTACTTCGAACGCGTTTCGAAGCGGCTGCGCGATCACGACATCACGATCGCCTTCGCGGAAATTTTTGCCAATGAAGGTAAGGATGCCGCGCGCCGCTCTGACTTCGAATCACCTGCCAAGCTGAAGGAAATGCGTGATCGTCTGAAAGCGATCGAGCGCACACACCAGCTCAAAGCAATCAGCGAGGTCACGCGCGATGAAGAACATGGGCTGTATTCGGTGAGCTTTACGGACGCGCAGGGTTCCGCGCGCACTATCGATTGGACTCTGGCGTCAACGCCGGAAAGCCGGCAGCTCTTGCATCGTCAGATAGAACTCAAGGAGAAGCTGACGGGCCCGTTCCTGATCGAGTATGAGGCGAAAGACGCAAAGCCGAAGACAGGCGACGCCGTGACCGCGCCATCACAGTCCGATCTGGACGAAGCAGAAGAGGTAGCGGAAATGGAAGGTGTGAACCAAACCATCGCGTCCGCTCCTGGCACCGCCAACGAAGCGAAGCCCGGTGCTCGCCGCAATGCGCGTGAGTCACAGGATCCCATCGAGAAGAAGACCCCGCGCGAATTGTTCGATTACATCATTGAACAGGGCAAGAAGGGATACGACGTGCAGCGCTACAAGGGACTTGGCGAAATGACAGCGCCGCAGCTTTGGGAGACTACGATGGACCCGGCCAAGCGCACGCTGCTGCAGGTGAAGCTGGAAGACATCGCCGCCACAGAAGAAATTTTCACGACGCTGATGGGTGAAGACGTGGAAAGCCGCCGAAAGTTCATTGAAGAAAATGCGCTGGACGTAAAAAACCTGGACATCTAGACTCACGCCACGCTACGGCAGCAGCAGAGAAAAGGTTCGCGAGCCTTTCTCTTTCTGCGTTCTAGTTGCGAGGGGTGGCGAGCATGCACCTGCAGTCCTCAGGAGACGCCGCCCAGCAGCTCACTCACCCGCTCGATTTCTGTGACGGGAAGCCGTAGCAAACAGGTGACACGCTCCGACATTTTTCTATGGAATCCCTGCAATAATCCGGCATGACCCTTCCTGCTGAACAGAGTGTTCGTACCAGCCGCCGCCGCTTCCTCACGGTCACGAGCGTTGCCGGCCTCGGCAGCACCCTGTTTCCAGGCGCGCTGCTTGGACTCGCCGCACGCGCCGACGCACAGAACGTATCCACGCAGGATCGACCGCCTGACTTCGTCGCCATCACTCCGGAGATGATCGAGCAAGCAGCAGCGATAGCCGGCGTGAAGTTTACGGCAGAGCAGCGCATGATGATGCTCGAAGAGCTTACCTCGCAACGCGAAGATATCGCGGAGATCCGCAAGGTGTCACTCCCAAATGCTGTTGCGCCATCACTCGTACAAGACCCGGTGCCGTCAGGCATGAAGCTCGACACAGTGCGGCAGCCGGCAAAACTCAGCCTGTTGCCGAGTGCAAAAGCGATCTTCAAAAAGGCTGGGCTTGCCAGTGATGACGGCGAAGCCATGCTCGGTCGGCCACCGCTCGAGACCCTGGCCTTCTGCACCGTACGCGAGCTTGGCGCACTTATCCGAGAACGCTACGTCACTTCCGTTGCTCTGACGAAGATGTATCTAGGACGCTTGAAGCGCCTTGATCCGTCGCTGCATTTCGTCATCACGCTCACGGAGGGAAGAGCCCTCAAACAAGCCGCTGCGATGGATGCAGAACTTGCAAATGGACACTACCGCGGACCGCTGCACGGCATTCCATGGGGCGCAAAGGACCTGCTTGCCGTAGCACGTTATCCAACGACCTGGGGCGCGGGCGGCTTTGAGAAACAGCAGTTTGACTACGACGCCGAAGCCGTAAAGCGGTTGGACGCAGCCGGCGCGGTGCTGATCGCCAAGCTCAGTATGGGTGCGCTCGCGCAGGGAGACCTCTGGTTCGGCGGACGCACACGGAATCCCTGGAACCCGAAGCAGGGCTCGAGCGGCAGCTCTGCGGGAAGTGCGAGCTCCGTGTCGGCGGGCTGCGTCGGCTTTGCTATCGGGACGGAAACGCTAGGATCAATTTCTTCGCCGTCGACGCGCTGTGGAGTCACCGGCTTGCGCCCCAGTTTCGGGCTGGTTCCGCGCACAGGAGCCATGGCGCTGTCCTGGTCAATGGATAAGATCGGCGCCATCACGCGTTCTGTAGAGGACTGCGCTCTTGTGTTGCAGGCCATGTATGGTCCTGACGAGAGTGACCTGAGCGTGCGTAATGCGGCTTTCAACCCGGACTTCACCGCAGACATCAGGGAGCTCCGCGTCGGCTACATAAAATCTGCGTTCGACAGGCCAACACTCCAGGAGATCAAGCCCCCGAGCCAGACGCTTTCAGGCAAGGAGTTGCAAGCCTATACGCTGCGCGTTTCAGGAAGGAAGGCGAGCTACGAGCGTGCGCTGTATGACTTCCCCTACACAGCGCGGACGCTCGATGTCCTTCGCGGGATGGGTGTAACGCTGCGGCCTGTCGAATTGCCCAAACTGCCGTTTGGTTCGATCGTACCCATGCTGGAAGCCGAAGCCGCCGCTGCCTTTGATGAACTCACGCGGTCCGGCCGCGATGCGCTGCTGAATGGCCAGCAGCCCTTCGATTGGCCGAATCAGTTTCGCGTGGCACGGCTTTACCCAGCCGTGGATTACATCAACGCGTCGCGCGTTCGCACGCTTGCCATGCAGGCGATGCACCAGCTCTTCGCGGATTTCGATGTGATTGTCACGCCCTCGGGCGGAACGCAGCTCACCGCAACAAACCTCTGCGGCCAGCCGGCGGTGATTGTGCCCAACGGCATTCGCGGCAAGGACGCGCCCCCTGCGCCGAGTACCGAGGATGGAGCGCAGAACAACGTGGGTGGCCCAGGCACGCCGGTTTCGATCACGTTTCTTGCACCGCTCTACGGAGACGCGAAGGCTTGCGCTCTGGCTCATGCGTATCAGCAGAGAACCGGTTTTCACCTGCGCCATCCGCAACTGTAATGTCCCAAGCACATCTGCGTCTTATGGAATGTGGCAGCGTTTGCTGTCGCGGAAAGGACATCATCATGACCAACAAGCGCCTTTGTACGTGCAGCCCGGAATGCTCCAATCCGAACTGCACTTGCCCTTGCTGCCCGATGAAATAGCTCTATGGGGCGGGCCAGCGTTGTTTTTCTGGCCCACTTCATTCCCTCATCATGCCATCAATCGACCTGCCAACCCTTTTGAGCCGCCGCGCTTCGTTTCTCAGCTTCGTGAAACGGCGCGTGGACGATCGCACACTTGCCGAAGATATTCTGCAAGGTGCGTACATGCGCGCCCTCGAGAACGCGCATACCAGGGATTTGCCGAATGCCGAGTCCAGCGTGGCCTGGTTTTATGCGGTTTTGCGTAACGCAGTGATTGACCACTACCGCCGCCGCACCTCAGAAGCCTCTGCCATGGAACGCTGGAAGAATGAATTTGGTGATTCCGAACCTGCTGTTCCTGAGCCTTCAACACATGACTTTGTTTGCGGATGCATCGAGCATGTTCTCCCGCAACTTCGACCTTCGTATGCGGAGTTGCTGCGGGAAGTCGACCTCGCCGAAATGCCCCTAACGGAGTTTGCGGAGCGTCATCAGCTCTCTCCCGGCAACGCGGGCGTGCGTGCACATCGTGCACGTGCAGCGCTTCGCAAGGCACTGGCTGAGTTCTGCGGCGCGTGCTCGCTGCACGCTTGCCTCGACTGCGTTTGCAAGCAACCGGTGCACAATGCAGAGGCTCCAGGAGCATGATTTTTTTTCGGAGCTTAGTTCTCTGCTTTGCACTCACCGCATCTGCATACCCACAGCTGACGATGACAGCTCGCACTCTCATCGAAGCCGAGCAACAGCATGGCTCCTCGGGCACCAGCGCAGAGCCCGCAAGCACACCAGTCCCCATGCTCATGACCCAGCGCGGCGGCTGGATGCTGATGCTGCATGCGAACGCGTTCGCAGCCGACACGCAGCAGCAGGCTGACTCGCCGCGCAACCATGACGCCTTCTTTTCAACAAACTGGATCATGCCCATGGCGCAACATGCCTTTGGCGAGGATGGGCGTGGCGGCCAGCTAACGCTACGCACCATGCTGTCGTTCGAGCCTGGCACCATGAGCAGTCGCCAGTATCCAGAGCTGTTTCAGCAGGGCGAAACAGCGTTCGGTGCGCCGATCGTCGATGGCCAACATCCGCATGACTTCTTCATGGAAGTCGCCGCGCTATACGACCTAAAGCTTTCGCACAACACGCTTCTCTCGCTGTACGCGGCACCTGTGGGCGATCCAGCGATCGGTCCAACGGCCTACCCGCATCGGCAGTCCGCGAGCGAAGATCCAATTGCCGCGCTCGGACATCATCAGGAAGACTCCACGCACATTGCCTTCAACGTGGTCACGAGCGGCGTGACGTACAAGTGGGCGCGCGTCGAACTCTCAGGCTTCCACGGCGCAGAACCGGATGAAGCGCATTGGCACTTTGAGCCGTCTCCGAACGGACACAACATCGACTCAGTCGCAACGCGGCTAACGGTATCACCTTCCGTCGATTGGACCGGGCAATACTCCGTCGCCCGCATTGCCTCACCCGAAGCGCTATACCCCGGGGAAGATCAGCAGCGACAGACCGCGAGCGTGATGTATCACCACACCTTCCGTACCCGCAACATGCCTATGGCGCAAGCCATGCCAGGCATGAACATGAGCGCGAGCAAGCCGATCGACTCCAACATGAACATGACCGACATGCCGGGCATGGACATGGGCGAAGCTCCGCACGCTTCCGCGCAGACGAAGGCCATGCCGGACATGCACATGGTGGCAGAGCCAAGGCTGGATCTTTCGACGACTGCTCTATGGGGACGCACACGATCGCTGACCGACAGCAGCAAAGAAAACAGTTATCTGCTGGAAGCTCTGCTGCGTTTCGGCGGCAGCAACTACGCTTGGACACGCATGGAAAACGCCGGACGATCCAACGAGCTGCTGCTCACACCCGGAACGGCTCTTCCACCCAACTTCCGCGAGGAGTCGATCGGTCACGTTGCGGCTTTCACCTTCGGATACGACCACGATGTGAAGCTGGGCAGCAAAGTGCTCGTAGCGCCGGGCGTGCAGTTCACCGCGTATCGCACACCAGGACCGCTCGTTGCTACGTACGGAAGCACACCAACGAGTGAAGTGTTCTTTTTGCGTTTCAGACTTCGCTAAGCGCCCTTTGCCAACTCGGCCTTCACCATTTCGCTGATCAACTTGCCATCAGCGCGGATGCCACTGGCGAGAATGCGCTGGCGCACCACATTCATGGTGGGTCCGATGTCTTTGGGGCCGGGCTGCTTGCCGCCTGCGTCTTTGGCCATGTGCTCGATGGCGCCGAGCACGATCGTACGGATTTCTTCTTCGCTCGCAGCCTGCGGCATGTAAGCGTCGATCAGCTCAATCTCAACCTGCTCTTTCGCGGCAAGCTCAGGTCGATTGCCCTTCGTAAACTGTTCGACACTCTCGCGGCGCTGCTTAAGCAGAGTGGTGAGCACGCTCTGCTGTTCCGCGTCCGTCAGCGGCTCACGCTTATCGATTTCCCTCGACTTCAGCGCGGATTTCACCATCCGCAGCGTCGTCAGCTTCACTTCTTCGCGAGCCCTCATCGCGCTCTTGATGTCTTCTTCGAGACGTTCCGAAATCGTCGGCATGTCACACTCCTGCACCCTCAAGTTTACTCGCTATAGCAGACGGGCCGCTCGCTAGAATAGAGCCATGATTCGTAAGACGCGCTTGTTCACACCTGGTCCTACTCCCCTGCTTCCCGCGGCGCAGTTTGCCATGGCCGCCGCCGATATTCACCACCGCACGCCGGAGTTCCGCGCCCTCTACACGCGCGTGCTCGCGCAACTAAAAGAGTTCGTCGGCACGAAGAACGATGTGATCATCCTGTCGTCGTCCGGCACCGGCGCGATGGAAGCCGCAGTATCGAACCTGACCTCGCCTGGCGACCGCGTACTCGTACTTTCCGCCGGCAAGTTCGGCGAGCGCTGGAGTGCATTGGCAAAAGCTTTTGGCTGCGAAGTCGATCTCGTCTCTGAGCCCTATGGCAAGACATTCGACATCGAGAAGATCAAGGCAGAGCTCAGGCTCGAGACGCGCGCGGTGTTTGTGCAGGCGACGGAAACCTCCACCGGCGTGCGCCATTATGTGGAAGACATTGCCAAGCTGCTCAAGGAGCAGAAATCTGAAGCCCTGCTCGTGGTCGATGGCATCACCGGGCTCGGCACAACGCACCTTGACATGGATGCGTGGGGCATTGACGTACTCATCGGTGGCTCGCAGAAGGCCGTGATGATTCCTCCAGGCCTGAGCTACCTCGCGGTCAGCCAGCGTGCGTGGGACCGCATGGAAGCGACTTACAACCCGCGCTACTACTTCGACCTGCGCAAAGAGCGCAAGAACGCTAAGAACGGCGAGTCCGCGTATACGCCTGCAGTAGCACTTATCGCTGCTCTTGGCGCAGCGCTCGACTGGATTGCGGCGCAAGCCGATGGCGACCTCGCCGCTGGCCGTAAGAAGCTGGTGGATAACGCCGAGACCATTGCCGAGATGACCCGCGCCGCCGTGGAAGCCCTCGGATTCAAGCTCTACAACGGCGACTCTCCCGGAGCAGCGGCAACCGCTGTCTACGCGCCCGAAGGTGTCGACTCCGGCCTCATCGTGAAGGAACTGAAGTCGCGCTTCGCGGCGATCATCACCAACGGTCAGGGCGAGATGAAGGGACAAATCTTCCGCATCGCCCATCTCGGCTTCTTCGACTACATGGACACCATCGCGCTGATCGGCGCGCTGGAGCAAGTTGTCGAAAAGAGCCTGCCGCAGTTGAAGGCACACTTCGGACCCGTCAGCTTTGGGTCGGCGTTTGGCAAAGGCCTGATCGCAGCGCAGAAGGTCTACGCAGAACGCACGAAGTAGGTTGGTTTACTTCGTGCGTTCTGCCGGTGCCCATAGCAGTGCTGTTGCCAAACAGCTAAATATGCAAATGCAATAAACGGCGAGTATCGGAACAGCGACTCTTCCGTAGAACACCGGGCTGCTCAGCGGAAGACTTTTGTCCCGACCGAAGAGAAATCCAGTGAGAAAGGTCAGTGCTAAGCAAGCCATCATCAGACTGCTCGCGAATGTAATCCAGCCAAACAACCGCGAACGCTTGAATGCTGTAAACACCCCCAGTACGAGACCAACACAGCTCAGTGTCGAAATAGTGATGTACATCACTACCGCAAAGTTGACACCGTTCCAAACTGCCCCGCCCAAGATCTCTGCCCAGACGGGCAGAGACGTCAAGAACGCAACGAGAGCTGCTAGGGACCGAGAGAAAGCTGACAAGATGTTCCATTATCCGCCACGCGCCTTCTTACATTCAGCGTTCTCTGCGATCGAGGAATGTCCTATTTCCCACTGGTATACACAGGCCAGTCTCCTAGAAACTTAGAAGCACCAATGGCCGTACTCGCAATGCCCGATCCCATGGGAGACGGCCTCCCCTCTTCCGTTCAGACCGAGATCACCGTTCTTGGCGCGATGCTGCTTGATGCGGTCGCGATCACTGATGCGACCGCGAAGCTGACTCCAGAAGACTTCTCACTCGACTCGCACCAGCGCATTTATCGCACGATCGTTGATCTGCTCGCGCACGGACATGCGGTGGACTACATCACCGTCATGGACGCGCTCTCGCGCAAGCGTGAGCTCGATGCCATTGGCGGACCAGCTTACCTCGCATTCCTGACGGAAGGCATTCCGCGCAATCCGAAGGTCGAAGACTACGTTCGCATCATCAAGGACAAGAGCCTGCTGCGGCAGTTGCTCGGCATTTTCAGCGACGGCATGACGCTGGCGTCCGACCAGAACGAAGACGCCACCGATGTTCTGAACAGCGTTGAATCGCGGCTGGCGGATGTGGCGGACTCTGCCATTCAGCGCGGCTTTTCGGGGATTCCTGACATCGTTGCAAACTCCTTCGGCTCGATCGATGCGCTGTATGAGCAAGGCCGCGAAGTCACCGGCCTCGCCACGCACTACATCGAGTTCGACAAGATGACGAGTGGCCTTCAGAACAGCGAACTGATCATCATCGCGGCGCGCCCGTCGATGGGCAAGACTGCGTGGGCCATCAACATCGCGCAGAATTGCGCGGTGAAGGACGACCGCGTCGTTGCAATCTTTTCACTAGAAATGTCGAAGGAGTCGCTGCTGCGACGCATGCTCGCCAGCGAAGCTGCCGTCAGCTCGCGCAAGCTGCAAACAGGTTTCATCCCTCGCGAAGACAAGGGCAAGCTGATTGCTGCGCTCGACCGCCTGATGAATTCCAAGATGTTCGTCGACGATACGCCCGGCATTACGCTTGCGGAGATGCGCGCGAAGTGCCGCCGCCTCAAGCAGCAAAACAGCGGCCAACTTGATCTCATTGTTATCGACTACCTGCAGCTCATGACAGGCTCGACCAGCGGCGCGCAGAAGAAGTTCGAAAACCGTACACAGGAAGTCAGCGCCATCTCGCGCGGGCTCAAGGCGCTCGCGAAAGAAATGGGTGTCCCGGTGATTGCGCTCTCCCAGCTCTCGCGTGGAAGCGAGCAGCGTACCGGCGACAAAAAGCCGCTGCTCAGCGATCTGCGCGAATCAGGATCTATCGAACAAGATGCAGACGTCGTCGCCTTCATTCATCGCGAAGAGTATTACGACCGCGAGAACGAAGACCTGAAGGGCAAGGCAGAGATCATCATCGCCAAGCAGCGCAACGGCCCCACGGGATCAGTGAATCTCGCTTATCTTGCAGACTTCACGCGCTTCGAAAACCTCGACACGATGCACGGCGAAGTAGGTGGCGACGCGTACTAGCGCACCCCACCCAACAACTTCACCAACCGCTGAAATCCCGCCTGCCGCGCCGCCGAATTCTCCGCGCTTGCGTCGGGCGCCTCGCCAGCGCGCATGAAGCCGTGACCGGCGCCATCATAAGTAACGGGTTCGTACGTCTTTCCCGCCGCCTTCATGTCGGTCTGCGTTTGCGGCACAGTCGCGGTAATGCGAGCGTCATTTCCAGCATAGAAGCCGTACACGGGAGCAGTGATGCTCTTCATTGCGTCAGCCGGTGGTGGAGGACCGTAGAAGACGAAAGCGGCGCTCAGGTCCGAGCGGTGAGTGGCAAAGAGGAATGTCTTCCCGCCGCCCCAGCAGAAGCCCGCAACGTAAAGCTTGCCGTTAGCGGCGGGCAGCTTCTTGCCGTAATCAGCGGCTGCATCAAGATCCTTGTTCACAAGTGCAGCATCAAGCGATGAGACGGCACGGGTCGTTGAGCCCTGATCCAGAAATGCTGAAGTGCCGCCAGGGTTTGCGGGTACAAACGCAGCGCCCGCTCCGCTCATCGGGCCCTGCATGTGGCTGTGGTCCGTTGGCGCTTGTTGCTGCTGCTGATAACTTGCCAACACGGCGCGTGGATGATCGAGTTCCGATGCGGTGGTCGCCGGGCCGAAGCCGCTGAGCAGATCCGGCTCAACCACGATGTAGCCCGCACCGGCGAGTTCGTCCGCCATTTCTTTGGCCCAGTCGGTGAGGCCGAAAATCTCGTGAATCATCACGACGACTGGAGCTTTGTCTTTGATCTCCGGGTACACAACCCACGCCTGTAGCTTGCGTCCGCCAGGTTCAGTGATGGTGACGAACTCGCCGTGGCGTGGACTTTTCGCCAGCGCCGCCTTCGCCCAGTCTTGGGCGTGTGCAGCAGGTAAGGCGCAGAGAAGCGCAGCGGCGGCGGTCAGCAAAGAACGATGGATGCTCATGCGAGTGAGTCTACGTGTTGGTCGTGGATGCGGCAACGGTCTAGTCCGGCTCTTCACCGTTTATTTGTAAAGACACGAGAGCCGGACAGATAAGCTGTCCGGCTCGCGAGAAAGAAGTTCAAGTTAGACCTTCGCGGCGAAGTTCTCCGCAAGTGGGCCGATACCGGGAATGTGGTATCGCTCGCCCTTGCTCGCCTTGATGATAGCGATAAGCCAGAAGACAAACAGGGTAAGGCTGATGACGGTATGCACCAGCGCAAAAAGTATCCATAAGAAATGCAGCGGCAGGAATCCAAGGATCGTGAACGCGATCGATACTGCAACCGCAACGCAGGTCAGCACGATGGACTGCCACGCGTGGAAACGCACCAGGCTGATCCTCTTATAAGGATCGATGACCAGAAAAATGATGGCCGGGATGAACGTAAGGTAGGCAATCGCGGCCGCTGCTGTCGGCGAGAGCCCCTCACCCGCGGGAGGCGGGGTTCCGTACGGCGGCTGATTATAGGGCGGCTGACCATATGGCGGCTGCCCTGGCGGTGGCGGCGGGTACCCTGGACCTGCGCCGTAGCCGGGAGGTGGCGGCGGTGGGGGTGGCGGATACTGTGCCGAGCCTGCGGCATAGTTGGAGGCGGCTGCGGGGTCGCCCGGCTGCGGTACCGGCGCCCATCCGCCCGGTTGCGGTCCGCCGTAGTTCTGATCACTCATCTTGCGATTCCTTTCAGCTCTTTCCGTCGTTCCTGACTCATGCAGAAGTGGCTCCCACGGTGCATAGGAGTAAAGCCCAATCTCCCAACTAGATCGGGTAACCGGATTGCTGCGAGGCAAACTTTGCGATGAACGGCAGCTTCAACGCGCCGCCCTGCGAGGCCTTGATGATGCAGATCACGATGGTCACCATCAGCGTCAGCCAGCCGAGTATGAAAACGATCCAGCCGAGAATCGGAATGATGCCAATAATGCCGAGGCAGAAACCTGTGACGGCGATTCCAAGGCACTGGAAGGCATGGAACTTTACGAACGGCTTTCTGTTGTACGGATCCATCACCAGGAAGATGATCGCCGGAATGATGGTCAAGTAGGCAATCGCACCGGCCGCGTTATCACTCAGCCCTGCCGCTTGTGGCGGAACGGCATTCGGATCGTATGGGGCCTGCCCGTAGGGCGGTGGTGGCGGCGCACCATAGGCCTGGCCGTTGTACGGGGGCTGGTAGCCTGCGGCGCTGGCGCTGGCCGGGTCGCTGAGAGGCTGTGTTGGCGGCGGAACGCTGCCGTAAGACGGATCGCTCATTGCATTTCTCCTGATTCACTTAGAACCAACGGTGCTGCGGAGCCCGAATGCTTGAAGCTGATGTTACTGGTTGCTGTCGAAAATGGAACTGATGACTGCGCCGCTCAGCGAACTGTCTCTGCGACTGGTTTCTCCGTTGTGAGGAAGGTACGGTTGCAGCGAATGAGCAAGGTTGGCAATGGGCAGTGTCTGTAACCATACGCGCCCGGGCCCGGTAAGCGCAGCAAGGAAAATGCCGTCCCCCCCAAAAAGAATGTTCTTAATACCCGGCACGCGTGTAATTTGGAAACTCACTGACGACTGGAAAGCGCCAACGTGGCCAGGATGCACGCGCAGCGTTTCGCCAGGCTGCAGATCACGGATGACCGTTTCGCCACTCAGTTCGAGCCATGCGGTGCCGTAACCCCAAATCTTCTGCAACAAGAATCCACTGCCGCCAAATATGCCAGCTCCAAGTGACTGCTGGAAGCCTACGCCAAGCTGAATCTGCGGCGTGGCACACAGAAAGCCGTGACGATGAATCATGTACTCGTGCCCAGGACCGATCTCAAGCGGCAGGATGTGTCCCGGCAGCTTCGTCGCAAACGCGACTTCACCGGGGTAGCCCTGCGCGGTGTATTCGGTCATGAAGAGTGTTCCGCCTCCGGCCATGCGTTTGATCGCGCCAAGGAACCCGCCTCCACCCGCCATCTGCGTGTGCGTCTGCATGGCAATGGTTTGCGTCATCCAGCTTAGTTCGCCGGCCTCGGAGATGACGGCTTCGCCTGGCTGCAGAAGAATCTCCAGCACCGGCATGGTCGTCCCTACGATCCTGCTTTGCATTTCGCGACTCCCGTGTGTCATTCAGTGGTTTGCACAACATGCTATCGCAGGCCGGCGCACCTGTTGTACGGAAAGTGAGAGAAATTATGCAACGGGAGAGAAGCATTTGCTGAGATCAGGCTTGAGCCAGTCGGCGAAAAGGGCGCGGTACACTCGTCACAAGCATGTATAAGCGCGTTCTTCTCAAGATCTCTGGAGAGGCCCTGGCCGCGGGCCGCGGTTTCGGCGTGGATGCCATATTCATCAACAACGTAGCGAACGAGATCGCGGACGCTGCACGTACCGGCTGTCAGATCGCGGTCGTTGTTGGCGGAGGTAATTTCTTTCGCGGAGTCGCCGAACAGGCCATGTACATGGACCGCGTTGCTGCCGACCACATGGGCATGCTTTCCACGGTGATCAACGCGATCGCACTACAGGACGCGATCGAAAAAACCGGCATGTTTGCACGCGTGATGAGCGCGATTGAAATGCACCAGGTCGCTGAGCCCTACATACGGCGCCGAGCGATTCGGCATTTAGAGAAGGGTAGAATCGTTATATTTGCGGCCGGCACCGGCAATCCATACTTTTCGACAGATACAGCCGCAAGCCTGCGCGCCATGGAAATTGGTGCTGAAGTTTTGCTGAAGGCAACGTCGGTGGATGGGATCTACACAGCCGATCCGAAGAAGGATTCAGCCGCCACAAAGTACGAAGAGATCGACTACATGAAGATCATCCAGCTTGGTCTACGAGTGATGGACATCTCCGCTGTCTCACTGTGCAAGGACAACAATTTACCCATGATCATCTTCTCGATGCGTGAAAGCGGCAACATCCTCCGCGTCGTGAAGGGCGAAAAGCTCGGCACGCTGGTGACGGCGTAGAAGCAGACTATAGAGATCAGCAGTAGACAGAAGAAGCGCGATGGCCAGGTCACAACTAGGCCGTGTTAGCTCGAGAATCTCCGTCTACTGTCTACACTCTATTGTCTATCCTTTGCCGTCTGCCCTTCCACCACTCGCCAATGAGCTTCTGCATTGGGTGCTCGACCCACTTGCGTACGGACACCGCAAACACCACCACAAACACGTAAGAAATCCATGGATCGAAGCGCTCGACATGCAGGCGCTCCGGCACGTTGTGCGTGTGCAGCAACACGAAAACGTTGAAGTGCAAAAGGTAGAGGCAGTACGTCGATGCGCCCACGGCGACCAGTGGCTTGATGGAGAAGATGCGGGCGAGCCAGCTTGGGCCGGACAGCCCAAGGATGACGCACGCGAAGATGGGCGTAAGCAATCCACCATGAATGAGGATGTACGGCAGGTGCTGCGTAAAGTGATAGCAGACGAGCCAAGCCGCGCCAAATCCGCAGAGGCCGATGAATACCCGTGTTCGCTCACTTATCCTCGCGGAGGCATGCAGGTGTCCAAGGGTGAGCCCCGCAAGAAATGTACAGACATAAGCGAGCGGCGTGTACTTGAGTGTGTCCAGCCAGAAACCATTGCTGTAACGATCCGCCATGTGACCCAGGTGATCCGGATCAGTGAGCGTGTAGATCGCGTGCGGAATGAGGCCCACTAACCAAAACCCAAGCAGCATCGCGAAAAGCTTTGCGGTGCTGCTCGGCCATCGCAGCCGCAGTAACCACGGAAACGCGAGATAAAGCATGACCTCGCAGGAAAGCGTCCAGGTGACGGTGTTCCAAAAGGTAGCCAGATGCGGAAAGCATCCCTGCACCAGCAGCGGCGTAAGAATGGCGCCAGCCCAAAACTCACCTCTTGATCGAACGTGAAACTCGTTGATCAGCATCGGAATGGAAATGATCAGCGTGAGCACGTACACCGGATAGAGCCGCGAAAAGCGAGCCATCCAGAAGTCAACGGCGCTCATCGGCGACGTGCGACCGGCGTAGTTATAGGCCAGGATGAATCCGGAGATGAGGAAGAAGAAGCTGACGAAGACATACCCAATGTCGATGATTGGATATAGCGAAATCGAGGGATGCGCATCCCAGCGCAGCCCAGCCGGCGTGAAATGAAACAAGAGGATCGTTAGCGCAAGGAGTGTGCGAATCCCGGTGAGTCCGGGCATTGTCGGCTTGCGCTCCGGCTTGCCGGGCAGAGTAGACGAAGACGCTGTCGGCGCTGACTGCAACTCGCGCGCGGGTTCGCCGGTGGATGTCTGGGCCTGCAGGTCTAGAACTGGCATCAACCTTCTCTCTGACTCAGACGCGGTTCTTGAGCCGCAGGTCTCGCGCACCGCATCCTTTTACGACTTTCTTATTGGACATCAACGTGAGCGAAGCCGAGTCCTTGCAGCATTGCTGCCACAGTGGCGCGCGCGTTCTTTGTTGCAGCATCCAAAACACCGTCAGAGAGCGCGGCCTGTTGAAGCTGCTGCTGCGCCCGTATTCTTGTCTGCGTCTCAAGGTTTGGGTCTGCGCCGACGAAAAGTCCTGTGTCACGTTGATAAACGCGCGACTTGGAATCGTCGATCGCCGTGGCGAAGACCTGCGAAGGTGGAAGCGATAGACGGATCGAACGCCCGTCGCCGCTCTCGCTGATCTGCACGCTTTCCGGCTTGAGCTGACTCAAATCCACGCCGGCTATCGTTTGCCCATGAACGATCATCAAGAGCTTATCTCCGGCGAGAGCGTCCGGAAGAACGGGATTCGATTCATGACTTTCGACTACTGTGTCGAGCGAGTAGACCACTGTTTCGAGCCGATCCAAGCGCTGAATCTTTTCGATGACCATGGGAGCCGAAACGATATTCAACGGACGACCAGAGATCATTGCCGCGAATCTTCCCGCGACACCATTGCGTGCGCGGTTGATAAAGAAACCAAGCGCAGCCGCTCCGAGCAGCAACGCCAGCACCATTCCGAAGAATGTGCCTGACCCTCCGTGGCGCCTGCCGTCGTACCCGTAACTCGTCATTCTTTTCAGATTACCCGGCCAGACGCCTTCTGATGCGTGAGAGGAACCGCATTCACGCCGGGGGCATACTATTAGGAACTGCCGATGGCTTTCAGTCTGCAAACGATCGCTGCGGCATCCAACTTGGTTCGGCGCCACAGACGCTTTCACGACCTCAGCTCTGATGAATGCCGCCCGCGGAGCTACGCATGCTGACTCAGCACTCAACCGCCACTTCCCTGCTTGCTCGCTTTCGAACTGTGCGCGAGGGCACCATGCGCTTCTGTGCGCCGCTCACACCGGAGGACATGATGGTGCAATCGTGTGCCGAGGCCTCGCCGGTGAAGTGGCATCTCGCGCACACTTCGTGGTTTTTCGAAACATTCGTGCTCAGCGAGTTCACCGCAGGGTACAAGCCTTTCCATGCGGACTTCCGCTGGTTGTTCAACAGCTACTACAACGCCGTTGGCGACAGACCGGAGAAGAAGCTGCGCGCTTCGTTCTCGCGGCCGGGTCTGGATGAGATACTCGCATTCCGCAAGCACGTTGATGCCGGTATTGTGCGCCTGCTGGAACAGGGCGCGGATGACGAGGCATTGCGGCGCGTTGTGCTTGGGCTTGAGCACGAGCACCAGCATCTTGAATTGGCGGCTACCGACGTCAAGCACGCGTTCTTCACGAATCCTCTGCAGCCTGCGTATACGCCGCAGCCGGAAGGCGCTTCCCAAGAAGAAGCAATTGCCCCGCCACTTGAATGGCTGGCGTTCACCCCAGGACCTGCAACTCAGCCGGGAGTCGTGGAGATCGGTGTCTCACCCGATCCAGCGGCTATTGAAGCGTTCGCTTTCGACAACGAGACGCCGCGCCACCGCGTGTACCTTGCGCCGTTCCGCCTGGCTTCGCGTCTGACGACATGCGCGGAGTATCTGGCCTTCATGGATGAAGGCGGATACACACGCCCTGAGCTTTGGCTATCGGAAGGCTGGGACACCATTCGCGATCAGGAATGGCAAGCACCGCTGTACTGGCGTCGCGATACAGCGGCGAAGTCCGGCTGGAGCATCTTCACGATGCACGGCTGGCGAACCCTGGAGAAGGTATCGGAAACACCGGTGTGCCACCTTAGCTTCTTCGAAGCCGATGCCTTTGCGCGCTGGTCCGGCGCTCGCCTGCCGACGGAGTTCGAGTGGGAGTTTGTCGCAGCTCAACAGCCTGTTCGTGGGAACTTTCTGGAGTCTGGCGCACTCCATCCGACGACCGCCTCGGCTAAGAGCGGATCTCAGCAGATGTTCGGTGATGTTTGGGAGTGGACATCTTCTCCCTACACTGGGTATCCAGGCTATAAGCCCTTGCCAGGAGCGTTGGGTGAATACAACGGAAAGTTCATGAGTTCGCAGATCATCCTGCGCGGCGGCTCCTGCGTCACGCCGCAAACACACATCCGTGCGACGTATCGAAACTTCTTCCATCCGGCGACTCGCTGGCAATTCAGCGGGCTTCGACTTGCTCGTGATGGACAAAGTTAATCCCTCTATCAGTTCACCGCATCGAAGCTGTCTGGATCAAAACGCGACGCACTGCCAATGATTCTGGCATTCTGTGTGAGCGCTCATTTCCTCACCTCCGGGACAGAATGCAGACTACCGACTCGTCGACCATAGAAGTCCTACCGTTCGCCGACGAGCAGCAGGATGCCGTCCTGCGCGAAGCTCTCGCCGGCCTTTGTAAACCTGCCGGCGCACAGAAGACGCTTTCTCCCTGGCTCTTCTACGACGAAGCTGGATCGGCGCTCTTTGAAGAGATCACCAGGCTGCCGGAGTACTACCTGACGCGTACAGAGCGAGCGATCTTCGCGGAACACGCTACATCGCTTTCGTCTTCTCTCGGCTCAAACGTCACCGTCGCTGAGCTGGGCGCAGGCAGCGCAAGCAAGACTGGTGTTCTGCTGCGTGAAATAGCCGCAAACCAAGGCGGGTTACTGTATCAGCCGATCGACATTAGCCCTTCTGCTCTGGACGAAGCTGCCGTCGCGATGTCCGATCTTTCACCGGGCATTCGCGTTGAGCCACAAGTCGCGAACTACATCACAGAGCGCTACACGATTGTCCGCTCGGCGCATGATCGTGTGCTCGCACTGTACATCGGTTCCAGCATTGGTAATTTCTCGCCGAACGAAGCGCAGGACATTCTTCGTAAGCTCCATTCGCATCTTCAGCCCGGCGATTCATTACTGCTTGGTATGGATCTCGCACCTGGTCCCGGCAAGAGCGTAGAGACGCTGCTCGCTGCTTACGACGATGCTGCCGGTGTGACGGCCGCATTCAACAAAAACGTTCTCGTGCGGCTGAACCGTGAACTCGATGCAGACTTCGACGTCGATGCGTTCGCGCACCGTGCACGCTGGAATGCGCAGGCGAGCCGCATCGAGATGCATCTTGAGAGTCAGCAATCTCAGACGGCTCACATTGCCGGGCGTGCGATCACGTTTGCACACGGTGAAACAATTCACACAGAGAACAGCTACAAGTTCACTGAAGCTGCGCTCCATTCGCTGCTTCAGACCACGGGCTTTCGCGTAGATCGCGTGCTGCACGATGCGGCTAGGTTGTTCGCTGTCGTGCTTGCTGCAGTGATCTAGCTATCGTCACGCTTGTAAGCACCGCTCTTGCCGCCTGATTTTGAGAGCAGCACGATCTCGCGGATGCGTATGCCCTTGTCGAGCGCTTTGGTCATGTCGTAGACCGTGAGGGCGGCGATGGAGGCTGCGGTCATGGCTTCCATCTCAACGCCGGTCCCGGCAATCGTTGCGGCACTTGCGTGGATCGACACTCCGCCTTCCACAACTTCAGCCGTCACGTCGATGAAGCTGAGCGGTAGCGGGTGGCACATGGGGATTAGATCGCTGGTGCGCTTGGCAGCCATGATGCCGGCGAAGCGGGCGACTTCCAGCGGATTGCCCTTCGGATTTTGCGGCAGCGCGGCAAGGATAGATTCGTTCAGTTCCACGAACGCACTCGCAACGGCCTCGCGGCGGGTGGATGATTTGTCGCTGACGTCCACCATGTGAGCCTGGCCCGTAGGGCTGTAGTGGGAGAGTTTGGATCGGTCCGCCATTGCCGTGTATACCCCCCCCGTACTTTGTACGTAAAGTCTTCGAAAGAAACGGGATAGGTTCGGACGAAGTCCAAATTCCACCCGCAAAGAAAACGCCCGGCAAATGGCCGGGCTACGCTGTTATCTCTGTTTTAATTTTACCGGGCGTGTCAAGCTCTGTGACGGGAATGAGTCGCGCCTTCAGCGCTCAACATCTTGATCTGTTTACCTAGGGCTGCGCTACGCTTCGCCCTAGGCTGTTATCTGTCGCGCCTTTGGCGCTCTTGATCACTGCAGCACGGTGACCTCGGGCGCTGCCCTAGGCCGTTGTATGTCGCGCCTTTGGCGCTCTTGCATGTGACTCTTGGTATGCATCGATTTCGCACGTTCCCCGAAGGGAGTGATAGCAGGCCGCAAAACGCGGATTCCCTTCGGGAATGACAAGAACAAATGGAAGCTTTGCCCTTCGTGAACGGCCTAATCGCGGAGGAGAACGCGGACGGTTTCCCCGGTGGAAAAGGCCGATATACCCGCCGGCAGGACGGCGTAGCAGTTGCCGCGGGCGTTGGCGGTGACGTCGCCGGAGCCCTGCCAGCCGACCAAGCGCGCGAAGACACCCTTCCAATCTCCGGTCAGCTGTGCGGGAAGGAAGCGTGTGACCTTCGCTCCGCCTTTCACATCTTCGACTAGCCGCGCTTCGACGAACTGCGGTGCGAGATCGTTGCGGCCGCTCAACGCGCGCAGCAAGGGCGTGACGAAGAGCTGGAAGCAGACCTGTGTGGACACAGGATTGCCGGGAAGGCCGAAAAAGTAGGTCCACTCGCCAGCCCAGTTGGCGAGGTCATGAGGGCCGATGAACGGGCGACCGTTCTCGTCGGTTCGGAACGTGCCGGCCTTCGGAAGGCGACCGAACACCACCGGTTTGCCGGGCTGTATGAGCGCACCGGTGAAGAAGAACTCGGCTCCGAACTCCTTGAGTACAGGTTCGACGAGATCGTATTTGCCCATGGAGACACCCCCGGAAAGCAGCAGCAGGTCGAACATGGAGCCCTGCGCGATGCGCTCGAAGAGGTCTTTACGGGTGTCGCGTGCAATTTGCAGACGCGCTGGGTGTCCGCCCTCGTGACTGACGAGGGAGGACAGTGTGTCACTGTTCGAGTTGCGAATCTGCCAGTCTTCGGGCGTGGCGGCGAGTTCGACGAGTTCGTCGCCGGTGGCGACGATGGCGACGCGGGGCTTACGCGTGACCGCTACAGTATGTTCGCCGACGCTTGCCATGACACCGATCTCGGCGGTTCCGATGCGTCGCCCCGCTGGAAGCATGGTGCTGAAAGCCTGAGCTTCCGCTCCCTGTGGGACAACGTTCTCGCCCTGCCTGAGGGCGCGATCAGGTAGCGGTCTCAGTTCATTGCCGTCACGCACGGCGTGCTCCAACATCAGCACCGCGTCTGCACCGGGAGGAACAGGTGCGCCGGTCATGATCTCGATGGCTTCGCCGCTGCAGAGGTCTGCACCCGTCCAGCGTTCACCCGCGCGGATAGACCCAATGATCTGGAACCTACCTGTTTTCCAGGCAGGATCGCCGCTCCGCAATGCGTAGCCATCGCGGGTGGAACGAGGGAATGGTGGTTGGTCGCGGTCGGCACGCAGTTCAAAGGCGAGGGGGCGGCCCTTTGATTCCAGCAGGGAGACGTATTCTTCTTCGCGTGGGCGCAACAGAAGCGGAGTTGCGTGGGCGAGGACTTCGGCGAGTGCTTCTTCGAAGTTGAGGATGCGTTCGGGCATTCCGGTTCTATGATGCCCGTTGGCGGTGGTATAGGTCGCGCCTTCAGCGGTCTTCATCCTTAGGGGACCTTTACCTGAGACGTTGCGCCAGGCTGGCATGGGACGCGCCTTTGGCGCTCAGGTTTGCTGGGCGAGGCTTGTGGCCTTGTGTTGCGAAGCGGCTGGAAGAAGAATGCAGGGCTTTTCGCGCGAATTGCCCTTTAGCAGATCAGAGTTATGGCTCTTTGTAAAAGTCCGGCAATGGGAGAAGAATACAGGGGTTTCTCCAGTACGCGGCTTGCGCCGCTTCGGTCGAGATGACGGTTCTTCGTGGTGAGCTAGAGGCTCCTATGAGTGATCAATGATGAGCGATTGAGATTCTGTTCGATGCCAACGAAGCAACGCCCGGCTTGCCGGGGCGTTTGCGTTTTGTATCCAGCGGCGCCTTACTTCGTGCCCTTCTTTGCGTTGTAGCGGGTGTCGATCTTTTGTCCGAAGCCGGTGAGGACTTCTTTCACGGTAGGAGCCTGGGGGCCGTCGGGGGCCAGCTCGAGGTATTTCTGGTAGGCCTCAAGGCAGCCTGGGGGCGCAACGGGAAGCTGAGTCTTCGGATCGACCGTGGCGCGCTGCACGAGCACCTGACCCTTGATGAAGTAGGGGTCAGCGCGGTTCGGATCAGCGGCGATGGCCTTGTTCGCTGCGGCAAGAGCGTCATCCATCTTGCTGTTGTTGAACATGACGGCGGCTTCGTTGCCGAAGTACATGCCTGCCTTCGCGGGCTCAACCTTGGCGGCGCTGTCGAACGCAGCGGCAGCATCTGGAATCTTGCCCGCCTTCGCCAGTGCATTGCCCATCTGGTTGTAACCGGCTGCCTGGGTGGAAGGATTCGGCTTCTTGCCGGCCGCGTCCAGGTCGATGCCTTTCTTGTAGGCGTCGGCCGCGTCGCTGTACTGCTGCAGGACGGCGTCATCTGTGTTTGGAGATTTGTGCTGGTCGCGGTCAGCCTTCGCGAGGTGGTCACCCTGTGCCTGTAGCGTGTCGCCATAGGTGACCCAAAGGAGACCTTCATCCGGCTTGGCCGCGGTGGCGGACTTCATGGAGTCGACATCTTTGCTGACATCGTCCTTGTTTTTGGAGGCGGCGGAGAGGTCGTCCCGCACCTGCTTCAACGTTGCATTCAGGTTGGCAACGATCTTGTTCGCCGAAGTGACTTCCGCGTTTTTCTTCTTATAGTCCTCAATGGCTTTGCGTTCTTCCGGCGTGAGGGCTTTGAGATACTCCTCGCGCGTCATGTCGAAGTCCAGGGTCTTGTTTTCGCCGGCCTTGATGCTCAGCTCCAAACGATCGATGAGCTTGCCGTCGGCGTTGATGACGTAGACGTAATAATCGCCGGGCGTGACGTCAGACGTCGTGTAGTTGCCGCTCGCGTCAATTGGAACTATGGGGGCATACTTCTGGTCCTTCGCCGCGGCAGAGCGATCTTTCGTGAACTCGACCTTTCCCGCAACGATTTGCCCCGCGGCGTTCTGCACGTGACCGTGCACGGTAGCGTTCGCTGCACCCTGGGCAAGCGCCGCGGACAGCGGTGCGAGAAGAAGGGCAAACGCCGTGGCAAGAGTGGTGGAATTGCTTCTTTTCATAGTCATCCTTCCATGAGACGGCGGGAGCAAAGCCATCGTGGTCCGGCTCCGAAAATGTGATGCTAACGCGCGGCGTAAGGAATTGGATCCACCGCTCCGGCTTCCGCAAAGGCCCGCAACCGGAGCGCGCAACTTTCGCAGACTCCGCAGGCTTCGGCTTCACCCGAATAGCACGACCAACTTACATGCAAGGGAGCGCCTAGTTCAACCCCGAGCTTGACGATCTCGTGTTTCCGCAGACGAATGAGCGGCGTGAGTATGGAAATCCGGCCGTCGCGTGTGCCCGCGCGGATGAGGCGATTGAAGGCGTCGTAATACGCCGGCCGACAGTCCGGGTAGCCGGAACTGTCCTGCTCCACCGCGCCGATGAAGACCGTTGTGGCGCCGAGCACCTCTGCCCAACTGACCGCGGCGCTGAGAAAATGGGCGTTGCGAAAGGGCACATAGGTTACTGGGACGTTGTCACCCGTTCGCTGCGCGCTGTCCTCGGCGCTTGCGGCGACAGCTTCCGGTACAGCGATAGACGCGTCAGTCAATGCTGAGCCGCCGATGCGGCGAAATAGGTCCGTCTTCAGCTCCATGAGGTCGAGCAGACCGACCGTCTGCGCAACGGCGCGCGCTGAGGTGAGCTCACGCGATTCTGTCCGCTGGCCGTAGCTGAAGTGCAGGCCGTAGGTGTCGTAGTCGCGGGCCGCGAGCGCGGCGCACACGGTGGAGTCCATACCGCCTGACAGGCAGACGACCGCCCTGGGGCGGTCTCCGGCTGAGAAGACTGCTTTGCTCAACGAAGCGTGCCTTCGTCGGCGGCCTCGGCTGCTGTTACGCTTTCCATCGATTCGGGCGTCAGCTCGGCGGAGGTAAGAACATCACGTGCCGCAGCTTCATCTTCGCTGCGCACCTGCAGACGAGCCATGAACGCCATCGGGATAAGCGTGTTGGCATTCTCGCCCTGCAGGAAGGATGGGATGCCCGCACTTTCGAGCGCGGTACGCGCGAGGTTGGCAGTGGCGGGTTCAGGGAAAGTGCCGATCGTGACGAAGCTCCCGCCCGGCGACTCGCGATTGATTTCTTCCAGCATTTCTTCGTTTGTTTCGCTCATGATGTTGCGGCCTCCAGGCCGCTTGCTTCGGGAAGCCGTTGGCTGTTCCCTTTGGGGCTAAAGCCCCGTTCTATTTCACGATTATGGCCCTGCGAAAGCCGGGCTCTTGCAATGTAGACCTTGGCGTAGAGCCCCTATTATCCCTCTACTTCAAATCGATGGACTGCAGATGGAAGGTGATGGTTCCGAAGAGGAGCCGGGCCTGCATTTGCACCGGGATGTGACGTGGGTCGTCGGTGTACCAGATCCAGATGTGCCCTCGATTCTTGACGACACCTTCATCAGCGGTCGCCTGCACTTTGACGGTCTGGAAGGTGCCTGCGGGTGTCTTGATTTCTTCTTTCGATTCCACCTTCAGGCCGACCGTGACGGTGCGCATGGAGTCAGCCAGTGGAAACTCGACCGTCTGTCCGACAACCAGAGGCTGCGATTGCGTGTAGAAGATCGATGACAGCGAGTCCGTGACGCAGGCCGGGATGTTGGCCTCCTTGTGCGTCGCCGTGCCCTTTACGAGGTTGCGCTCGTTCTGCGTCTGCTTGCCGTGTGCGTAGTCAAACGACAGTTCGCTGGCGATTTTGCGGCGGCCTTCCTGAATCTGCTTGGTGAAGCCGGTGGAGCAGCCGGTTTTAGTGTTCAGTCCGGACTGGAAGCGATCGACAACAGGAAAGAGAAGATTGACCGCGCCCACGGTGTCGGCTGTGGTAGAGACTTTTTCCTCGTCGCCGGAAGCGTCCAGGTGGAAGACGGCGGTCCCAGCGGTGAAGACACGCCAGTCCACGGTGAAGGTCAAGGTCTCGTGTTGCGGGAAAGTAAAGCCACCCTGGGGAGCTTGCAGCGTCGGGATAGGGCGTTGCGGAGTGGCAGGCTTTGCGCCAAAAATCTGCGCCCTGGCGGACTTCGCGTCGTAGAGCGACGCGAACATCAGCAACAGGGTCATCACCCTAAGAAACGTACCAAACTTCAACTCTACGTCTCCTAGAAAGGTGTTTAGGGCCCGGGCTAATGACCGCGCGTGAGCAGCAGGCGCAGGATGAGGGCGGCATAAATCGCGAGCGCACCCACTAGGGCATTGTACTCGCGGTGATGGAGGTACCGCTCGCGGTCGAAGCGTCCACGCTCCCCAGGAATGTCAGGAAATCGAGCGGGGGTGAGGCGTGGCAGCAGGCGCGGGACGCGGCCGGCGTAGTCGACAAAACCTGGGAACTCAGAGCGGAGGAAGGCTTCCTCGGAGAGGATGGTTGGGACGTAGATCAGCAGGAAGAGGACAACGAGCAGAGCGCCGAGCCACCAGCGTCCGGCCGCGAGCGCGATGCCCAGCGCGATGAACATCGAGCCGAGATACAGCGGGTTGCGCGTGTACGCGTAAGGGCCGGTGCGGGTAAGTTCCGCGTTCTTTTTGACATAGCCCGCGGCGTATCCGCGCAGCCAAATGCCTGCGGCGGCGAAGGGCACTCCCCAGGCCAGCGAGCGCCACGCAGGGTGCGCAAAGATGAGGAAAACGGCAGCCAGAACAAAGCCGAGCGGCACGCGGATGCGGCGAGCGATTTTCTGCCAGGTGGTCCTGTTCTGTTGCGCAGGTGGAGCTGCGGCCATTTGGATATTTTCGCAGAGAGCAGGGTTTGGCTCGCATGGCATTTTCGCTGCGGCGATGAACGCAGAGTCCCAGCGGGAATGACAACAAGAAAGACAGCCGCTAGTTGGAAAGCCCATTGAGGGCATCGCCGGCGGCTCCGAGCACGGTGGGAACGAGGATGCGGGCCAGGCCGGGATCGGGGTCGTCGACATGCTTGTAGCTGGTAACGGAAGAGGCGTGGCGGAGGACGCGATGCGCGCCTGGTCCCCACGGGCCATTCCGCTGCGGGTCGGTGGGGCCAAAGAGCGCGACGGTGGGAACTTTGAGGGCGGCGGCCAAATGAATGGGACCTGAATCTCCGCCGATGACGAGGCCCGCGCGGCGCACGAGCTCGATGAGGGCGGGGATGCCGGGGCTCACGATACGCGCTACGCCGCTGCTTCGTTCGGCAACGCGGGCGGGGATAGGGTCGTCGTGGCCGGCGGAATTCACCAGCACATCGAAGCCGACGATGCCGAGTTCGCGGGCGAGTTCGGCAAAGCGCTCGGTTGGCCACTGCTTGGCTCCCCAGCCTGCGGTAGGAGCGAGGAGGCAAAGCGGTTTTGAACTGGTGTGGGTAGCGGCCCAGGCTACGCCGTCGGTGTCTTGCGGAAGCTCGACCTCCCCGGGCGTGAGCGGAACGCTGCAGGCGGCACTGAGGAGGGCGGCACCCTGCAAGACGACGTGTTCGCCTTCGCGGGGCAGGCGCTGACGGTAGATGCGGGCGGCCAGGGCCTCTTTGGGATCGCGGAAACCTGCGAACTCCGACGCGCGCGCCATGCGGCCGATGACGGCGGAACGCAGCGTGCCCTGCATGTCCACGACGACGTCATAGCGTTCGCGATGCAGCGCTCGGCCAAGTTCGCGGATGGAGAGCAGCGTGGCTTTGGAGCGGGGCGCGCTGGACCAGAGTTTGGTGTCGGCGAGGTGCGCGCGGTTGACGATGGGTCCTTTGCCATCACGGGCGACGAGGAGGGGAGCCCAGCGTGGGTCGACAACCCAGTCGATGCGCCAATCGGGGCGGGCGCGGCGCAGGGCGGCAACGCCGGGGAGCGCGTGGAGGACATCTCCCATGGCCCCAACGCGAATGATCAGAATTTTCAGCGCTCTCATGGAACGAGCGCCTTGCGTTTGTCGGCGCTGGGGTGGAAGTTTGCGTGGGGCTCGGGGGATTTGAGGCGGGCTTCGAGCGTGCGCATGACCGGGGCCTTGTAGATGAAGTCGGCGTGGAGCGCGGCGACGGCGAGGGGACCGGCAGTTTCCAGCATTTCGCGGAACGCGAAGCTGAGCTTGACCGCGTCTTTTTCAGTGGTGATGAAGCCGGTGGCTTTGAGGTCGCGGGCAGCTTTGAGGATTTGGGCGATGTCGGATGTGGTATAGGCGTGGTGGTCGTCGAAAACGACGGTGTCGATGATGCCGCAGCCGGAGGATTGCAGCAGCGCGGCGAAGCCTTCGGGGCGCGCGATGGCGCAGAACGCGAGCGGTCGCAAGCCTGCGCTGAATACGCCGAGCGGCTGCGGGAAGCGGAGTGTGCGTCGCACGGACCAGAGTGGCGGGTTCGGGCCGGCGAGTTCGCGAACGCGCTCCTCGACCGCTTCGCGTTCTTCTTCGCGGATCACGATGGCGTCGGCGCGTCGCAGGACGGCGAGTGGCTCGCGGAGGTTACCCGCGGGCA